>PMOY01000167.1 GCA_003165655.1 Solirubrobacterales bacterium
CTGACTACATACGTCCCAGGGTTTGTGTCTGCCTGGGTGGCGTGACACTCCCGACCACCGGGACTGGCCGCCGGCGCTAACGCCGGCGCGTTGCCTGGCTGGGCATGAGGCCCGGGCCGAGTTGGCGATCCGCCGGACAACCCATGTTACGCGCAGCGGTCAGGCGGCGTGCGCGGCCGTCGGGCGGTGTGCGCAGCCGCACGCCGACCGAGGCCCGCCGCGTCGCAACCGATCCGGCTGCACGCCAACAGACGGCCGCCGGTCGCGACCGATGCCGGCTACGCGCAAGGCGGTCGTGCGCGCGGTGAAGCACGACAAGGTCGGATTCCGGCGCACCGGAGTCATGCGACGCTCACGAGCGGGCTCCAGAGGCCCCACCACTGCCAGCGGACCCGGCACCGCCCCCGAGCGACCGGAGGTAGCATGAAGCAACATTGCTTTTCCACGCGAAGGACAGGTGACATGGAAACCTGGGACGCCATCCGCGCCCGCCGGAACGTGCGGTCATTCGCAGATCGGGCCATCCCCGACGCCGAGCTCGACCGCATCCTGGAAGCAGGACGCCGCGCCCCATCTGCGTCCAACACGCAGCCGTGGGACTTCGTGCTCGTTACCGACAAGGCCGATCTCGGCGAGCTGGCGCTCGTGTGGCGCGGCGCCGGCCACATCGCTCACTCGGCCGCGACGATCGTGCTCGTTGCCCCGATCACCGATGAGCCGCGACGCGCTGGATTGATCGAATACGACCTCGGGCAAGCCACGCTACAGATGGCCGTAGCGGCCGCCGATCTCGGCATCGGCTCCGGCCACGCCGCGATCGGGGATCAAGATCTCCTCCGCCGACTGCTCGATATCCCGAGCGACCGGCGCGGCGCCTACCTGCTCGCGCTCGGCTACCCGGCCGACCGGCCGCTCGCGCCACTGACCAAGATCAACCGCCGGCCGTTCAAGGAAGTCGTCCACCGCGGCCGGTGGTGAGCCACCGCAGCCGTGACGTCGGCACCCGCCGGCACCCAGGGTGAGGTCTCACTGGCCGGTACCCTGGGGTTGTGCCCTCGCGAGGGCCGGCATCGTCTCGACACGTCCTCGGACCGGTCCGAAGCCTCCGATAGATTCGGCCCGTCCCTGCGGAAGCTGACTGATGGCTCGAGACGAACAAGCACAGGCGGCCGTCGAGCACGCCAGAGACCGGCGTCGAGCGTGGATGGCGCTCGAGTTCCCGGGCATGCTCCAGTTCGACGATCCGGCGCTCGAGTGGCGACGGCTGTTCTCGGAGCTCCTGGGGACCTTCCTGCTTGTGCTCGCCGGGGCGGGCGGCGGCGTCGTGGCCGCGGTCAGCCACGGAATGATCAGCCGCTCGGCCGCCGTCACCGCGCCAGGCCTGACGGTCATCTCGATCATCCTCTTCATGGGAGCGATATCGGGCGCCCATCTGAACCCGGCTGTAACCATCGCCTTCACGGTGAGGGGTGACTTTCCCTGGCGTCGCGTGCCGGGTTATGTGATCGTGCAGCTGATCGGCGCGACGTTGGCGTGCCTGTTCCTGCGGGCGGTGTTCGGCAAGGTGGGCATGCTCGGCGCGACCGAGCCGGGCCTGCACATCCACGACTGGCAGGCGATGCTCGTCGAGCTTGCGCTGACCGTCGGTCTCGTGAGCACGATCCTCGGCACCGCCTCCCGGGCGCAGAACGTCGGCGCGCTCTCGGCTCTCGGCGTCGGCGGCTACATCATCCTCGCGGGGCTATGGTCGAGCCCTGTGAGCGGCGCCTCGATGAATCCCGCGCGGTCGTTCGCCCCGGACCTGGTGATCGGCGACTTCGCGCACTACTGGGTATATCTCGTGGGACCGATCGCAGGCGCGCTGATCGCCGTCGGGATCGCCTGGATCCTGCGCGGTCGGGGCGGAGACACGGGCGGGTTGACCGCCGCGCGAGGCACGCTCGACCCAACGGTGATCGACGCGATGCAGGCGGCGGTCGCGAGGGATAAGAAGCCGCCGGCTTGACCCAGCGCTAACAAGCCGGCGAGGCGGACCTGACAAAGTGCACGCCGAATGGTGAGCCACGGCCGTGAAGGGCGTCAACGAGGAGATGCAGCATGCTCGGTCTGCCCGACGGGGTGAGGACGTGCTTGTTCGATCTCGATGGTGTGCTCACGCAGACCGCGAAGGTCCACGCCGCGGCCTGGAAGGAAATGTTCGACGCGTACCTGCGCCAGCGTGCGCAAGGCGGCGGCGAGCCCTTCCGTGCGTTTGACGAGGTCGAGGACTACGACTCGTACGTCGACGGCAAGCCCCGCTACGACGGCGTCCGCTCGTTCCTCGCCTCGCGTGGCATTGAGCTGCCTCAGGGCACGTCCGCGGATCCACCAGGAGCGGCGACCGTCGACGGGCTCGGGAACCGCAAGAACGAGCTGGTTTTGAAGCTGATCCACGATCATGGCGTCCAGCCATACGAAGGCTCGGTGCGCTATGTCCACGCCGTCTGTGCGGCAGGGCTCCCAAGTGCCGTGGTCTCATCCAGCGCCAACTGCCGCGACGTGCTGCGCGCTGCGGGCATCGATGAGCTGTTCGACGCCGTGATCGATGGCGTCGTCGCCGAACGCGAGGGTCTGCGAGGCAAGCCGGCGCCCGACACGTTTCTCGCCGGAGCTCGGGCGCTCGGTGCCGAGCCGACACAGAGCGCGGTGTTCGAGGACGCGCTCGCTGGGGTCCAGGCCGGGCGCGCCGGCGGTTTCGGCTTCGTCGTCGGCGTCGACCGCGTGGGGCAGCGGCAGGCGCTGCTCGCCCATGGGGCGGACGTCGTCGTCGCGGACCTGGCCGAGCTGCTGTGATCGACCAGGAGCAATATCAGGTCGACCCCTGGTCGCTGCCCGAGCGCGAGCTTCGGCTCGATCTGCTCGCTCAGTCCGAGTCGGTCTTCGCGCTCTCGAACGGCAATCTCGGGTTGCGTGGGAACCTCGACGAGGGCGAGCCGTCGGCACTCCCGGGCACCTACCTCGCGGGCTTTCACGAGCAGCGGCCGTTGCCCTACGCCGAGGCAGGCTACGGATATCCCGAGGCCGGACAGATCGTCATCAACGTGACCGACGGCAAGCTGCTGCGCCTCCTGGTCGACGACGAGCTGCTCGACGTGCGCTACGGTCAGCTGCATTCCCACGAGCGGGTCCTCGACTTGCGCCGGGGCGTGCTCGAGCGCCGTGTGCACTGGGAGTCTCCGATGGGCCGGCGTGTCCGCGTCTCGTCAACCCGGCTGGTGTCGTTCACGCAGCGTGCGATCGCCGCGATCCGGTACGAGGTCGAGGTCGAGCACGCGGCGCGGATCGTGGTTGAGTCCGACCTGATCGCGAACGGCAACACGGACGACGGCGGGAGCGCGGACCCACGGGCAGCTGCCGCAATGGGCGCGCCGTTGGTTGCTCGGGCATCGTTCGCCGAGGGGACGCGCGGGATGCTGGCCCACGCCACCCGCGAGAGCGGACTGCTGATGACGGCCACGATGGATCACGTGATCGAGGGCCCCCCGAACTTGACCACCAGGGCCGAGGCCCTCGACGACTTCGCGCGCCTGACGCTCGCGGCAGATCTGAAGCCAGGACAGAAGCTCCGCGTCGTCAAGTTGCTCGGTTACAGCTGGTCGAGCAGGCGCGGACTGGACTCGGTTCGCGCGCAGGCCTACGCCGCGCTCGCCGAAGCGACTCATACTGGTTGGGACGGTCTCCTCGCGGCGCAGCGGTCATACCTCGACGATTTCTGGGACCGTGCTGACGTCGAGATCGACGGCGATCCGCACCTGCAACAGGCTGTGCGGTTCGCGCTGTTCGGCGTGTTGCAGTCGGCCGCGCGCGCGGAGGGCCGGGCGGTCGCGGCCAAGGGACTCACGGGCACGGGCTATGACGGCCATGCGTTTTGGGACACCGAATCGTTCGTGCTCCCGGTGCTCAGCTACACAGCGCCGACGGCGGCTCGCGACGTGCTGAGGTGGCGACACAGCACGCTACCCGCCGCCCGTGGCCGAGCCGAGCAGCTCGGCCTGCAGGGCGCGGCGTTCCCATGGCGCACCATCGCCGGCGAAGAGTGCTCCGCGTATTGGCCAGCCGGGACCGCGGCTGTGCACATCAACGCCGACATCGCCGACGCTGCGATTCGCTATGCCCGCGCGACAGGCGACGAGCAATTCGAGCGCTCAGAGGGACTCGAGCTGCTGATCGAAACTGCTCGTCTGTTCGCAGCGCTGGGCCACTACGACGCTGACGGCGGGTTTCACATCGACGGTGTCACAGGGCCTGACGAGTACAGCGCGCTCGTCGACGACAACGTGTTCACGAACCTGATGGCGCAGCAGAACCTGCGCGCCGCTGCCGACGCCTCGGAGCACGCTTCGCAGGAGTCTCAGCGGCTGGGCGTCGGTGCTGAGGAGGTCGGAGCGTGGCGTCGCGCGGCCGATGGCATGGTCGTGCCCTACGACGAGGGATTGGGCGTCCATCCACAAGACGCTGACTTCACCCATCATGCGAAGTGGGACTTCGCGGCAACCGGCGACCGCTATCCCCTCCTGCTGCACTTTCATTACTTCGATCTCTACAGCAAGCAAGTCATCAAACAGGCCGATCTCGTGCTCGCCCTCCATCTGCGCGGCGACGCGTTCACGCCCGCGGAGAAGGCCCGCGACTTCGCCTACTACGAGGCGATCACAGTGCGGGACTCGTCGCTGTCGGCCTGTACGCAAGCCGTGATTGCGGCGGAGACCGGACACCTCCAGCTCGCTTACGACTACTTCATAGCGGCGTCGCAGATGGACCTCGAGGACCTCGAACACAATACCCGCGACGGTCTGCACATCGCCTCGCTGGCGGGCACATGGATTGTCGCGGTCGCCGGATTCGGCGGCATGCGTGATCATGGGGGCACTCTGAGCTTCAGTCCCCGCCTACCCCGGCAACTCACCCGGCTGGCGTTCGGCATCTCCTATCGCGGAAGCCGGCTCCGAGCGGAGATGACCCAGCGAACGGCCCGCTACACGCTCCGACGCGGACCGGCGCTCGAGCTCATCCATCACGGCCGGCCGTTCAGTCTCACCACGAGCGACCCCGCGAGCTTCCCGATTCCCGAGATCACCGCCGGCGAGCCCCCGACGCAGCCCCCGGGGCGCGCTCCGGAAGGACGCGAATCCGGCCGACGCGCGGCTGCGGAACAGGAGACTCCGGGCTAAGCGTTGGCGGCCTGTAACTAAGGCGCACGGGGCGCGCATTGGCTGCGAACTGCCGATGTGCGCGCGCACCTCTCAGTTCATCCTGACGTTCGTGGAGTCAACTGATAGGAGCCTTCGATGCACCCCGACCTCAGCAGAGCATTATCGGCGGCGCGCACAGACGACATTCGCCGCGCTGCCGACAGAGCCGGCCGCGAGCAACGTACCCGCCGCCTACCCTCGTTCGCACCAGCAGTCGCCTTGCGGCGATACTTCGGCCATGCGGGCAAGGCTCACGAGCAGCCACTTCGTCGGTCGCACCGGCGAGCTCGCCGAGCTTGAGCTGGCACTCGGCGAGGCGGCGGATCGCCAGCCGGTGCTCGTCCTCATCGGCGGCGATTCAGGGGTCGGAAAGACTCGCCTCGTCGGCGAGTTCGAGCGCCGCGTCGCCGACCAGAACACGCTCGTTCTCCGAGGCGAAGGCATCGAGCACGGCGAGGGCGAGCTCCCGTACGCGCCGCTGCTCGGCGCACTGCGGCCACTCGTCCGACAGCACCATCCGGCGCTCGATGCCCTCAGCCCGGGCAGCAGGACACAGCTCGCGGCGCTGCTGCCGGCGCTCGGCGACGGCCGCCCACCGGCCGCGGAGCACGATCCGGCGGGCCAACTTCGGCTGTTCGAGGCGGTGTTGGAGCTGCTCGACCTCTTGAGCGACTCGGGTCCGCTCGCGCTCGTTCTCGAAGACATGCACTGGGCGGACCGCTCCACCCGGACCTTCGCCCAGTTCGTCGCCCGCAGCCTGCGACAGGAGCGCGTGATGCTCTTGCTCACCTACCGGAGCGACGAGCTGCATCGCCGTCACGCGCTGCGGCCACTGCTCGCCGAGCTCGAGCGCCTCGAGCGCGCGCGGCGGATCGACCTGGCGCCGTTCGACCGCGTCGAGCTGACCGAAGCACTGACCGACATCCTCGGCGACGCGCCGGACGAGCAGCTCGTGCAACGGGTGTTTGGGCGCAGCGAGGGCAATCCGCTGTATACGGAAGAGCTCCTCGCCGCCGGCCTGGACGGGCGCGGCGCCGCGCCGCAGAGCTTGCGTGACGCCTTCATGCTCCGGATTGAGCGCTTGTCCGTCGACGCCCAGCGCTCACTGCGCGCGATCGCCATCGGGCAACGGCTCGATCAGGACACCGTCGCAGCGATGACCGGCATCGACGGCGAACGTCTCCAGGTCGCGCTTCGTGAAGCGGTCTCCGAGCAGGTCGTGGTTGCGGGCGACGATGACCGGCTCTCCTTCCGCCACGCGTTGCTCCGCGAGGCGCTGTACGACGACCTGCTTCCCGGGGAACGCGGCGAGCTTCATCTGGCGCTGGCGAACGTGCTCGAGCGGCGCGGTGCGCAGGTCAACGGCGGAGAGCTCGAGCGTGCCGCGACGATCGCCCATCACTACGCCGCCGCCGGCGATCAACCAGCAGCCTTGAGCGCGACCGTGTTCGCGGCGAGGGCCGCCAACCGGGCATACGCCCATGCGGAGGCCGCGGCCTTGGCCGAGCGCGCACTCGAGCTGTGGCCGAGGGTGCCCGATGCGGCGGAGGCGGTGTGTCTCGATCACGTCGGGTTGCTCACGCTCGCGGCCGACGCGCACGACCTCGGTCACGACCGCGGCCGAGGCGAGCTGCTCCTGGAGGAGGCGCTGCGCGAGCTCGATGCGGACGGCGATCCGCGGCGGTACTCGGCGGTGCTGACGCACCTGGCGCGCGTGCAGTGGGCGCTCAATCAGGGGGCTCAGGCGCAGGCCGGCGCCCAGCGGGCGCTGGCGATGCTGCCGGCCGAGGACTCAGGACCCGAACGAGCCGGGCTACTCGCCTGGCTGGCGCGCGTTCGCTTCCTGCGCGGTCGCTTCCGAGACGCGGTGAAGGACGCCGAGGAGGCGCTCGACGCGGCCATCGCGGCGGGCGACGGCGTCGCCGAGGCGCAGATACTCAATACGCTCGGCATGGCGCAGATCGCGCTCGGGGACGTCGACACGGGAGTCGCCAGCCTCAGGCGGGCCGTGGAGATCTCTCGCGAACGCGACGACCTGAACGCGCTCGGAGATGCGTACGCCAATCTCTCGGACATGCTGAACCTCGCGGGACGGTCGGCCAGCGGACTGGCGACCGCGAGGGAGGGCTTGGCCGCGATCCCCTCACGAGTGACGCGCATCCGCAATTGGATGATGCTGACCGTTTCTGAGATCGCCTTCGAGGCGGGAGATTGGGAGACGGCTCGGGCCCACCTCGGAGCACCGCCCGCGCGCCTCGTCGGGCTTCATCTCTTGTTCCGCCACCTGCGCGAGGCGGAGCTCGCTCTCGGTGCCGGGGACGAGGATCTCGCTGAGCGCTGCCTGGAAGCCGTCGAGCCGATTGTCGCGGCCTCGGTCGAGCCGCAGTGGCACGGCGTGTTCGGCGCGCTCTACGGCGAGCTGCGCCGTCGTCGGGGCGACCTTGCCGGAGCGCGAGCGACGGTCGATCAGGCACTCGATCGTCTGGAGCTGTGCACCGACGACGTCATGCGCATCGCGCGCGTCACGGCGGTGGGGCTCAGCGTCGAGGCGGACCGGGCGCTGCGGGCCCGTGACCTGGGCGACCGCGCAGACGGCCGCGACGCGCTCGCGCGCGCGCGCATCCACATGCGGCGGTTGCAGGCCGCGGCTGAGTCCGGCGGCCCGGTCGAGGCGGCGTGGCGTGCGGTCGGAGTGGCCGAGCTCGCCCGAGCCCGCGGCCGCAACAACGCCGCGCTGTGGCACAGGGCGGCGAGCGCGTGGGACGGGCTCGAGCGGCCGTATCCCGCCGCGGTCGCTCGCTGGCGCGAGAGCGAAGCGCTCGTCGAGGCTGGCGATCGAGACGCAGCCGAGCCGGTCGCGCGGGCGGCCCTTCAGACCGCGCGAGCACTCGGAGCACTATGGCTCGCCGGCGAGGTCACGAGCCTGTCGGGTCGCGCGCGCCTGGACATGTCTGCGCCCGGGGCCGCACGAGCCGAGCCCGCTGCCAACGCCGAGTCCATCAATCCGTTCGGTCTCACTCCGCGTGAGCAGCAGGTACTCGCACTCGTCGCCCAGGGAGCAACCAACAGGCAGGTCGGCGCGGCGCTGTTCATGGCCGAGAAGACGGCCAGCGTGCACGTCTCGCGGATCCTCAGCAAGCTCGGAGTCCAGACCCGGACGCAGGCGGCCGCGGTGGCGCACCGCCAGCACCTGTCGTGAGACGCCGCATTGAGATCGTGCGGATCCCGTTGACCTGGATCGTTTCCGAGGTGCGGTCGGGTGCTCGGCGGTCCGCGAAGAGACGACGCGGCCAGAACCGGCCGCCTCCGAGGTCCGGTCTGAGCCTGGTCGATTAACGCTACTCACAGTCGCGTTACTCGACCACGTCCGCCGCGCGCGGTGTTGTTGTACTGATCGTCGAATACTCGCTGTCGCGGGCGCCGCCCTGCGCGCTCGGCGCTCCCAAGGCTTCCTCCGCTGGCTGCGCGGAGCAGACGGTCCACGCCCGGGGAAGGCTGATCGCGGAGATGGTAGTTGCACGGGGAAGGTCGACACTCCGGTATTCCGTGCACCGCCGGCGCTACGCTCGCTTTGGCATGCAGCGCCTATCCATCGCCCGGTCTCTCCGCGTCACGCTCATCGCTCTGACGGTCGCGCTCGCGGTACTCGCCGCGGTCGGGGTCGCGAACCTCTACAGCGCCAGGCAGGGTTATGAGAGCACGCTCGAGAGCAGCTCGGCGCTCGCGACCGCCAGCTCATCGAGCCTGCTAGCGGCCGGAGCCGTCGACGAGGAGGCGCTCGGCGGGATCGGCGGCATTGTCGCCGGCACCGCCCGCCGCGCCGCCGCGGCCTACTACGACGCCGCCGCGCGGACTGCCGCGAGGCTCGCCTCCGCAGACCCGGTCAGCGCCCGACTCGTCGCCGAGCAGGCCGCAGCCGAGCGCCAGGCGCGGCGGCTGGCGGCCAGCAAGGGATTCGCGGCAGCCGCCGCGCCAAACGGACCGCTCGCGCGCGCTTGGGTGGTCGCCGCTCAGTTGGAGAACCGCCAGCAGGCCCGCCAGGCGAGTGCGCACAGCGCCGCGAGGTCCGCATCACGACGGGATATCGTCCTGGTGGCGATTGCGGCGGCGCTCGCTGTGATCGTCGCGCTCGCGCTGATCACGCTCCTGGTCCGCTCGATGCGTGGCCCCCTCGACGCCCTCGTCACGGCGACGCGCAGGCTGGCCGCCGGCGAGCTCGGCGTGCCAGTGGTTCCGACGGGACCCCGAGAGCTACAGGACCTCGGAGCCGCATTCAATGCCATGAGTGCCGACCTGGCAAACGCCCAGCAACGGCTCGAGCACGAGCGCCACCGGCTGGCCGCCACGATCGAAAGCCTCGGCGATGCGCTGATCGTGACGGAGTCCGACGCGCGCACGATCGACACGGTCAACCCCCGCGTGCGCGAGCTCCTTCCCGGACTCGTTCCTGGTAGCCACATCGACGACAACGACAGCCCGCTGCCGCCCCTGACGACGGCGCTCGCCGGCGAGACCACCGTGGAGTACGCCGGTCGGACCCTTGCGGTCACCGCGGCGACGCTGGGCGAGGGCAGCCACGCCGTCGTCTGGACGGTTCGGGACATGAGCGAGCGCACGCGCCTCGAACGTGCCAAGAGCGAGTTCGTCGCCACCGCATCGCACGAGCTTCGCAGTCCGCTGACTTCGATCAAGGGGTTTGTCGAGCTGCTCGAGCGCTCCCCCGACCTCACCGACCGTCAGCGCGATTTCGTCGACATCATCCTGCGCTCGACGGACCGACTCGTCGACCTCGTCAACGATCTGCTCGACGTGGCCCGGATCGAGGCCGATCGCTTCGAGTTGGACCGGCGGCCGATCGACGTCGGCGAGGAGGTCCGTGAAGTCGCCGAGTTGATGGGACCCCAGCTCGCCGACAAGCGCCAGCGGCTCGAGGTGCACATCGCTTCGGCCCTCCCGGCCGCGCTTGCGGACGCGAGCCGCGTTCGCCAGATCGTGGCCAACCTGCTTACCAACGCCCATCTCTACAGCGACGAGGGCGGGGCGATCGAGGTCAGCGTGCATGCCAACCACGCGTGGATCGAGGTCGTGGTGAAGGACCACGGACCGGGCATGACCAGGGACGAGGTAGAGCACATGTTCGAGCGTTTCTACCGCGGCCGTGATGGCGGAACGGGCGCACCGGGCACGGGGCTCGGCCTGTCGATCGTGAAGTCGCTGGTGGACCTCCAGAAGGGCCAGATCGAGGTTGAGAGCAAGGTCGGAGAGGGCACCACGTTCCGCGTTCTCCTGCCATGCGCGGTCGGGGCCTCTGACACTGCACGGTCGCTCACGGCGATGCGGGGCCGGCGCGTGCTCGTAGTGGACGACGAGCCCGAGATCGCGGGCCTGATCGCCGGCCAGCTCGCCGCCCTCGACGTCGAGGCCGAGATCGTCGCGAGTGGCGAGTCCGCGCTCGCGCGGCTGCGCGAGGATCGCTTCGACGCGGTGACACTCGACATCCTGATGCCGGGGATGGACGGCTTCGAGGTCTTGAGCGAGATGCGCGCGGATGCACGCCTGCGCGCCACCCCGATCGTCTTCGTCTCGGTCTGCTCCGGACGCCGGGAGCTCGCGGGCGAATGGGTCGTGGGCAAGCCGATCGACGCCGATGAGCTCCGCGAAGTCCTCGGAGCGGCCGTGCTCGCCGGACGCTCTCGGGTACTCGTCGTCGGTCGCGACGAGATGCGCGGCGCGCTCGAGCCCGAGCTCCGCGAGCTGGGGATCGAGCACCATTGGGAGACGAGCGGTCCCGCTGCGGTGAGGGTCTGTCGCGAGCGGCGCTTCGAGGTCGCGCTGGTGGACGCAGGGATCCGCAGTCCACAGGCGATCCTCCATGCACTCGACCTGCGCGGCCGCCGCTTGCGCCGCGCGGTGATCCTCTTCTCCGACGGCGTCGCGCCGCCACCGCCGGGTATCGAGCAGCTCGGGATCGAGCTCGTGCCCGTGGAGCAGGCAGGGACCGCGCTGCTCGCCGCGCTCCACGGGGAGGGCTAGAGCTACGCTTCCGTGTCGATGCCCGTACGGCCCGAGAGCGAGCTCCAGCAGGAGATCGAGCGGCTGCGCACAGAGCTTGCCCGCCAACAACGCGAGTCGGCGGACAAGGAGCGCCAGCTCGAGCGCTACGCGGCCGACCTGAGCGAGACTTTCAAGCAGGAGCGCGCCCGCTCGCAACAGCTCCACAGCTCCTACATGGCGACCGTGCGGGCGCTCTCGAATGCGGTCGAGGCGCGCGACGCGTACACCGGCAAGCACGCCGAGCGCGTGACCGCCTACGGGATGGAGGTCTCGGAGGCGATCGGCCTCCAGCTCCCAGACGGGCACGCACTCGAGTTTGGCTTCCTGCTGCACGACATCGGCAAGGTGGCGATCCCCGACGCGATCCTCTACAAGCCGGGAAAGCTCACCGACGAAGAGCATGAACTGATGGCGCAGCACCCGCTCATCGGGTCGGAGATCGTGCGGGAGATCGACTTTCTCGGCGACGCCACGACGGTCGTGCGCTCTCACCACGAGCGCTGGGACGGGACCGGTTACCCCGACGGCCTGGCGGGCGAGGAGATCCCGCTCGCGGCGCGCGTGTTCGCGGTCGCGGATGTCCTGGACGCGCTCACGACCGACCGACCGTACCGTCCAGCGTCGACGCTGGCGGCCGCGCGTGAGATGATCGTGCAGGGATCCGGAAGCCAGTTCGATCCGCGGGTGGTGGAGGCGTTCATCACGATCCCCGACGACGCGTTCGAGCGCATCGCTCGCGACGTCAAATGAGACGCGGCGTGCTCGTCGTCGACGACGATCCGTTCATCCGCAAGCTGATCGCAACGACGCTCGAGGACGTCTCGAGGTTCGACATCCATGAGGCGTCGGACGGGCTCGACGCAGTCGAGGTGGCGCGGCGCGAGCTGCCCGCGCTCGTCTTCCTCGACGTCGGCATGCCGCGCCTGAATGGGATCGAGACATGCCGGCGCCTGCGCACCGACGACGCGACGAGCGGCGCGACGATCGTCATGCTGACCGCCGCCCACGACGAGGCCGTCCAGCGTGATGCCGAGGAGGCAGGAGCCGACCTTTTCCTGACCAAGCCGTTCAGCCCACTCGACCTGCTCCGTCTGGTCGATCGCATCGGTGAGTAGAGCTCGGCGCAGCGCGGCCTCGTGGAGCTCTTGGGCGCGGCGTTCTAGGAGAGCTTTAGCAGCACGATCGTGTTGAGCACGAACACGACCGCGAAACCGACCGTCCAGCGGTTCAGGTTGCGCTCAACCAGCGAACCGCCGCCGAACGGACCCGCACCCGTGCCGACTCCGAATGCTCCGGACAGACCGGAGTCCTTGCCGGAGTGCATCAG
>PMOY01000019.1 GCA_003165655.1 Solirubrobacterales bacterium
GCGCTGTCGCCGTGCGGGTGGTACTTGCCCATCACCTCGCCGACGATCTGCGCGCACTTGACGTGCTTGCGTCCCGGGTTCAATCCCATCTCGTTCATCACGTGCAGGATCCGGCGCTGCACGGGCTTCAGTCCATCCTTGACGTCGGGCAGCGCGCGCCCGACGATCACCGACATCGCATAGTCGAGATACGCCGAGCGCATCTCGTCCTCGAGCCCTCGGGGCTCGATGTTGCCGCCGTCGATGGTGTCGATTGCAGACATCAGCTACCTACCTAGTGAAGGGGGAAAAAGTTGGGGTGGCGGGGTGGGTGGTGAGCCCATCCCGATCGTGGTGGGGTGGGAGGTTGAGCCGATACTGATCCAGGTGAGCCATCAAATATCCAAATTCGTGACGAGGCGGGCGTTCTCCTCGATGAAGGCCCGCCGAGGTTCGACCTGGTCACCCATCAGCATCGAGAACACGTGGTCAGCCGACGCGGCGTCCTCCATCGTCACCTGAACCAAGGTACGCGAGGCGGGGTCCATGGTGGTGTCACGGAGCTCGTCGGCGTCCATCTCGCCCAGTCCCTTGAAGCGCACGTACTCAACGCCCTTCTGGGCGACGCCGAGGACCGCCTCGCGGAGTGCCTCGAAGCTCGCGGCGTCTCTGGTCTGCTCCCCGAGCCTCACCGTGAAGGGCGGCGCGCCCGCCAGCGCCTCGAGGTCGGCGTGAACGTCGGCGAGGTGCTGGTACTCGGTCGCCTCCAGCGCTGCGCGACGGACGCGGTGAGTGCTGGCGAGACCACTCTTGGACTCGATTGTCCGCACGACGATCTCGGTCGGACCCTCGACGAGCAGCTCGGTTCTATACGGCTCACCGTTCTCCTGAACCTTGCGGACGTGGCGCAGGAGACCATCCACGTCCGTGATCTGCGCCTCGAGCAACCGGCCCTCCTGGAGGAAGGCCACGATGCCATGACCGTGGGCCGTGCGCAACGCTGATGCCCAGCCCTCGTACTGCTTGAGGAGGCGCGAGAAACGCTTCCAGCGCGTGTCGGTGAGCTTGAACTGCTTGCCATACCGATCGAATATCTCGATCCGCTCGAACTTGTCGCCGAGCAGGATGTCCTCGAGCTCGGACTCGCGCTCGATGTACCTGTGCTTGCGTCCCTGTCGCAGCGCATAGAGGGGTGGCTTGGCGATGTAGACATAGCCCGCTTCGATCAGCGGCTGCATCTCGCGGAAGAGGAGCGTGAGGGCGAGCGTGCGAATGTGGGCACCGTCAACGTCCGCGTCGGTCAAGAGCACGACCTTGTGGTAACGCGCCTTCGAGAGATCGAATTCATCACGCACGCCGGTGCCAATCGCTGTGATCAAGGCCTGGATCTCGATATTGCCCAGCACCTTGTCGATGCGGCTCTTCTCGACGTTGAGGATCTTGCCCCGCAGTGGCAGGATCGCCTGCGTATTTCGGTCGCGCGCGCTGACCGCCGAGCCGCCGGCCGAGTCTCCCTCGACGACGAAGAGCTCCGCAAGGGACGGATCCTTGACCGAGCAATCGGCGAGCTTACCCGGCAAGGTCGAGTTTTCGAGCGCAGACTTACGACGGGTCAGGTCACGCGCCTTGCGCGCGGCGGCACGCGCCTGTGCCGCCTGCACAGCCTTGGTGATCACGTCCTTGGCGTCGCGGGGGTTCTCTTCGAGGAACTCTCCAAGGCGCGCGTTGACAATCGTCTGAACAAAGCCCGCCATGCCGGGATTGCCGAGCTTGGTCTTCGTCTGACCTTCGAACTGGGGATCCGTGAGCTTTGCCGAGATCACCGCCGTCAGGCCCTCGCGGACGTCTTCCCCGGTGAGGTTCTCGTCCTTGTCCTTGAGGAGCCCCTTGTCTCGCGCGTATTTGTTGAGCACGCCGGTCAGCGCAGAGCGGAACCCCGACAGGTGCGAGCCGCCTTCGATCGTGTTGATGTTGTTCGCGAACGAGAACACCGACTCCTGATAGGACCCGTTCCACTGCATGGCGACCTCGACGGCGCCTTCGTCGCCCTCGCCAGAGAGTGAGATCACCTTCCTGTGGATGGGCTCCTTGTTCTCGTTGAGATAGTGAACGAAGTCGACAATCCCGCCCTCGTAGCGGAACTCGGCGCGGTGACCTTCACCCCGCAGGTCGACGAGCGTGATCCGAAACCCGGCGGTCAAGAACGCGGTCTCGCGCATCCGCTGCTCGAGCGTCGTGAAATCGAGCTCGAGCGTCTCGAACACGTCGGCGTCGGGCAGGAACGTAATCGTCGTGCCGGTCTCACTCGTCGGATCGCCGCGCGTGAGCTGGGTCATCGGCTTGCCGCGTTCGTACGTCTGCTCCCAGTGAAAGCCGTCGCGCGAGATGTCCAGATCGAGTCGTTCAGACAGCGCGTTGACCACCGACACGCCGACACCGTGGAGTCCGCCCGAGACCTTGTAGCCGCCGCCGTCGCCGAACTTGCCGCCGGCGTGCAGGACGGTCAGCACGACCTCTGCCGCCGGCCGCTGCTCCTTCTCCATGATCGCGACGGGGATTCCCCGGCCGTTGTCCGCGACGGTAACGGAGTTGTCCGGGTGGATCGTGACCGAGACCTCGTCGCAATAGCCCGCGAGGGCTTCGTCCACAGAGTTATCGACAACCTCGTAGACAAGGTGGTGCAGGCCCCGCGGACCGGTTGAGCCGATGTACATACCCGGCCGCTTCCGCACCGCCTGGAGACCCTCCAGAACGGTGATGTCCTGCGCGTCGTA
>PMOY01000116.1 GCA_003165655.1 Solirubrobacterales bacterium
CTGGAGCCGATTTCCGACGGCTTGGTTCTTGACGAGCGCGCCGACCCAGCGGACGTGGCCGCCGTTCGCCAGACCGTGCGTCTCGCCCTTGTCGCCGCCGCGCAGATCCTGCCGCCACGCCAGCGCGCCGCCTTCGTCCTCTGTGACGTCCTCGACCAGCCGGGCGCCGAGGCGGCCGCTGTGCTGGGCGTGTCGGTCGGAGCTCTGAAAAGCCTGCTCCAGCGAGCGCGAGCCCGGCTGGAGCAGCAGACCGTGGCCGACGAGGAGCTCGCCGAACCCACCGACGAGCGTACCCGCCTGGTCCTCCACCGCTACATGGCCGCGTTCGAGCAGTCAGACATGGCAGCCATCGGGCGCCTCTTGGCCGACGACGCCATCCTGGAGATGACGGGCACCACGACCGGGCTCTCCGGCAAGGAGACATGTGTGCCGTTTATCGTTACTCAGGCCATCGGCCAGGCGGGCGACTGGCGGATGGTTCCCCTCCACGCCAACGGCCAGCTGGCTGTCGCGGCGTACCACCTCGGCGACGGCGAGACCTACCGACCCTTCGCGATCGTCGTCCTGGCCACCACCCTGACGCACCTCACCCGCATCTCGCTGTTCGCCGAGCCCACACTGTTCAGCCGCTTCGGACTGCCCCCGACCATCTCAGCCGGACACAGACTCGGGACCGGCACCTGACGAGCGGTTCACGAGACAGCCGCAGCCGGCGCCGCGAGCCTCGCCGAAGAAGGTCGGGCCCGGCTTGCGCCATGCCACGAACCCGATCGTCTCGAGGGTGTCCGAGGTCCTGGCCCGGCGTTATCATCTCGGCCATCATCGGGAGTTCCAAGCTTCGTTTCACGCTCCTGTCGGTGTTCGGGGCCGCTCTGGCGGCCGTCTGTGTAACTCAGAGAGCAACGACGGCTTATCCGTCCGCTCAGGCGCCACTGGCTGTGAACGTCGCATACAGAGACCTGTCGCTCATCACCGAACCCGGTCCGGGCGACCGTCCATTCCTCCAAGCGGTGCAGAGCGCCCAGTCAAGCGCTGACCTGGTCATGTACGAGCTGTCAGATCCGACGTTCGAGCAGGCGCTGGTCGGCGCGGAGAAACGCGGCGTACAGGTCCGGGTGCTGCTGAACGGCGGCTACTACGGCGGCGGCTCGTCGGCCAACGAGGCGGCGTACAGCTATCTGAAAGCGAACGGGGTGCCCGTTCGTTGGAGCCCGTCGCGGTTCGCATTGACGCATCAGAAGACGCTGGTGGAGGACGACAAGACCGCCTACATCATGACCCTGAACCTGGTCGACGAGGACTACTCGACCAGCCGCGACTTCGCGGTCGCCGACACCAACAGTGAGGACGTGTCCGCTATCGAGACAACCTTCACCGCTGACTGGAACAACCAGTCGATCAAGCCGTCGGACGGCGTTGATCTGGTGTGGTCCCCGGGTGCGCTCGACTCCGAGCTATCGCTCATCAACTCCGTCAGGCATACCCTCGACATCTACAACGAGGAGATTGACGACTCGGCCGTCACTTCCGCGCTTGAAGCAGCGGCCCGCCGCCGCGTGGATGTCAAGGTCGTGATGACCGCCTCCTCGGACTGGGACTCGGCGTTCAAGAAGCTGACTGGTGCCGGCGTGCATGTCCGGACCTATAAGCCGAACGCAAGCCTGTACATCCACGCGAAAATGATTCTGGTTGACGGTCGCCGCGTGTTCCTGGGCTCTCAGAACTTCTCCGCCGGGTCGCTGGACGATAACCGTGAGCTCGGCATCATCCTGAGCACCGGAGCCATCATCCGGTCGCTGGAAGGCACGTTCGCCGGCGACTATGCCCACGCGACGCCGTTCCCCACGTCCCGGCACAGCACCACGTCCAAGCCGAAACCGAAACCGCCGGCTCCCCAGCAGACCTGCAGCGTGTCGGCCGACTGGGATGGCAGCTATCAGGACTGGAACGTGTACGTCCAGGGCCCGGCTGATGTGGACGCGACGGCGACCGCCGACGGGCACAGCTACTCGTACTACACGAACTCGTCCGGGTACGCGGACATCTACCTGTACGCGCCCGAAAGCGCCGCAGGCGACATGGTGACGGTTACAGCCGGGTCAGCGACCTGCACCGGCACCCTCTGAGCCGTCGCGCATCCGTCGCGGAGTTCATCCTCGACTAACGACCGTGATCGTGCGAGCGCCAAGGCGTCCGTCACACCGCGGCGCGGACACACGCGGTCACCAAGCCGCATTTCCAACCATCGGAGTAACCATGTACCAGACAGCACTCAAGCAGTGACAGCTCGGCCAGACCGGCCTCGAGATCACCCGCGTCGGGTTCGGCGCGTGGGCGATCGGCGGCGGGGACTGGGAGTTCGGCTGGGGTCGCTGATCGAACGCGACATCGAGCAGGAAATCCTTCCGTTCGCTCTCGACCAACGGATCGGGGTGATCGTCTACTCGCCGATGGGCTCAGGGATGCTCACCGGGAAGATGACGCGCGCTCGGATTGAGCAGATGTACGACAGCGACTGGCGCAAACACGACGAGCGCTTCCAGGAGCCGCGGCTCTCACAGAACCTCGACCTGGTCGACCGGCTAACCGCGATCGCCGAGCGCTACAACACCACCCACGGGTACCGTCGCGGTCGCCTGGACACTGCGTCACCCCGCCGTCGACGCCGCCATCGTCGGCTTCCGGCGCCCCGACCAGGTCGACCCCATCCGACTCGATTCCCGCCAGCCGCCGGCTCAGCGCCGCGACTCAAGGTGAACGGCCTGGTCGTGCCCGCGCTCAGCTTCTTGTCGATCTCCGCCATCCGGCTCTAGCGTCCGCTGTGGTAGGCCTGGACGCTCACCGAGGCGCTGTTCGCCCAGCTCGGGCTGGTGCCGTAGGCGATCTTCGTGGGTCTGCCGCCGCCGAACGGCACCGTCTCGATCACGCTGCGCTTCCCGCCGCATTCGCCCGACGGAGGCGATCCTGCGATCAGCAGAGCGCCGCCGGAAGGGGAGATGCCGAATGGGGCAAACCCGTTGGCGAACTGCCGTACGACTTTGCGCGTGGCGAGGTTGACACTCAAGGGCCAGACGACGCCACAGGCCGCGCCCTCGGCGGCGAGATGGAGGCCGTCGCTCGAAAGCGCCACGGGCCAGCCGGTCAGGCGCATCAGCTTGGTCGACTGACCGCCGGAGATCAGCTCGAGCTCCGACGCGCCAGAGCTGAGCACGCTGTCGTAGAGGATTCCCTGTGGCCCCCAGAGCGGATCCTCGTTCTCGCCACCCCGGGTGAGCTGCACGCTGGGCTGGCCGATCGCAGCCGACCACAGGTTCGGGTTGGAGTTCACCCTCGGAACGATGTCGTAGGCGAGCTGAAACGGCGATGTCGGCGAGAAGCTCGGCCCGCCCCAACCGCTGAGAAACCCGGTCGCGACGGTCGTCACCTGTCCGGTCGCGATGTCGATGACCACGAGCCGCTGCCCGAACGGGGATCCATTCGGATGCGGATCCACGACCGCGGCGACCAAGCTCGAATCGGGGGACCACACGATCCCGCTGATCCCGTCGTGTGCGCTGAAGTACTCGCCGACCAGTCCGCCGCACACGTTGAAGATTCCGAGTCCGCCAGCGTGACCGAACTTCGTGACGGCGACCATGCTTCCGTCTGGTGAGAGCTCGGGCGTCGCCGCGCGGAAGAGCCGCCGACGTCCACCTCCGTTCACCGCGGCGAACCAGACCATGCCCTTCTGCCCCGGGGAGTTGGCCGCGACGTAGGCGAGTTGCTGCGTGCGCGAGCACTGGACGGCGGTCGCGGCGGCCCTCGCCCCCGACGTGCCCCGCGCCCCGCCCGCGAGGAGGAGAGCCGCACCGACTGAAACCCCCGCCACAAGCGCTGCCATCCACAGCCGTGCCAGCATCATTCACTCTCCCGATCCGCGATTGCGCGGCTCACCCTACCGGGCCGTGAACACGCCACGAGCGCTCGCGGCGGGCCCGCTTCCCTTCGGAAGCGTCCAACGCCAAGTCGGCCGACAGAAGATCTTCGACGGCCTCCTAGAGCGACTCGACTCCCAAGTCTCGTGACCTGGGACGATGTCGCCGATGTTGACGCACTTCACTGATCCTGGCAGTCGAGAATTCGCGCCCACCGTCACCGTCCGCGGCGAGGCCCGCCTGCACGCCGAGCCCGACGAAGCAACGCTGTGGATCACGTTGACCGCGGTCGAGAACGACCCCGGGCAGGCTCTCGCCGACGTCTCGCGTCGCAGCGAGCAGCTCGCCACAATGCTCGACGACCTCGGCGTCGCGAGGGCAGACCGTTCAACAACCGGCGTGACCGTCTACGAGGAGTTCGACCACACCAAGAGCGGCCGCCGATCGCTCGGTCACCGAGCGGCCGCGAGCATCTCCGTGCGCGTGACCGACCCCGAGCTGATCGGAGCACTCATCACAAGAGCCACGACACAGCTCCAGGCTCGAATCGACGGTCCCCGCTGGCAGATCGCCGCCCAGAACCCCATTCGCCTCGCCGCCGCCCACGAAGCAGCCGCTGACGGCCAACGAAAGGCCCAAGCCTTCGCCGCAGGCGTCGGAGCGAAGCTCGGGCGCCTCATCCGGCTCAACGAACCCGGCACCGACCTTGCCGGGCCACGGATCCATAGAGCCAGCATTCAGCTGGCGTCGACCGCGGCAGCCACTCCGATGCCGATCGAGCCCGGCGAGCACGAAATCACCGCAGCGATCGACGTGACCTTCGCGCTCGAGCAGAACTGAACCGACGAGCTCGGCTCCGGACGACCGCAACCGCCGAATCCGAACGCGGCGTTCGCCGATCGCAAAGCTCTAGCGCCCAGAAGCTTGCATTGTGGACCCCACGGGCGAGATACTCGCGCCGCGCGCCCTGGGGACGGCGCGGCAGACATGAGTACGTCAAACATTCGCTTCTGGAGGGATCGGCATGGGTGGTGATGGATCGGCGACGCCCGGCGCCACGAAGACCGTGGGCCTCGGAGGCGGTCGTGATGGCGATTGACGCGTCGCAGCTGCTCGGCTCGCGGCAGGTTGCGGGCGTAAGGGTCAATCCGTGGGGCGCATTTAGGAAAGCCGAGGCGAGCGCGACGACCATATCTGGCGGCATCGTCGTGCCTGGCCGACTCGGAGTGGCTATCGGGGACGCGGCTGGCGGCAAGGCGGGCGCCGAGGAGAGGCGGCGGGGGGCGCAGCTGGCGTCAGTCACGCCGACGTTCGGCAACCTCGGGTTCGTGGCGGTGAGCGAGAGCGAGGTGGTGTTGATGACGACCAGGCTCGAGGGTATGGCGACGGTGATCCCGGTCGAGGTGGTCGCGCGCCGGCCTCGCAGCGACGTTGCGTCGGCCATGCTCGCCGGCGGTTGGCCGCACATGACTTATTACATGTTCAGTGCAGCCCCGTTGAAGATCGCGTTCGGTGACGGCAGTGCGTGGCAGATGGAGGTTTCACGACTTTTCAGGAAGAGCGGTAAGAGGTTCGTGCGCGCGCTGTCGACTACCTCGGTGGCGTCTTAGGATGTATCCCACGCCGATGGACTGTTGCCAGCCGCATGGTCTCACTGTGCGCCAGCGGCAGATGCGGCGCTCGCGCGGGCTCCGGGGACAGCGCTCACGGCGGAGTCGGGGCCGCCTGGCAGCGGCTGCCAGGCGACGTCACCTGGAGCGTCGCCGCCGAGTCGACCAGAACAGCACTCTCGTCGTAGGATGCTCGATCTCGAGATGGAGACGTCAGAGCCGCCCCATTCGGCCGCGTATTTCGGTGCCGAGCGTGACTTCTGGTGGAATCAGGATTATCTCGAGCTGCTCGCTCGCCGGTTCGATTTTGCGGCCGTTAGGTCGGTGCTGGATGTCGGCGCGGGCATCGGGCATTGGGGGATGCTGCTGGCCTCCGTGCTCCCGCAAGGCGTGTCGATCGTGGGACTCGAGCGCGATCCTCGCTGGGTGGCGGAAGCCGAACGGCGTCGCGGGCGACGCGAGGCCGGAGCACGCTTTCAGTTCGATCAGGGGGTCGCCGAGGCGCTGCCGTACGAGGAGGCGACGTTTGATCTGGTCACCTGCCAGACGTTGCTGATGCACGTTCCTGATCCGCAGGTGGTGATCGGCGAGATGGTGCGAGTCACGAAGCCGGGAGGTCTCGTGCTCGCCTCGGAGCCGAACAATGCCGCGTCGTTTCTGGTGGAGAGCAGCTTTAGCTTCGGGACGCCGGTCGAAGGGAAGGCGGAGGCGATCCGGTTCGTGCTGGTCTGTGAGCGAGGCAAGATGCTGCTCGGAAGGGGGGATAACCGCGTTGGTGACCTGCTCCCCGGCTACTTCGTTGAGGCAGGGCTCACGCAGGTGCAGACCTACATGAACGACAAAGTCGAGCTGATGGTGCCGCCCTACAGCGAGGAGGGACAGCGCGCGCGCGCCTCGATGTTGGCCGAGTTCAGCAACAAAGGTCTTTGGTGTTGGCACCGCGAAGAGGCGCACGAATATTTCGTCGCGGGCGGTGGAGACGAAGCCGATTTCGACCCGGTCTGGACCCGGCTGCTCGAACGGCAACAGAACGAGGTGGCCTCAATCGCGGCCGGGGAGCTACACACAGCGGGTGGGAACATCCACTACATCGTCGGCGGGTGGCGCGGCTGATCGAGCGAGCAGGGGGCCGCAACCTCAGCCGCCGGACGATCCGGCCGGCTCCTGCGGCGAGTCGTCGCGCCCGGTCACGCGCGGATCATCCGACCAGCCCGGATTCGTGCTGCGCGGACTCCACCCCCCGACCCCCAGCACCTGTAGATGACTCGCCGCGTGCGCCGCCGCCGACTGCGCCTGACGCAAACGTGCGCCCGAACGAACCGAAAGCACCAACCCCTCATCCGCCATGTCCATGATCTCCGGACCCGAACGCGCATAGCGCAACAAGCGACGCTCGAGCTCCAGCAGCACCGCATCGAGCATCCCGAGGAGCTGCTCGTTGGAGCGCTCGGCCAAGTCGGCGAGCAGTCCCTCGGTCGGAGCGTTGCCCTGCCCGGTCATCGCCGAACACGATCGCAGATCCACGAATGCGGCGACTCTTGGGCAGGGAATGGACGTCGCAAGCTGAAATTTGGCCCTGGTCAAGAGACCGCGGAAGCGTCTAACGTGGGGTTCGTGCAAAGCGACGCGTCGCGCGAAGGCGCCCGGGAGTCTGGGTCCGCGAGGCGCGGACTGTTCCTGGCGCCGTTTGACGAGCTCGTGGATCCGCGCGTCCTCGCCGACCTCGGGACACGGGCCGAGACGCAGGGCTGGGACGGGCTGTTCCTGTGGGATCACATGGTGTACCGGGCGCCGGTGCGCGCGGTGGCCGACCCGTGGGTGGCATTAAGCGCGATCGCTTCCGCGACGAACAGGCTCCGACTCGGGCCAATGGTCACGCCGGTCTCCCGCAGGCGAGTCCACAAGCTCGCCCGCGAGACGGTGACGCTCGATCATCTGAGCGGCGGACGCCTGATCCTGGGCGTCGGCCTGGGAAGCGAGCGTAATAACGAGCTCGGGCCCTTCGGAGAAGAGGTTGATCCGCGAGAGCGTGCGCGCCTGCTCGATCATGGGTTGAACAGGCTGGGCGAATTCTGGGCTGGGGAATTCGAACCGCTCCCGGTACAGCAGCCGAGGATCCCCATCTGGGTGGCGACACGGTGGCCGCATCGTCGGCCGATACGACGCGCGGTCAGGTGGGACGGGCTGTTCCCGATCGACCTACCGGGGCCAGAGCAGCTGGCAGAGCTCGAGGACGAGATCAGCCAGGCCCGCGCAGGGCGAGACGATCCCTTCGACCTGGTCGTTGACATCCCCCCCGGCGCTGATGGCGCGCCATGGGAGGCTGCCGGCGCAACGTGGGTGCTCACGGGCTTCGGATCGCAGCCTCGAGAAGCCGAAGTACGCGAGGTCATCGAAGCCGGCCCGCAATGAACCGGCTGCTGCGCCGCATCGGCCTCACCGCGGTGCCGTCTGCTGATGCCGCAGGCCTTCGCACGGTGCATCGCGCGTTCGTGTCGCGCGTGCCCTACGAGGACCTCGCCGTGCAGCTCGGCGAGTCCGGGCCGCTCGATCCCCATGCTCTCATTCAGCGCGTACTGGGAGGTGGTCGAGGCGGGTACTGCTTCGAGAACAACACGGTGCTCCACGCGCTGCTTGCGGCGCTCGGCTTCGCGGTCGAGCGCCGACAGGGCAACGTCGGGCCACGCGATAGCTATGCCCGTGGCGAGCCGACCAACCACTTGGTGCTGGTGGTGCACACGCCCGACGCGGGGCCGTTCATCGCTGACGCCGGCTTGGGTGAGGGGCCGCTCAATCCGCTACCCCTCGCCGAAGGCCCGGTGAGGGCGGGTGCGTTCGAGCTCGCAATCGAGCGCGAGTGCGACGGCTGGTGGGTCGCTCAGCATGAGTTCGGGTCGTTTCCGGGCTTCCGTTTCTCCGACAGGCCCGCAACACTGGCCGACTTCCAGTCTCATCACCTGCGTCTGTCCACGTCAGCCGAGTCCAACTTCGTCAAGACGCTGATCGTGCAGCGTCCGTTCGATGACCGCATCATCACCCTCCGCGCGCGGACGCTGTTCGTCGACGGTCCGGGCCGCCGGGAGCGCCGCATACTCGAGGACATCGACGCATTCGCCGGCGCCCTGCGCGAGTTACTTTGGAATCCACCCCGCGGCGCTGGGTCCGGATGGGCTCGGCCTGCTGTGGGCCAAGGCCACTGTTCAAGCGGCCCACTGAATCACCCCCGAATTGGATCTATCGCCGGTCCGCTCGCCACCTAGATACTGGTCCCTGAGCTTGGTGAGCAGGTGCAGGAGCCATCCGGTGTGACCGTCGGTTGGTGGCCCGACGGATTCGCCAGTAACGGTCTATAATCGTTTAGCACGTTATCTAACACCCGAGCTAAGGAGGATGGCGATGCCGGTCTATTCTGTATGGGAGTCGCACTTTTCACCTGAGGAAACGCAGGGTGGTCGCGTGATCACCGAAGCGATCTGGCGCGACATGGCCCAGTTGGACGGCTACATCACGCACGAGCTGATCGAGGATCTCGACGACTCCGGCCACTTGCTCGTCGTCAGTCAGTGGACGACCCGCCGGCGCGCGGACGAAGTCCTGCGCGAGTACGCCAACCACCCCAACGCCCGACGTGCAAACGAGCTCGTCTCGTGCCCGCGGACACGGTTCGTCGGCCACGCGGTGCCCAGCGCGCCGTGACGCCAGACATCCTGCTGAGGATCGCGAACCTGACCGTTCCGCGAAAGCCCGACCGCGGTCCCACGATCCACCCCGATCCGCTTGCCGGCCCAGCGACAGCGGCGCAAGCGCTCGGGCTACGGCGCTTGGACACCTCCCAGCTCGTCGTGCTGCGCGAGCTTCACAAGACGATCGTTGCGCTCGTGGACGGTCTTCTCAGCGGGCGCCCGGTGGCCCGGGCGGCGTCGCGGCTGACCAGCCTCGCGCAACCAAGCGTCGCGACGGTGAGGCTCGAGGCGAGCAAGAGTCAGACCTTGCGCTCGCAGCTGAAGTGGAGCGACCCCACGCCTGCGGCGACGCTGGCCCGCAGGGTTGCCTTGGAGCTTGCCGAGATCGACGTGGCGCGTCTGAAGCGCTGCGATCGGCCCGCGTGCAACCTCGTGTTCTACGACACGACGCGCTCCGGTACGCAGCGTTGGCACGCCGAGTCGCCGTGCGGGAACCGCGAGCGACAACGCCGCTACCGGGCAGCCCCGCGCCCCAGCTCGCCCACCGAGAGCCGCTGACACGCCGGTCGGCCGGGCCTGGAGAACGCGGGGCGCTGGGAGCGGAACGGCAGTGGGTGCCCCTTGTCTGCGTCCAGGAGGAGCCGCGGTCGCAGACTCATCGATGCCCGAGCAGCATCCGAGCCATCTCGACGCGCGCTTTGGTCATGCGGTGTATCGCCGCTACCTCAGGATGCAGCGGATGCTCTTCCGCTTTGTGCAGGTGGCGCAGGGCGCTGTCCACGTCATCGCGGTCCAGCGCAGCGGAGGCGCAGATGAGCTGTGCGAGGGGGTTAGCGGCGGAGTAGGAGAGCGCTTCGGACGCGAGGTCTTCTGCGCGCCCGCGTTCACCTTGCATATGTGCGTTCCCGGCGAGCTGCGTGAGGAACAGCACGCGCACGCGGTCCGGAAGCGGGAGGTCGAGTCCGCGCTGACTGGCCTCGCGGAAGGTGACCGAGTCGCCGTTATCGAGGGCCTCCACGGCGGCCGCGTAATGCGGACGCCAGTCGTGCGGCTCGCGCTGCGCCCATCTGAGCGCGATTTCCAGATCGCGCGATCCCCGTGACTGGTTCCGGACGTGCATCACCCTGATCAAGTCCGTGACCTCCCCGGACGAGTGCTCCAGGAAAGGGATCTGTGAGTGCCATGGACCGGCTGCCAAGGGGAGCTCCCACGTCGCACCAAACCACTCCGCGGGCGCCCGCAGCAGCCGCGGGCGCCACAGCTCTCCGTAGAGTCGCCCCTCCCAGAGCGCCGCGATGACCTTGAGCTCGGGGTCTGCGTCGAACCGCGCCGCAACGTCGCGAAGGTGCGCGCCGCCGATCAGCCGATCGTCGAGGTCGATCGTGATGTGGACATCGCCCGTTGCGAGCGAGTGCGCATAGGTGCGCGCTGCCCCGAAATCGTCGCACCACTTGAACCGTCCGACGATCAGCTTCTCGGCCTCGTGGCGCTCCCGAGCGAATGCTCGAGCCTCGCCGATCGTGCCGTCACGGGAGCCGGTGTCGCACAGCACGACCTCGTCGAGGTGCTCCCAGGATGACTCCAAGCAGGGGCGCACGTTCGCTCGCTCGTTCTTCGCGATCATCACCATTGAGAGCCGCAATCCAGGCGTCGTTGTACTCGACGCGCCACCTATGAGGCAAGTCCGTGCTCCCAGGATTTCGCCCGCGGTCAGCGATTCGCGTCGGTGTGCCCACCTGCTGATGAACAACTGCCACCGAGACTGCGGGGGGCGCAACGCCGCACAGTTGCGAGACCTGCGCTCCCACCCGCGCTGAGCGGCACTGCCGCGCGCGTGGCGCGCGGTCAGCTCGTAGCGGACAGTCGGCTGCCGAGTTCCTTGGTGATCTCCACGATCAGGTCGACGTCCGTCTCGGTCGTTCGCCAATTCGAGATGGCTGGACGGAAGGCGACACGCTCGCCGTAGCGAGTTGTGCCGAAATAGACGCGACCGTCGGCCTGGATCGCATCGCCCAGGCGCCGGTTGAGCTCGTCGAGCCGTTCCTCGCGGGCTCCGCGCGGGCGGTAGCGAAAGCAGACGACGTTGAGGCGCACCGGCGCGAGCAGCTCGAGGTCGGGGTCGGCGTCGACCTGCTCGCCGACCCGCTTTGCCAGGCTTATGTGGCGGTCGATCATCTCCCGGTGGCCGACCCTGCCGTAGGCCTTGAGCGTCGCCCATACCGCCAGGGAGCGGGCCCGGCGCGACATCTCCGGACCATGGTCGCTGTGGCTGGGGTGAGCGTCGCTTCCGACCGGGAGATATGGTGCGCCGGTCGCTGCGAACGTTCCGTGCATCAGCGCTGGGTCGCGCACGAACGCGAACCCGCAGTCGTAGGGCACGTTGAGCCACTTGTGTCCGTCGGCGATCACCGAGTCGGCCCGCTCGATCCCCGCGCCAAGCTCGCGGACGAGACCCGAGGCGCGCGCGAAGAGGCCAAACGCCCCGTCGACGTGCAGCCACACCCGGCGGCCCGCGGCGAGCTCGGCGATCTCGGGCACCGGGTCAAAGTCGCCGGCGTTGACCTCGCCCGCGGTCGCGATCACGAGCACGGGACGACCGTCGAGACGCCTGAGCTCGGCGTCCAGCGCGCCGAGATCGAGCCGACCGACAGCGTCAAGCGCAAGCCGGCGCACGCGACTTCGTCCGATCCCCAGCATCGCCAGCGCTTTGATCACGCTGGCATGGACATAGCCTGAGCTCAGCACCGCCAGCTCCGGCAGGCCGCAGAGCCCGTCGGCATCGACATCACGTCCATGCTCCAGCCCCCACCAGCGCCGCGCTGCCGCCAAGGCGGTGAAGTTGGCCATCGTCGCCCCGCTCGTCAGGACCGCTCCCCATTCGGGCGGCAGCTCGCAGAGCTCCTTGAGCCACGCCAGAGCGACCTGCTCGCTGCGCGAGCCAAGCGGTGAGCTCGCCCAGCTGAAGCTGTTCTGATCCAGCGTCGACGTCAGCCAGTCAGCAGCGAGTGCGGCCGGCGTCGCGCCGCCGGTGACGAAATGAAAAAACCGCGGACCAGCCGAACGGGTCGCTGCTGGAACCCCGAGCCTGACGAGCTCATCGATCGCGACCGTACCACCCACTCCCCACTCCGGCAGCGGCCCCGAGCCGAATCGCTCGCCCGCCTCGTCCATGCCGGGCGGCGCGCCAGGATCACCCTCCAACGCACTGAGGAACCCCTCGGCCGCGTCCGCGGCTTGGCGCAGGATCACCAGTACCTGCGACTTTTCGCGCTCCGGGTCGCTCACGCCCGCAGACTCTAAAGCAGCCCAGCGGCGCGGCCACGGACGCAGACGTCGACGACGGGGACTCTCGTCAGTGGAATCTACGCGTCGTGGTACAGCGCGAACTCCCACGGGTGGGGCCGCAGCCGGATCGCGTCGACCTCGGCCTCGCGCTTGTAGCGCACGTAAGACCCGATCAGGTCAGTTGTGAACACGTCACCCTCGAGCAGGAAGGCGTGGTCTGTCTCGAGCGCATCGAGGCTCGCCTCGAGCGAGCCGGGGACGCGGCCGATCGACGCGAGCGTCTCCGGCGGCAGCTCGTAGATGTCAGCGTCCAGTGGCTCGCCGGGGTCGAGCCCGCGCTTGATCCCATCGAGCCCCGCGAGCATCAGCGCGCTGAAGGCGAGGTACGGGTTGGCGGTCGGGTCCGGCGAGCGAAACTCGATCCGCTTCGTCTTCGGGGCCTCGTGGTACATCGGCACCCGCACGCAGGCTGAACGGTTGCGGGCCGAGTAGACGAGGTTGACCGGCGCCTCGAAGCCCGGCACGAGCCGGCGGTACGAGTTCGTCGTCGGCGCACAGAACGCCATCAGGGCGGGCGCGTGCTCGAGCAGCCCACCGATGTAGTGAATCGCGAGCTCGCTCAGATGCGCGTATCCGCCCTCTCCATACATCAGCGGGTCGCCGCCCTTCCACAGCGACTGGTGCACGTGCATGCCGGAGCCGTTCTCCTGGAAGATCGGCTTGGGCATGAAGGTCGATGTTTTGCCCGCCGCGGCGGCGGTGTTCTTGACCACGTACTTGTAGACCATCATCTGATCCGCCATCTTGAGCAGCGGCTGGAAGCGCATGTCGATCTCGCCCTGACCGCCCGAGGAGACCTCGTGGTGGTGAAACTCGCACTTGATCCCGAGCGACTCCATCGTCATCACCATCTCGCTGCGCAGATTGGCGAGCGAATCGGCCGGCGGGACAGGAAAGTAGCCCTCCTTCTGGCGCAGCTTGTATGCGAGGTTCGGTCCGGGCGTTCCGACCTCGCCCGTGTTCCAGAAGCCCTCCTTGGAATCGATCTCGTAGAAGGCACGGTGCTCGCGCTGCTCGTAGGCGAGGTGGTCGAATACGAAGAACTCCGCCTCGGGGCCGAAGTAGGCGACGTCGGCGATCCCGCTGTGCACGAGGTGCTTCTCGGCCTTCTGCGCGACGAAGCGAGGGTCGCGACCGTACGGCTCGCCCAGCACCGGATCTGCGATCGAGCAGATCAGCGACAAGGTCGTCCGCGTGTAGTACGGGTCGATGAACGCGCTCGTCGCGTCCGGGATCAGGAGCATGTCGGATTCATGGATCTCCTGGAAGCCGCGAATCGAGGAGCCGTCGAACCCGAGACCGCTCTCGAAGTCCCCCTCGTCGAGCGAGCTGAGCGGCAGAGTCATGTGCTGCCAGGTGCCCGGCAGGTCGACGAACTTGAGGTCGACCATCTCCGTCCCGCGCTCACTGGCGAATGCCAGGACATCCGCGGCGGTCGTGGCGCCGACCGCCGCGGCCGATTGTGTTCCCTCTGTGACCGACACCCGGTCCTCCTCACGATTCGATTTCGGCGAGCCGGGGCACACCGGCTCCGGGGTTTCGAGGACCTGGCGTGCTGCATTCCAGACTCGGACGTCTCGTCCTTCGGACTCGTACGCACTGAGCCGCTCGCCTCACCTCGTAGAGGCGGAGAGCCTATACCTGAAGCTGTGGCGATTGGAAGTTCTGGGCCCGCGAGCGAGTCGATCAGTATGCACCGGCTCGTCGGACCCCCGCAGCCCCGTTGGACGCGACTCCGAGCTCTGTCGGCCCGCCAGTTACAAGGCCGCCCATGGCAAGAGTGTGCAGGTGTCGTTCATCCTGAGCTCCCCGGCCAAGGTGACGCTCACCGTCGGGCAGCGACTATCGTTTATCACGATGGCCGACCCAAGATCACGCCGCCGCTGTGCAATTAGATCTCGGTAGCACAGTCCACTGCACGGATGGGGCCTTCGGCGAGCTGGCGGATATCGTCATCGATCCGATCAGACGGCGCGTGACCCATTTGGTCGTGCAGCCACATCGTCGCCACGACCTCGCGCGGCTTGTCCCGGTCGACCGTGCGCAACCTCATGAACGATCGGACGCCGGGATCTCGCTCGACTGCACGATCGCTGATCTCAGTCAGTTCGAGTCTGTTCAGAAGTCGGCCTATTTGCGACTCGGCGAATTCCCCATCGAAGATCCCGAGTGGGAAGTCGGGATCACCGACATCCTGGTCTTGCCGTATTACGAAAGCCTCACGCCCGGCGTCCTCGGAACGGGCATACAGCCGGTCGGCTACGAATCGCACGTGACCGAGGTCTACGACCGAATCCCTAAGGACAAGATCGAGATCCGCCGAGCGAGTGCCGTGGTCTCGTCGGACGGTCATCATCTCGGACATGTCGACGGATTCGTTGTGGACGACGAGGACCGGATCGGCCATCTCCTGCTCGAGCATGGGCACCTATGGGGAAAACGAGAGATCACGGTCCCGATCGGGGCGGTCGGAAGCATCGAGAACGATGAGGTGCAACTGAGCCTCTCCAAGGATCAGGTCGGAGCGCTGGAGTCGGTCCCCGTTCGTCGCTGGCCTGGCTGATAACAGAGTGGACGTGGGCGCTCAGCGCCGCCGGTTCGCCGCGACAGCGCTGTAGGGTCCTCGTTGCTCGTGACCGTACGGACGGCACTTGGTTGCTCTCTCGAACCGCCGAGATCGTCGGCGCGGAGCGGCGCGTGGAGTAGTGGGCTGTGACGTCGGCCCTTGATCGGCTGGACAAGAAGACGCGCCGGGCGGCGGAGAGCAATCTCGCCAGCGACGAGAACGTCATCACCATTCTCGGGGGCCGATCCAAGCAGGCGATGATCGTGACCAACAGACAGATCCTGATCGTGAAGGCTGGATTGATGTCCGGCGCCGGCCTTGGCGCGAAAGCGGCATCGTTCTCGTTTGCGGACATCGCCGCGATTCACGTGCACACCGGGCCGGGTATCGCGGCGCTCGAGGTCGTCGTCGTCGGCTCCCGGCGGTCAGAAAAGCCGGATCTGAGGGCCGCTTATCAGCTGCCGAACTGGTTGCCATGTCATCCGCGGGTGGGCACGTGGCCACTGATAAGCGAGCTCCGCGCATACGTGCAGAGCGGGGGCCGTTCGCGGTCTGCGCGCGCTGCCCTCGACGACTCTTACTAGCGCGGGGTACCCGACGTGGATATGCTCGCCCGCCCTGTCTCCCACGTCAGCGAGGTTGCTATGGCCCTTGGATTTTACTTTGCGTCGAACTCGTTCAGCCCGGAGCAGTACGACGATGCGATCAGTCGGCTCGAAGCAGCCGGCGCGGGTTCTCCTCCAGGGCGCTCGTATCATTGCGCCTTCGCAGCCGGCCCGAATCTGCACATCTTCGACGTGTGGGACTCGCAGGAAGCGTTCGAGAAGTTCGGCGAGACGCTGATGCCCATCCTCGGAGACCTTGGTGACGATCCCGGTGAGCCGGTGGTCGCCGAAATCCACAACGTGGTCGTCGGGTAAGCCGAGCACACCGGGCCGGACGCGTCGCTGCTGCGCTGCGCCTGGCCGCCGGCGCGCGACTCAGCGGTCTGCCGGCGCGGCGGGCAGGGCCGCCGCAGTGCGAGCCGCCGCCGGGACGTTACGCTGACCGCGGTGACGCCTAACGGTCAGCTGCCCTCGTGATCGGGTTCGGTCCCCGCGAGCGCCCGTCCGAGGCGCTGTTCTCGGTCGTCGTATACCCACGCTACGTCAGCCTGGCGTTCCTCACGGGTACGACGCTCACCGACCCTGAGAGGATGCTGCGAGGCGACGGTAACGCCTGGTTGACAAGCCTGACTGATCGGTCATGACGACGGCAACGAATGAGGCGCCCGCATGGCATCGCACGACCAAGCCGCACCAATGAGGAGATGATCGATGGCGAATCTGACCGAGTACCACGAGCAGCTGGCCGCACAGTCGAAGTGGGATTTCTCCGACCTCAGCGCGCTGTTCATCAACTGCACGCTCAAGCGGTCACCCGAGGTCTCGAACACGCGCGGTCTGGCGGACCTTGCGGTCGCAATCATGGAGCGCAACGGCGTCTCGGTCGAGGTCGTCCGGGCCGTCGACCACGAGATCGCGACCGGCGTGTACCCCGACATGACCGAACACGGCTGGGACCGCGACGACTGGCCCGAGATCGCAGAGAAGGTGATGGCCGCCAACATCCTCATCCTCCTCTCGCCGATCTGGCTGGGTGAGAAGTCGTCCGTGTGCACACGCGTGATTGAGCGCCTGTACGGCAACAGCAGCCGGCTCAACGAGCAGGGCCAGTGGGCTTACTACGGCCGCGTCGGCGGGTGCATGATCACCGGCAACGAGGACGGCGCCAAGCACTGTGCCATGAACATCCTCTACTCCCTGCAGCACCTCGGGTACGTGATCCCGCCGCAGGCGGACTCCGCCTGGCTCGGCGAAGCCGGGCCGGGCCCCAGCTACCTCGATCCCGGCTCGGGCGGCCCAGAAAACGACTTCACGAACCGCAACACCACATTCCTCGCCTGGAACCTGATGCACCTCGCGCGCATGCTCAAGGACGCGGGCGGGATCCCGGCCCACGGCAATCAGCGTGCAGCCTGGGACGCGGGGTGTCGATTCGACTTCCCCAACCCCGACTACCGCTGAGCACCCCGACGACCGCCGACGGGGATGCGCGCCGGTGCCGGTCGTGAATCACCAGTCCTCGGTGACGATGAGCACGGGCGTAGTCGCGTCGGCGACGAGCGCTTCGGCGACACCGCCCAAGAGCAGGCGGCCGACCCGGCGGTTGTGGTGGTGACCGCAGACGATCAGGTCGAAGCCGTGCGCGCGCGCGTGGGCCAGCAACGTCGGTACCGGGGCCCCCCCCTCGATCACCTCGTGCTCGACGTCGATGCCGGCGCGCTCGGCGCGATCGCGGGCCTGTGCGAACGTTTCGAGCAGGTACCGGCGCGCGATCTCGGCCGACTCCACGCGGTCGGCGGTGGTCTCGGCATGAGCGGGCGAATAGGCGATCGAGACGGCTTGGAGGCGTGCCTGATAGCGGCGGGTGATGTCGATCGAGACGTCGAACGCTCGTAACGCGACCTCCGAGCCGTCCCAGGCGAGCAGGATCCTCCGGAACATCAGCGCAAGATCGGGACGAGCGATAGGGCGCCGATGAGAGCGATCAGCACGTACAGAAGGTATGCCGACAGGCGGCCCGATTGCAGCGAGCGGACGCATGCCGCGACGTGCAGGGCAGCTCCCGCCAACGGTGCGTAGACGAAGCGGTCGATGGCGAGCACGACGCCGTTCTCGAGCACGAACCTCGGGCCCGACTCGTCGTCGTCGGTCTGCACGAGCCGGGTCCGGTAGCCGAGCAGTCCGCGGAGCACAACCCGCATCGGGTTCGAATAAGCCGACGGGCGATATTGCACCGCGCTGAGATCGGCGCCGCTGCCGGTCACCCATACCGGCGCGCGACGGACCTTGCCCGGGCCGGCGCTCACGGCGATGAGAAGCGCCAGCAGGGCGTAGGCGGGCAGGACGAGGGCCAGCCACGTTGGCGCGAGCACCGAGAAGCTCGCAAACACCGGACCGAGCACGAGCGGGTGGCTGATCACCGACGAGGCCGCGTTGAATCCGAGCAGCGCCCGCAGCCCGGATCCGAGCGCGTGGATCTCCCACGGCGCCACGGTGCCGAGCACGAGGATCACGGCGCTGAGCGCCACGAGCGCGAGCGGCCGGCCCGAGGGCTCGCGCAGTCCGGCCAATGTGCGGCGGGCGCGACCGAGGAACATGAAGCTGTAGAACTTCACGAACGCGAGCAGGCCCAGCCCGGCGGTGAGGGCGAGCGCCGCGGCGGCGAGCGCGCACAGCAGGCGCGAGAGCAGCGTGGGCATGCGAAAGCCCTGGAGCAGAGCCTCGAAGGTGAACCACTCGCTGACGAATCCCCCGAGCGGTGGGATCGCCGCCAGCGTCAGGCAGGCGATGCCGACCCCGAACGCGCTCAGCGGCAACACCCGCGACAGGCCCCCGAGCGGATCCTCAGTGCGTTCCCCGGTCGCGACCTCGACACGGTCGATACCGATCAGCGCGAGCGTCTTTGCCAGGTTCTGCGCGCACACGTGCAGGGTCGCCGCGAGCAGCCCTACCGCGGCGAGTCGCGGATTGTGCGCGGCGTGTCCGAGCAGGGCGACGCCGAGCCCGACGAGCACGATCCCGGCGTGCTCGATTGTCGAGTAGCCGAGGAAGCGCCGCAGGCTGTCCTGCGTGAGCGCGTACGCGATCCCCACGAGCGCGGTGATCCCCCCGAGGACGAGCAGCGTGTCCCCGCACCAGACGGGCAGCGGGCCGAGCACGCCGAACTCGAACCGCCACAGCCCGTAGAAGCCGGCGCAGAGCGCGACCGACAGCGATGCTGCGCCGAGGCGCGGCGCGGCGCCGTAGCCCGCCGGCAGCCCACCCTGGAGCGGCACCACACCGACCTTGGTCCCGAACGCGATCAGGAACAGCACAAACACGATCCCACGGGTGCCCGCCGAGAGCGAGGCGTGCGACCAGACCTCGAGCGTGAAGCTGTGCGTGTGACCGTAGAGCAGCCCGAATGCCGCGAGCAGGGCCGCGCCCCCGACCTTCGTCAGCCCCGCTGTCAGGTAGCCGGCCACGAGCTCGTCCGGTCGCGCGCGATCGGCGCTCGCGATCAGGTAGATGCAGACCGTCAAGGTCTCCCATGCGAGCAGGAAGAGAAAGCCGTTGTCGGCGCCGATCGCGACCGCGACAGCGAGGAGGAGCACGCCCCCGAGCGCGGTCAGCCAGCGACCTGGCGGCAGCTCGGCGTACGCGAGCGAGACCGCGCCGCCGGTCAGCCCGGTGAGCGCAAGGAAGATCCCGGCGAGCCCGTCCGCGCGCAGCGCGCTGTGGCCGAAGCCGAGCCAGCCGCCGAGATCCAGCGACAGGGGCGCACTCGCGAGCGCGCCGTCGAGCCCGACGATCACAAGGAGCACGCAGCCCGTTGCCGAGCACAGCGCCGCCAGGCGCCCCACCCGCGTGGCGAGCAGCGGCGCGAGCGCGAGCGCTCCGATTGCCAATGCGAACACGGCGCTCATGCGCTGGGCTCCTCGCGCAGCAGGCCGACGGCGAGCAGTAGCCCGTGCATGATCGCGATCGGCGCGGGCGGTGATCCAGGGACATAGACGTCGACGCCAAGCACCTGATCGACGCCGCCGGCGACGAGCCCACCCGCAGCCGCGAGCCCACCGGAGCATGCCTCGGTCCCCACGGCGACGAGCGCCTTCGGCTCCGGCATGACGTCCCAGGTGCGCTCGAGCGGTGCTCGCATCGGACCCGTCACTCCCCCGGTGACGAGGAGGACGTCCGCGTGTCTCGGCGCAGCGGTGAGGAAGAATCCGAGCCGCTGGATGTCGTAGAACGGGTTCCACAACGCCTGGATCTCCCACTCCTCCGCGCCGTCGGAGCCGCAGTCGATGTGTCTGACGTGGATCGAGCGCTTCAACGCCCGGACCTGCTCGCCGAGCGCGCGACGCGCGGGCTCCGCCTCCTCGTCCTCGTTCGTGCCCCCCGCGATCAGGCCGGCCCGGGAGCGGGCGGCGGTCTCGTAGCGCTCGGAGAACGCGAATCGCTCAGGCGCGGCCCGGACGCAATCTCCGCAGAGGATGCAGCGCGCGCGGTCGAGGCGGATATCGCCGCCGTCGACGGAGATCGCGCCCGTCGGACAGACTCTCGCGAGCTCCGGCGCAGCCCCGCCGGCGTCGCGCACCGAGACGGAGCCGCGGTAGCCCGGCGGTCCCGGCTCGGTGTGCGCCGGATAGCGCGTCGTGACGCGGCGCTTCGACAGCCCGCGAGCGATCCACTCGAGCATCAGCGATCCGCCCCGGCCGGAGTGAGACCAAAGCTGTGCTCGATAAACGCGAAGTCGGTGAGGACATCCTTCGGGAACGCGTGGTCGAACAACGCCCAGTTGCGCAGCGAGGGGGATGCGACATGCATACGATGGATCACCTCGTCGCGGACCTCGACCCAGATCACGAGCTCCCCCTGTGGCGCCTCACACCACCCCAAAGCCGCTCCGTTGCGGGCGCCGGTGATCTCCACGGTCAGCTCGCCGTCGATCGTCGCGAGCCGATCGATCGACTGGCGGAGGATCCGCAGCGACTCGGTCAGCTCGCCGAAGCGCACGTTGACGCGCGCCATCGCGTCACCGTCCCGCGCGGTGACGACGCGTAGCCCGAGACGGCGGTAATCGCCGTACGGGCGCTCGTGCCGGGCATCGGTCGAGACCCCGGAGCCGCGCGCGAGCGGGCCGACGGCGCTGTAGTCCTCGACCAGCGCACGCTCGAGCCGGCCGCCGCCGAACAGTCGGTCGACCATCGACGCGGTCCCGAGGAACAGCCGCCGGTCGCGCTGACAGTCCCGCTCGAGCGCATCGAGCTCGGCGAGCAGCTCGGCCGTCTCGATCCGTCCGTCAAAGCGAACCCCGCCGGGGATCACGACCCCGCGTCCGAAGCGGCTGCCCGTGATCCTCGCGCGGAGCCGCATCGTCTGCTCCTTGAGAATCTGGAACCGAGCCTGGCCGACCGACAATGCCGTCGTCTCCGCCTCCTTGGCGATCACGTCGAGGTGGCTGGCGATCCGCTCGAGCTCTGAATGCATGGCCCGCCAGCACTCCGCGCGTTGCGGGACCTCGATTCCGAGCGCGCTCTCGACGGCCTGTGAGAACGCGCATGCATACGCGACGCTCGCGATTCCCGCGATCCGCTCGACCACGTGCACGGCTTGCTCCGGGCGCAGACCGACGACGCGCGCTTCCATTCCTCGGTGCTTGAAGAACGGACGGGTCTCGAGCCGCAGGATGTCCTCGCCGCCGGTCTCGATCACGAACTGGATCGCTTCGAAGATCCCCGAGCGCACCGGCCCATAAGGGAGCGAGAAGACGTCGAGGCCGCGCACGCGCGGGTCCAGCACGTCCGCGTCGGGCGCGGTCAGGGCGCGTTCCGGGGGGATCCCGATCGCCCTCGCCCCGTGCCGCTCCACGAGCTCCCGTTCGGCCCATCGTGCGGCAGGCCACCACGCCCCGAGCGACCCGAATGAGATCGACCCGTTCTCGATCGGTGCGCGCAAGACGACGAGATCACCGCGCAGTGCGAATACGCCCATCAGCGACGGCTCGGGGGTGTCGGCGAGCAGGAGCGTCACGAATCTGGCGCCGGCGTCGCGGAGCATCCGGCTCGTGCGCAGGAACGCCAGGGGCGCGACGAGGAGACGGATCTCGTGATCGGGCCCGGGCTCGCGTCGAGCGCCGAGATGCGCGGGCAGGTAATCGGGAAGTCCGATCGGCTCTTCGGCGACGCTCATGTCCCTGGGACCGCCAGCCGGTGGCCCGCGTTCTGGAGCAGCGCGCTCAGATCGCCAGGGATGTGCACGCCGAGTGCGACGACGACGATCAGACAGCCGACCATCCCTGCCACCATCCAACCGCTGCGCTCGCCGTCGGGGGCGCTCGCCCCCGGCGGGGTCAGGACCATGCGCCCGGCGTGCCAGAGGACCCCGAAGAAGGCAAGGTTCACGAACACGATCAGAAGCGTCACGCCGACGTACTGCGGCTCCGCGAAACCACCGGAGACGATCTCGAACTCGCTCCGGAAGACGCCGGACAGCGGAAGCCCGCACAGGGCCAGCGCGGCAGCCATAAACATCGGTCCGGTCCACGGCATCGCCGTACCGGCCCCGGTGACGCCCTCGACCTCCTTCGTGTCATAGCCGCGCAGCAGCGACCCGGTTCCCAGGAACGCGAGCCCCTTCGCGGAGGCGTGTGTAATCACGTGCAGCAGCGCACCCGCTACCGCAAGCGGCGCGCCGAAGCCGATGCCGAGCGCGATGATCCCCATGTGCTCGATCGAGGAGTAGGC
>PMOY01000021.1 GCA_003165655.1 Solirubrobacterales bacterium
TGCGTGGCGCCGGCCTCGCGCCAGGCCGCGATCTGGTGATCGATCGACGATGAGCTCGCCGATCCCACGTTGATCCGGCCCTCCATGCCCAGCGTCCTCGGGTCGCGCCCGGCCTCGACCGCCGCGCTGTGCACGATCGCGGTGGACCGCGCGAGCGCGGGCCCGGGCTGGTCCATCGGGAACCAGCCNNGGCGATCCTGCCGGCCCGCCGCAGCGCAACGTCCGCGCGGGCTCCGATCCAGACCGGGATCGGTCGCTGGACCGGGAGCGGCGCGATCCCGGCGCCGGTGACGTGCTCGTGCTCGCCGGCGACCGTGACGCTGGTCTCGGTCCACAACCGGCGCAGCAGCGCCACCTGCTCGGCGAGTCGCGCGCCACGATCGGAGAAGTTCTGCCCGAGCGCCTCGTACTCGACCTCGTTCCAACCGAGCCCAACGCCAAGACGGAGCTTGCCCTGCGTGAGCAGGTCGATCTCGGCGGCCTGCTTGGCGACCAACACGGTCTGGCGCTGCGGGAGAATCAGGATGGACGTGACGAGCTCCAACGACGTCAGCGCCGCGAGGTAGCCGAACAACACGAACGGCTCGTGAAACGTGGTACGGATGTCGTACGGGCCGCTCCAACCGCGGTGGACGGCGGGATCGGCGCCGACCACATGGTCGAACACCGCGATGTGCGCGTAGCCGAGCTCCGAGGCTGCCGTGCCGAACGCACGCACCGCCCCCGGGTCGCCCCCGAGCTCGGTCTGCGGAAACACCACGCCGATGCGCATCGACTCACTCCACCGCGTTCTCGCGACGGACGAGCTCGACGTCGCCGTCCCGCAGAGCGGGCATCTTGAACCACTGCTCCCCGGAGTCCTCCACGAATGCGAGCATGTTCGCCCGCCCCATGAACTCCCCGTCGATCCGGGTCACGGTCAGCTCGGCGCCGGAACGGGCTCGGAGGCGGTCGCCAAGCTGGACCTCGGTCGCCTTCACGGTCGCCGGTGCGAGGGTCACGGAAGCACGCGCTCGATCGCGCGGGTGACCTGATCGTCCTCGGGCTCGACTTGAGGACGGAACCGCGCGACGATCTCGCCTGCCGGCGAGATCAGGAACTTCTCAAAGTTCCACTCGACCTCACCCGCCCGGCCCTCGGCATCCGGCACGGCCGTCAGCCGCTCGTACAGCGGGTGGCGGTGGTGGCCGTTCACCTCGAGCTTCTCGGTCAACGGGAAGCTCGCTCCGTACGTCGTCGAGCAGAACTGCTGGATCTCTTCCGGCGTGCCGGGCTCCTGGCCCGCGAACTGGTTGCACGGAACCCCGAGCACCGTGAACCCCGCGGCGCCGTAGCGCTCCTGCAATCGCTCGAGGCCCTCGTACTGGGGCGTCAGCCCGCACTGCGACGCGACATTGACGACCAACACCGCATTGCCCTCCAGAACCGCCGGATCGATCCGACGTCCGTCGATTCCACTGAGCCCGTCGGCGACCACCACAGCGCTGATCCTAACAATGCAAGTAGAGATTGCTCCGAAGCCCATCAGCAGGGCCGCTCTCGCCGCAGCCGACCGGACGATCCGAACGTCGCCGCCGCGGCGTGAGCACTGAGCCTCTGGACACTCGGGCGTCGTCGATGCCCATGTACCGGCCAGGATCTGAGTGGTGCAGACCCAGTCGCCAGGGCAGCCGGATCGGTGCTGGCGATGACGGGGCCGGGTCTGCGGCCGCGGATTCTGCTGACCTCCCGATTGCGTAGGATTGGGCGCGGAGGCCTAGCAGGTTTGGACACGGAACCGGAAAACACGCCCTCGCTCCGCGAAGCGCTTGCGCCCACCGCTCTGAGAGCGGCGCTGGTGCCTCGCCGGCCGGTGTTCGGGAATCCCTGGGACTCCGAGATCGACATGTTCGTGTGCTTCGCGGCCGTCACGCTGATCGATCCGTTCCTGCTCTGGTTCGGAGGTGAACTGACAAGCGCCATCTTCGGCTTCGGCGCCCACTGGTCGCTTGGCGTGTTCATGGTCGCGGCTCTGGTCGGCGCTGCTGCGTTCATGACCATCGTGGGGCGGCAACGGACCAGCATCGCGGTCGACGTGGTGGCGATCACCACGTGGGTTCTCCTCGGCCTGATCATCGCACCGCTCCTCGGTCTCGCCCCTGCGGCAGCGGCGGCGATCGTCTGCTATGCGCTCGTACTGGTGATCATCCTCGTCTACGTCCTGCGGTTCGGACACTTCGAGACTGCGTTCCTACGTACGGTGAGCTGGCCGATCACCTGGAGCCTGCTCGGCCTGTGCTTCGCCTACCTCGCTTACACGCTGCTGTTCTACCAGTAGCCGGGGCAGGTGGGCCTGTTTTCGGCGCGCGTCCTACTTCGCTGAGTTGGTAGAGGCCCGCCGCGACGATTGCCGATCCCGCGATCAGCGGGCCCTCGGCGTGCCACGACAGCGCATGGATGTGCGCCGATTGGATGACGCGGACGATTCCGTATGCCACCGGATCGTGAGTGAACGGCGCCACGGTCCGACCGGCGACTAGGCAGCCTCGTAGGCGTCGTGGTGGCGAATCCAGGACTGGTACACCGGGTCGTGTTCGTCTCGGCCGCGCGGGACCCGGTCGAGGATGCCGTAGTAGGCCATCACCACCTCGAGCCCCCTGGCGGTGGCCGAGTAGGTGAGATAGACGTCTTCGTCTGCGCGCGCGAAGACCGTCAGGCCCGGCCCCTCGGTGAAATAGCCAACCACGTCCGTCCCCGTGGCGGACGCGAACTGCGAGACGAATGGCGGTACCTGGTCGGCCCATTCGCTGACCTGCTCCCTTGTCGAGGAGTGCTCGAAGTCCCAGTTGAAGTCGATCTCGTAGCTCGACGCCCAGTTGAAGCTCCAGCCCATCAGTTCGCGGAAGGCGAGCAGCTTGTCGAGCGGTGCGCGTGAGATGCAGATCATCGTCACGTCGCGGGCTTTGAGGTGTTCGAGTACGCCGTTGAAGCTGTCCGCGATCGAGGAACAGACTGGGCATCCAGCCTCCCAGTCCGGGCCGAACATGAAGTGGTAGATCACGAGCTGCGAGCGGCCGTCGAACAGCTCGGTCAGGGTCTTGGGTCCGTTCGCGGTCTGAAACGTGTACTGCTTCTCGACCGGCACCCAGGGAAGCTCCTGACGCTGACGGGCGAGCTCGTCGCTCATCCGGGTGAGCTCCTTCTCGCCCTTGAGCAACTCGGCCCGCGCGGCGTCCCATTCCTCGCGAGTTGCGGTCCTGTTCTCCGGCATTGGCTGTCTCCTCGGGTCGCGGTCAGACGAAAGATATAGTTAGCATAATGGCTAATAATACGGTCAGTGCCTTGGCCCGTCCACTTCGGCGCGAGATCGTTGAGCGGCTCAGCCGACGAGCGCCGCGATGTCCAGTGCGAGGGATGGCACGGGTGCCTGGACGAACTCGAGCGGGTCTTGGCTGCCTGATTCCCGCAAGGCGGCGACCGGATGAAGACCAACGTCCAGTTGGGCCGCCTCGGCTACCGGCGGCTAACGCAGCGGGAGGGTCTGCTCGCGCTCGGACTCGGGCCGAGCACCGAAGATACGTCGCTCGCGCTCGGCGATCGCGACGTCGTTGATGCTGGCTTCGCGACGGGTCATGTAGCCATCGGCGTCGAACTCCCAGTTCTCGTTGCCGTAGCTGCGCCACCACTGGCCGGACTCGTCGTGCCATTCGTACTGAAAGCGCACGGCGATGCGGTTCTCCGAGAACGTCCACAGCGACTTACGCAGCGCGTACTCCTGCTCCTTCTTCCACTTGCGAGTCAGGAACGCGACGATCTCAGCGCGACCTACAAGGAACTCGGAGCG
>PMOY01000104.1 GCA_003165655.1 Solirubrobacterales bacterium
GACTGACGTGCAAGCAAGCGGGTAAGGTGGTCGGGTCATGCGAAGTCGAATCCAGTGGCCCTCATGAACCGGCCTGCGGGAGGCGCGCTCGCCGGACGTGTCGCGATAGTCACCGCTGGAGGCGGGCGGAACATCGGGGCCAGCTACTCGAGGGCGCTTGCGCGCGAAGGAGCCGTAGTCCTGATCGCCGACCTCGACGGGGACGGCGCGAACGAGGTCGCGAACGAGATCCGTGCCGCGGGCGGGCAGGCGCTCGGCATTTCGGTCGACGTCTCGAAGAGCGAGCAGGTGCAAGCGATGGTCGACCGGACGATTGACGAGCTCGGCGAGATCGGGATCCTCGTGAATCACGCCGGGCTCGGCGCAAGCGTCCCGCTCGAAGAGCTCACCGAGGAGCTCTGGGACCGTGCGATGGGCGTGAGCCTTCGGGGCACGTATCTCTGCATCCGCGCTGTCGCGCCGTCGATGAAGCGCGCCGGATGGGGCCGAATTGTGAACACCGTCTCGCGCGCCGCCTACCGGCCCGGCGAGGCTGCGGCCCGGCGCGGCGTCGCGGCCTACGTCGCGAACAAGGCTGGGATCATCGGCTTCTCACGCGCAATGGCGATGGAGCTTGGGCCGCACGGCATCACGGTCAACTGCATCGCCCCTGGCGTGATGCGCACGAGTGGCAACTACCGCGAGCTCGGGTACGATGCGCCGCCGACGCTCGCGCAACGCCAGAAGGCCGCCGAGGCCGAGGGGCAGGTGCTGCCGCCGCGGCCAGGCGACCCGGAAGAGATCGCCGGCGCCATGCTGTACCTCGTCGGTCCTTACGGGAATCACATCACCGGTACGGTCATGCATGTCAACGGCGGGTCATACTTCCCGCCCTGACCTCGGCAAGGGGCGCACCCATTGGTGATGCGACACAGGTGCGACATCCTTGTAAAAGCAGGTCACGCTCACCTCTCGTGATGGCGTTCAAGGAACGAGCCGTCGACCCCGCCGAACCGAGGTCTGGGGAGCTCACCGACTGGGAGGCACTACATTAGGCGATCGCGATCGGGCGGACGAGCGAGCCCGTCGCCCCGCGGATCTTCAGCGGCAAGCAGACGAACAGGAACTCGAACACCTGATCGGCGGCGAGTGCCTCGACGTCGACGAGCTCGAGAATATGAATCCCTCGACGCTGTAGGAGCTCGATGTGGACGGGCAACGGGTTGTCCGGATTGCCGCTAGGGAAGACCTCGAGCGCCTCCGTGTCGCCGCCGATTGCAATGGCGCCGCGGTCGGCGAGGTATACCGCCGCGCCGTGGTCGATGCCAGCTCCGGCGTACTCGCTCGTGCGGGTGATGTCAGGCCAGATCGACATGTAGCCCGTGCGCACGAGTACGACATCGTTCTCTCGAAGCTCCACCTGCTGCTTGTCCAGCGCGGACGCGAGATCGGCGCTCGTAATCGCGGTGGCGCGCGGCAGGCATGGCACGCTATGGTCCGCAGCGACATCGATGAGGACGCCGCGGGTGACGATCGGCGGAATCGTGCTCGCATCGCACGTGAGCGCGCCGAAGTCGCCGAGTTGGTCAAATGCGCTGTAGCCCCCGAACCACTCCGCAGCGGGCCCGCAGCAGACATGGGCGAAAGCGTCGATGTGCGTCCCGGTGTGGACGGTACCCATGATCAGATCGGTGTTGACGCGAAGTTGCGCCGCGTTCCCATGCTCGAGGAAGTCCATGTCCCCTTGGTTGCGCGACCCTGGTGCGCTCCTGTACGTGAGCACCTGGAACTGCGGATGCCCAGGACCGACGGGCATCCCGTTCCAACGGGTCGCATCGAGGTCGTAGACGACGCCCCGCGTCGGTGCGCGCAACGCGTCGAGGACGGAGACGGCGTCCAGCCGGCCGACGAGGCCAACCTGGTCGTGGCCGGGGGTCGGAGTCATCGGGCACCCTGCGCTTTGACCAGCGCGACCAGCGCGTCACCGACTCCTGCCAGGTTACAGAACTCGTCGGCCGTGCACATTTCGTCCTCCTCCTCTGGTCCGCGCCCTCGAGAGCGGGCGCCGCGGTCAGGTCGCAGATCGGATGCGCACAAGATCTCGTGCCAGGGTCCCGGTGGACTCTGGGCAGAAGCTTTATGACCGCCGCTCGCGCACTTGCGTGTGCGCAAAGATGCTGTCACACTACCTCATGATATGCAAGGCGAACTTCGAGACCAGCGCTACATCAGCCGTATCGATGATCAGGCCGCTGTCCGTTTTATCCGTCGAGCTTCGTACACGACCCGTGCCAGCCAAGGAGGACAATCGCGTGCTGGCAACGTTCAGCCGAACCACCGTTCTGGATCATGCATCCTCGGTTGACGATCAACGGCGTTGCGTTCTCCAACAGCCTCCTGCCCGACGATCTGACTGCGCTGGCCAACGCGAACCTTCGAAGGATCGGATTGCAAGATCGGAAGTTCGATCAAATCGGTTGGGATGTAGCGCTTGATGTCATCCGCAGCTCTGGGCTCGAGGTGGCCTACCTGATCCACACGACTATGTTCACGCTGGATCATCCGGAGCTCTGGCCGAGGGAACGCGAGCGTCTCACCCGCACCATAGAGGCTGCGGCAGCCCTAGGCACCCCACTGGTGTACTCGATGACCGGACCTGGGGGCACACTGACATACGAAGAATCAGCAGCAGCGTTCGCCACCGCGCTGGCGCCTGCCCTCGATATCGGGCGCAGTCATCGGGTGCGGGTGGCCATTGAGAACCAGAATCAGCTGCGCCAGGAGAACAGCATCGCCTACAACCTGCGCGATCTGGTCCAGCTCGCGGAACTTTCGGGCATCGGGATCGTGGCCGAGATGTATTACACCTGGCGTGAGCCTCAGCTAGCGGCGACCGTAGCGCGCGCGATTCCCCACCTACAGCTTGTCCAGCTGAGCGACTACGCCCTGGGCACGATGACCATGCCGGACCGGGTGGTTCCGGGAGACGGCGTCCTCCCACTGGAGCGTGTGATCGCCACCTTTTTAGACGCCGGCTACGAGGGCTTCTTCGATCTGGAGCTGGTCGGACCGCGGATCGACGCTGAAGGGATCTTAGCCCTGGAGCGCGGCGCAGAATACGTATCGGCGATGCTGGAGCGCCTGGGCGTATAGGTGCCGCGCGCAATATCGTGCAGCAGCAGCCGCGATGCCCCCTCCCACACTTACCAAGCGCCGGGTCCTCGAGGTCGCGCTGGCGGTATTCGAGGAGTCCGGGTACCGGTCTACAAGCTTGACGGTCGTCGCGAATGAACTAGGGGTAACGCGTCAAGCGCTGTATTACCACGTAGGGTCGAAGGGTCAGATCCTGGCCGAGTTGTTCGACCAGATGATGAGCATGCTGGAAGACTCCCTGGTCCACGCCCAGAACTCGACTCCGCCGGCCGGCTTCCTGGATCTCCTCCGCGGTCACGCCCGAGTGACCGCGCAGCATCCAGCGCTAACGGCGCTGCTATTGCACGAGCGGCCAGAGTTAGCTCGGCTACCATCCGCCGCCGCCCAGAGGCGCAGGAGATGCGACTACGTCCGGGCCTTCACCGAGAGGTATGAGGCCGAGGTCGCGTCCGGCTCACTATCGGCAGCCAACAGCTGGATTGTCGTGAACTCGCTACTGAGTGCCACCAATGCTCTCTCCTCGTGGTACCGCGGCTCGAAGAGCTCGTGGGAGTCGTCGACGAGCGCGGACGAGATCGTGGCGCTCCTCGCTTCTGGCTTCATTGTGGCCCCACCGGCCAGCCGACAATCGCTCGGTCGCCCGCCGGATCAGGGGCAGTTTCGCGCTGCCCGGCAGGCTCTAGGCTAACTGCCGTACGTCGCCTCGGTCAACCGCCCATCACGCTGTCGGCTCTCGGCAAATCGCACGACCTTCGCCGCTTCCGCGGGACGCGCGAGGAAGCCGGCGGTGAGCAGCTTGAATACCGCCTCCACAATGATCTCCGGCATGACGACGGATTCGCCGTGATACCACCACGAAATCCCGTTGGCTGCACTGATGAGCGTGTTGACGGCCACAGTTGGATCCACCGAACGGAATCTGCCGGCGCGCGCCCCTTCCTCATAGGCCGACACGAACAGACGAGCGTATTCGCGCCGCCGCTTCGCCGCGCGTACGCCGTCCAGCTTTGCGATTTCCGGCCGCTCGTGAAGCAGCAACGCCACAAGGTTGGTGTTCACGACCGCAGTCTCCACGTGTGCGTACAGCATTGCCAAGAAGGGGTCGTCGGCATCGTGCGCAGCGGCAGCGACCGCGGTCTCAAGGCGCGTCATCATCTCCTCGAACAGCGCGGCGAGAATCTCTCCCTTGTTCCGGAAGTGATAGTAGAGCGCTTGGCGGGTGACGCCCAGCCTCTCGGCGACGAGTTCCAGGCTCGTGGACCGATAGCCATGTGTCGCGAACAGCTCGGCCGCAAGATCCAAAACCTCACGCCGGGTTAGGGTGCCTCTAGCCATCCGGTTCTCGCTTCAGCTTAACCTCTGGACTGGCCCCTTCGAAAACCTGCTCCGATCGGCCAACGAAAGATGCCTCTATCTGCGGCCCTACTTTACCCGATCTGCGATCGGTTAGTTGAACTGCCGACCGGGTTGGCGGCGGGACCACAGGCGAACCCGGACCTCGAACAAGGCAGGCGCGGGAGTGCAAGCCATGGCTGTCGGCCGGCGACTGATCAATCGACCACCAGCGTCCAGATCGAGGAGCTCAGACGCCGGAGACTCCGATCGAGGCCAGTGGCAGCGACTATGATTCCTGTCGTGCGCGCAGTGGGAATCTGGCAGTTCGGTGGCCCGGAAGTTTTGCAGATCGTGGAGCTACCCGAACCGACGCCCAGGGCATGCGAGATCTGCGTACGGGTAATCGCCAGCACTGTGAACCCCGCCGACACGGGACTGCGCTGCGGCCAGTTCGCCGGGCTGCTTGGCGATACCCAGCCTCCGTATGTGGGCGGACTGGAGTTCGCGGGTGTCATCGAAGCTGTCGGGCCGGGCTCCGATTGGTCGGTGGGTGACGTCGTGGCAGCCCTCACCTCACCGTTCCCCGGCGGACGCGGCTCGCACGCCGAGCGCGTGGTGGTGCATGCGAGGGCGGCGACCGCGGTGCCGGACGGCATCGGCCTCGAGGCTGCTGCAACAGTCCCGATGAACGGCATGACTGCTCGTATCAGTCTTGACACGCTTGGGCTCGCGGCGGGCGCCACGGTCGCGATAACCGGAGCAGCCGGCGCCGTCGGCGCCTACGCTACAGAGTTGGCCCACGCTGAGGGACTGCGCGTCATCGCCGTCGCCAGCCGCGAAGACGCGTCGTGGCTGGAGGAGCTTGGTGCCGATGCCGTTGTCGAGCGCGGCCCAGAGGCCGCGGAGGACATCAGGCGCGTCGCACCAAGTGGGGTTGACGGTCTGATCGATGCGGCTCTCGTCGGGGAACCGGCCTTTGCTGCGGTCGCCGACGGCGGAGTCTTCATCGTTCTGCGCGAGTTTTCGGTCGCCGCTCCGCGCGGGATACGCGTCGAGCGGGTCAGCGTCAGAACCCACGGGTTGGAGCAGACCAAGCTCGAACGCCTGATGCAGATGGCGACCACCGGTCAACTGACGCCGCGTGTCTCACAGACATACGCGCCAGAGGCCGCGGCCGAGGCCCATCGCCACGTCGAGCGACCGGGCACTCGCGGACGAGCTGTTCTCCGCTTCGAAGGCTGATTCCGCCCCGGCGCCGCTAGCCCCGACCCAGCTTTGTGGTCGAGGCCGCCCCATCGTCGGCAGTCCCGGCTGTGGCCTTCAGCCTCCCCCGCAACTCATACTTCATGATCTTGCCCGTCGACGTCCTGGGAAGCTCTCCGAAGATGATTCGCTTCGGCACCTTGAACCCTGCCAGACGTGCCTTGACGTGGGCGATCAGCTCCTCAGGCTGCACCTCGACGTTGGATTGCAACGTGACGTAGGCGACCGGTACCTCACCCCAGTGGGGATCGGGCGCGGCCACAACGGCCACCTCGATCACCGCCGGATGGCTGGCAAGCGCCTGCTCAATCTCGACCGAAGCGATGTTCTCGCCTCCTGAGATGATCACATCCTTGCTTCGGTCGCGGATTTCGATGTAGCCGTCAGCATGTCTCACGGCGAGATCGCCGGTGCGGAACCAGCCGTCCGGTGCGGCCTCTTGCGTCAACTCAGGCGCTCGATAATAGCCGAGCATCACGTCGTTGCCACGAAGGGCGATCTCCCCAAGCGTTTTTCCGTCGCTTGGGACATCCTTACCATCGCTTCCGATGACTCGCGGGGGTACAGCGATGACGTTGCCAACTCCCTGACGCGCGACGAGGCGAGAGAGCTCCTCGGGATCGGCGCTGCTCCACTCGGGCTGCGGCTCGCAGATCACGATTGGCCCGAAGCTCTCTGTAAGCCCGTAGAGATGCGTGACGTCGAGGCCCAACCCGTCGAGCCTTGCAATCAGCGACGGCGAGGGCGGTGCTCCGCCCGTGCACACCCGTAGCCGGCGGGGCAGCGGCTTGGCGCCTGCATCGGGATGGTGGGCGATCATGGAAAGGACGGTAGGCGCGGCGCACAGATGACTGATGCCTTCCTCGCGGATCAGGCGCCAGATCTCTGCGGGCTCGACCTTAGGTAGACAGACGTGCGTGCCGCCTGCGGCGGTAACCGCCCAAGTAAAGCACCAGCCATTGCAGTGGAACATCGGCAGCGTCCACAGGTATGCAGTGTCGGTGCCGAGCCGCGCGTGGAACGCCATCGCGATGCTTTGGAGGAACGCGCCGCGATGATGGTACATCACACCCTTCGGGTCGCCGGTCGTGCCGCTTGTGTAGTTGAGCGAAAGCAGATCTCGCTCGTCACGGACCTGCTCCCGGAGCGGCTGCGACGCCATCGTCAGCTTCGCCAGTTCGCCCTCTTCACCGGCATCCACGACTACCCTGATATGGGTATCAGCGATTGCGGCGGCTGCCTGGGCGGGAGCCTCGAGCTCGGAATCGCAGAGCAGGAGCCGGGCGCCGGCATGGTCTAGGATCGCCGCCAGCTCGGCTGGCTTCAAGCGGGTGTTGAGAGCGACCAGAACGGCGGCGGCGGCGGGAACGGCGTAATGGGCCGCGAGCAGCATGGGCGTGTTGTGCGCCAGCACGGCAACACGGTCGCCGCGCTCGGCACCCAGCCCGCGCACAGCTCCCGCCAGTTTGAAGGAGCAATCGCGAAACTCGCCATACGTAAGGCTCTGAGCGCCCGCGACCACAGCCGGACGTCCGGCAAACGCCGCGGCCGCACGGTCGAGCAGCAAGAGCGGGCTCAGCGGCTCCCACGACATCGGATCGCCGTTCAGGGCGAGCACTCCGGCATTCATACAGCGCTCCGAGACCCGTCAGTGCGGGCTTCCGCTTCTCGAAAGCCCGGGACGTGATCATAAAACCGATCAACGAACTGCTTGTTGCTCCGAACGTCCGCGGCGTCCTTCTCCGACATAATCGTCGACCAGTTGGCAGGCAGGTCGTCAGCTTGCAAGCTCGCATTCGTGTAGCCCTGGGTTTCGGCATAGAACACCCTGACCACCCGTCCGCCGCCGACCCCGAAAAACTCCCCGGACACCGGGCAGTGTTCATGGGCGAGATACGTGACGAGTGCCGAGACACGTTCGGGCGGGAGTGTCTCTCGCTTGGCCGCGACTGCCGCAGCCGGACGATCGAATGCCGTCATCTCCCGGGTGAAGCCATACGGGGCGATGATATTGCAAGTGATTCCGCACGATTCGCCCGCCCGTGCCAGCCCCTTGCCGAGCGCCAACGTCGCCCCTTTGGCGCACGCATAGCCAAGCGCGGTACCAACACCGAAGACCGCCGAGCTGACCGTCAGGACGATCCGCCCGTACCCGTTCGCCTCCATCACTGGCCACGCTGCCCGCACGACGTTGAACGAGGAATTCGGCTCGTGCGCGAGATGCTCGTTGACGTCGCTGGCGTTGGTATCGGTCACAGCACCCGGAAAGGTCACGATGCCGGCGGTGCAGACGACGGCGTCGACCCGTCCGAACGCGTCCATCGCCTTCGTCAATATCGATTTCCCAGCCTCTGGGTGGCGAAGATCGCTGGTGTCGGCGACGGCTGAGCCTCCGCGGGATCGAATCAGCTCGACGACATCGCGCGCCCGGGCGGGGTCCGCGCCGCTGCCGTCGACCTCGCAGCCCACGTCGGCCACAACTACATGAGCTCCGCGCGCCGCGAGATCCAGCGCGTGAGCTCGACCTAACCCTCCCGCACCGCCCGCGACCACGACAACGCGGTCGTCAAATCGAAGCTTCGCCACCAATCCCTCCGCTGTCGAGCTTTGGCCTCGGCAACAGGCGCTAGACCCGCCACCGGGCAACCCGTCTTACTCTACCGCAAGCAATCAACCCGTCGGCGCGCCGAAGTCTCAGTGATCGCCCTGATGGGCGCCGAATCTCGGAAGCCTAGCCGGCTTCAGGACGTAGCCGCTCCTTGCGCACGACTTGCTCGCACGCGAATCGGCGATTCGCGCTCTGCGCACACGCAAACAGGTAGTATCAAGTCGTGATTTCGGTCCCCGGGCAGGAGCTGGTGGAAGGCAAGGGGAGCGGAACGATGATTCTTAGCGTCGGCAAGCAGGATTCCAGTTGCCACGTCACGAGCGAACTCTCGCACGACCAACCAGGCTAGCTCGAGCATGGCAAGCAAGAACGAAGCTCATGGTGTCGGCTTCTGGCAGGTCGGGCTGCTGGTCCCGGATCTGGAGTCGGCCATGGACGAGCTGTCCAGAGCATTGGGACTGACATGGAGCGCGATCATGCCTTACGGCACCGCGGAGGTTCCGCTACGCGTGGTGATGTCGACGCAAGGCCCGCCGTACTTCGAACTCGTCGAAGGCCCTGCCGGCAGTGCCTGGGATTGCTCTGCAGGACCCCGGCTTGACCATCTGGGTTACTGGACGGAGAACATCAACCGCGAACGCAGCCGATTGGAGTCGGAGGGCGCGCCGGTCGTGATGGACGGTCAGGCCCGCGGGAAGCTCGTCAACTATCACGCTCTCCCCCTGTCCGGATTCCTACTGGAGATCTTCGATGCCTCCCGCAAAGACGAGATCCGCACCGACTGGAATATCGAAGACGTTCGTTGACTTCAGACGTCCTA
>PMOY01000078.1 GCA_003165655.1 Solirubrobacterales bacterium
TCATACAGCCCGTTGAGCAGGTGTAGGTGGCCGGGACCCGATGAGCCGGCGCACATCCCGGCTCGGCCGGTGAGCTGAGCCTCGGCGCCGGCTGCGAAAGCGGCAACCTCTTCGTGGCGGACATGAATCCAACGCATCTTTCCGTTACGCCGGATCGCGTCGCCGATCGGGTTGAGGCTGTCCCCGATCATTCCGTACACGCGCTGCACTCCAGCCCGGACCGCCGTCTCGACCAACGTGTCTGCAACGTTCATTGTCATCGTGAACCTCTCCTTTGGGTGGTGGGTTGTTGATCGATCGGCCCGCCGGTTACTGGCAGCCGATACAAGAGGGCGCCGCCGGGCAGGGCGGGCGTGAGCTCGCTCATTGCGCCCGCCCCAGACTGGGCGCGGGCCAGCCGGGCTCGAGCTCGAGCACAGCCGGCGTGGCCAGTGGAGCGGTGGTGCGGAGGCGGAGTGAGAGCAGCAGAGCAGCGGCCAGTAGTTCCCCTACGAAGATCGTGACGGTGCTCCACCCGCCGTGGGTCCAGGCGGCTCCGCTGGCCGGGGCCGGCGATCGAGGAGCCGATGTAGTAGGCGAGCAGATAGAGAGCGGATGCCTGCGCTGGTGATTTGTGGGCGCGCCGCCCGATCCAGCTCGAGGCAACGGAGTGGCCGGCGAAGAATCCGGCGGTGAGGATCGCGATGCCGGCGATGATCAGCGGCAGCGAGGACACATTCGTGAGCGCGAGCCCGCCGGCGGCCAACGCGATCGCGGCTGGAAGCACGGCGCGGCGTCCGATCCTGTCCGCCAACAGACCCGCATAGCGGGAGCTGAGAGACCCGATTGCATACACCAAGAAGACTGCCGCCAGAGCGACTTGGCTGAGATGATACGGAGCTGCCACCAGTCGGAAGCTGAGCGCGTTGTAGACAGCGACGAACGCGCCCATCAGCAGCGCTCCTTCGAGCTGTCGGACCGTGAGCGCGAGCTCTACGAGCAGCTCGCCGAAAGCGTGGGCCTTGACCCGCGGGAGGCATGACCATGAACGCAGACAGGCACACCCGGTCGGCTGATCGCGACCTCGCCGCGGAGGACGCGGTCGAGCTGACCGTTGTCGCCAGGCAGGCGAGGGTCAAGATCGTGCACGTGCGGCGCTACCTGGCATTCGGTCTGTTCGAGCCACAGCCGGCCGCGGCGGCGGAAACCCCTCGCTTCCACCCGAGCAGCGCCGCGCGGGTGGCGCGAGCGGAGCGGCTACGCCGCGACCTCGGGCTCAACCACGCCGGCGCCGTGCTCGTATGCGAGCTGCTCGACCGGATCAGCGAGCTCGAGGCTCGCCGCTAGCCCAGAGCCGGGGTTGCGGCGACTGCCGGGCACCGTCCTCTCGCCCTGCCGCTTGGCTCGCGGCCTTTGGGTTCCGGTCAATCCGCGTGCCCGCTCGTGCCTACGCAAGCCCCCGAGGCGTCGTCCGATCACACGGCCGCACTGTGAGCCCTCGATTCGGCGACCTGGAGAGTTCCCGGTTCGCTGGCGTTTGAGGCGGATGCGATCGTGCGCCGCGGCGCCCAGCGGCCCGACGCCCACGATCGAATCGTCGCCGAAGAAGCGATCGCTCGGCGCAAAGCAGCTGGGCGGATGGAAGCGATATACGCTCTCGTGAAGCGGGCGCTGGCGCGCTTAAAGCCCGGTTGAGCGGGCGGACCGTTCGATGCGTGGAGGAGAGTGAATGAGCGAGAGGATCCAGTTGATCTGGCTGCGGTACTTGATCTGGGTCGCGTGCGCTGTGGCGGCACTCGTCTCGGCGACTGCGGTGAGCGCGGGCGCCCGGGCGCGCACCTCATCGGCGGCGACGGCGAGATGCCGCGCCGGGAACGCAGAGGTGTGGCTTGGCGACGGTATCGGTGGAGGCGTACTCGGCGGCGTGTACTACCCGCTTGAGTTCAGCAATGTCGGTCAGCGCGCCTGCGCCCTGGCCGGCTACCCGGGTGTCTCTGTGTTCCGCGGTGCCGGGCAGGTGGGTCCGGCAGCGATCCGCATCACCGGGCCACACCAATCGGTGATCCTCAGGCCGGGCGCCACCGCGCACGCGATTCTCAGGATCACGGATTGGGGCGCCCTGTGCTCGCACGAGGTCGTCGCTGATGGGCTGAAAGTGTTTGCTCCGGGGCAGACGCGTGCCGAACCGATCTCCTTCTCGTTCGGAGCCTGTGTCCGTCGAGGTGTGCTCAGCGTCGGGCCTGTGCGCTCCGGCGTGGGCATTCCCGGCTATACGATCAGGTGAGGACGGTGAGCATGCCTCGTAGAGTCGGAGTGCTCGCTGTGATCCTGGCGGCGACTTTCTTCACGTTGGTCTCGGTCGGTTTCGGCACAGCGACTGTTCGGCATTGCACCGCGTCTGACTTCAAGCTCCGGCAAGGTCCGGAGCAGTCTGCCTTGGCTCACTATCGGCAGACCGTTCGTCTGCGGAACGTGTCGAAGACGACGTGCGCGATGTCGGGGTGGTTCATGGTGAAGCTGCTGAATGCGCACGGAAAGGTTCTGCGCTCTCGCGAGCAGCGGATTACGAGTGACATGTTTGGCACCTCGGCGAAGTCGCTCGTCACCGTCAAGCCGGGGCGGCCGCGCCTCCTTCGCGATCGATACCACCGCACCGGCGACGTCCTGTGCGTACTCACAGGCGATTGCCGTCACGCCTCCCAGCGCCCGCGGCACGGCGAGACTGAAGCTTCAAGTGCAGGCGTGCTCAAAGTTCTCGGTTCTGCCGGTTCAGCCCGACGATAAGGCGATCGCCTCGTGATGTGAGATAGCCGAACCGAGGGCAGGCGTCAGGCGGCGAGAGTTTGCGTTCGGCGAACGACCGTGTCAGACCGCCACGAGCACGGCGATGCGCGCACTGAGAGGTACCAGAAGCGCCTCGTGTTCGGCCATCGCCGCACTGTCCCCTCATCCTACGGTCGCAAGAGGGCGCGCGTGATCGCTGTTGAGGGCTGAGGATGACCGTTCGCCGCAGCAAGCCTTAGCGCGGTTTGCGGGGCCGATCGCCGCCCGCGACCGCCGGCGGCGACTGCCTACCCGACCGAAAGGTACCCGGGGGGAAAAATTCGCACAAGTGCCCTCGACTCAGCTATAGGTTCGCAAGGGGCTCACCGCGCCTCAACCTGTCGAGCCAGGCGCCGCCATGGGCCGATTTTGCAATCCATCAGGGGGTCACGATGTCTGCAATTTCACAGCTCGATTCCAACTTTGCCTTCCTCGGGGCGGCTGAGCCCGCTGCAGCGACACCGCAAACCGGGGATCCACTCGGCCCGCTCGCGGACCTTCCGGGCCCTGGCGACACCCCCGGCACCTGGGTCGGCCATGGCTTCAATGCGATCTGGCGTCCGCACCGTCTGACATCAGGGCAGGATCGCTTCCTCGAGCTGAACCTCACCGATGACAAGCTCGTGTTCACAAGGATCAATGGGGACATCCCGAACCGCGGGCTGGACATGCCCGACATGAATATGCACGGTGTCACCTACATGCAGCAGATCAACGAGGCCGGGAACCCGGCCGCGGGGCTGCACGTCGAACCCGGCATCTGGGCGCTGGTACCCCAGACAAGCAACCCGGCTGAGCCTCAGACCGTTGTACGGACGGCGTCGATCCCACACGGGACCGTGATCAATGCACAGGGCGTCTTCCAAGTGATCCCGGGCGGACCTCAGAACATCCCCAACAACAACATCCTGCCCTTCTTCTTCAACACGCCTGCCCCCACCAACGCCCAGTTCGACCAGGTAGCGCTGACGTTCCCCGAGCTCGACCTGTCGATCCCGACGCAGTTTCGCCAGGAGCCCTCCGGCATCACACAGGCCGATCTGCAGAACATCGTCAAGAACCCCAACAGCGTCCTTCAAAATGCGCTGCACGAATCGCTCCCGGGGACGACCAGCATGAAGAGCAGGACTTTCCTGCACATCTCGACCACCAACAGCGTGATCAAGGGGGGCGGCGGGACCGCGAATACCGCTTTTCTGACTTCGAGCACCAATCCGGAGGTCGGCAACGCCCGGGCCACACAGGTCCAAGCCACCTTGTGGATCGAGACGATCGCCGGCACCGGCGGCCAGCCCGACAAGCTCCAGCTCCAGTACTCGCAGCTGGTGATGCTCGACTTCAACGGCATCCACTGGCCTCACGTGACGGTTGGAACCTTGGTGAAGCAGTAGGAAGGGCTCGAACACTCGGTGCTCGGCCGCCCGCAGCGCTGACTTGCTCGGAGCCCCGGCGGCGACGCCGAGCAATGCTGCGCTTGTCGCGGCGGCTCCGGTTAGCCATGTGACCGACTCGAAGCTCCGGAAGCGGAACGCCGCTGATCCGGCAGCCAGGAGATCGCAACTCGATCGGCTTGGCTTGCGCACGTACACAGGCGACAGCCTCCCGCTGATGCGGTCCTCTCACCCGACCGCGTGAGAGCGCGCATGCGCCGGGAATCCGTCGACGAGAGCCGCACGGTTAGGCGCGACGAACAAGAGCCGGTGACAGCGGAGCGCCCGCGACGCCACGACTGGGCACGCACGCGCCGAAGGCCGCCCATGTATCGCCGGGGTACTGCACGCCGCACGCGAGCCCGCCATCGGCGACCCGAGGGGCCACGGCTGCCACGGCGCGTGTAGCGCTGTCGCCGGTCGTCCGTTGCGAGCCTGCGGGGGAGCGGCTGGTGATGCCCGCATCCGTCCCGAAAGCGAGTGTGCTCGCTTCGTCGAATCGCCGCACTCTCCCGTCCCGCCACGAGCCTGTGGCTTTCGAGTCCTCGTTCAGACGCGACGGGGGTCGTTCTTTAGTTCGTAGGATGCATCGTCATGGCAGCGCTACTACCACGCGTTCGGCGAGCTGGCCGATCCGGATGACGCCCGGCGATCCATCACCCGCGCCGGCGTAATGGGCGACCACCTCATCGTC
>PMOY01000428.1 GCA_003165655.1 Solirubrobacterales bacterium
ACCCCGGCCCAGCGCCAGTTGTCGATCTCACACTTGAGTGCGATGAACGTCTCGGTGTCCGAATGGGGCGCCACGCCCTCCTCGCCGCGGTACCCCTCGTACTGGCCGCGCACGACATTCCCCGGATCGATCGGCAGCAGCGACCGGAAGACCTTGTTCTTCTCCTCACTGATCGCCCGGGGCTCCAGCGCCGTGGGCGGCTCGATCGCCACGAACGCCAACACCTGCAGCAGATGAGTAACCACCATGTCCTTGTAGGCACCCGTCGACTCATAGAAGTCGACGCGATGATCGAGTCCCAAGGTCTCGGGAATGTCGATCTGGACGTGGTCGATGAAATTGCGGCTCCAGATCGGCTCGAACAGGCCATTCGCGAACCGGAACGCAAGAATGTTCTGCGCCGGCTCCTTGCCCAGGAAATGATCGATACGAAAGATCTGGCTCTCTCTGAACGTCTCGTGCAATTGGGTGTTGAGTACGACCGCACTGTCCAAGTCGCTCCCGAACGGCTTCTCCATCACCACCCGCGAACGCTCCACCAGATCGGCGGACCTGAGCGTGTCGATCACCGCAAGCGCCGCCCGCGGCGGAACGCTCAAGTAATGCAGTCGCTTCACGTCCTCGCCCAAGCGCTGCTCCGCCTCGGAGACCGCCTGGGCGAGCGCCTCGGGTCCCGCGCTCTGAGGAACATAATGGAGCTTCCCCGCAAATCTCGCCCATTGCTCCTCGGTCAGCGGCTCCATACCGAACTCATTCACCGCGCTCCGAGCGAACACCCGAAAAGACTCGTCGTCGTAATCCTCCAGCGAGGTCCCGACGATCTGAAGCTCCGGCGCCAACGCCGACAAAGACAAGCGCGTCAGCCCCGGAAGCAGCTTCCGACGCGCCAAATCCCCCGTCGCCCCGAACAACACCACGACGTGAGGGGCGATGTAGTCTCGAGCGGCGCGCGAGCTCCGGGCGCGAGTTGCAGGGTAGGCGATGTTCTCTTCGTTCGCTCCGGCCACGCTCCGATCATGATGCCATCTTCTTCGATCGCGCCGGGGCCACGGCTGACTGCCCGCGCGGGAAACGCCCCCGCCAGTTACGACATCCGCTCGAGCACCCACTCGCGCGGCGTGTAGCGTGCCTGGTGTGCTGCCGCAGTGGCCAGCGGGTACCGTGACGATCCTGTCGACGAGCGGCGAAGAACCGCACGCGATCCCGGTGTCGGCGGCGTTGCGCGCCGGACCCGACCGCGTGCTGATCGCGCTCGCCGCGGGGCGAGAGTCACTGGCACGAGTGCGCGCCGATCCGCGTGTCGCGATCGCGATCCTCGCGGACGGAGACATTGCGCTGACGGCCTACGGGCGCGCGCATGTGATCGATGGCGACTTCGTCGAGGGCGTGGTTGCCGTCGAGATCGAGGTCGAGCGCGTGCAGGATCACGACCGGCCGACCTTCGTGATCGAGACCGGTGTTCGCTGGCGCTGGACGGATCCTGGCGCCCGTGCCCGTGATACACGGGTGCGCGCGGCGCTCGAGCGTCTGGCCGGACTGGCGTAGGTACGGCGCGGCATCCCGCCGGCTCTTCAGTGCTCGCCGAACAGCTTCTCGTGCCCCTGCTCCGTGAAGAACCGTGACGTGACTGTCTTCTTGCGCGTGTAGAAGTCGACCGCGTCGGTTCCATGGGCGTGCAGGTCGCCGAGGAACGAGGCCTTCCAGCCCGAGAACGGGAAGAACGCCACCGGGGCCGCGACACCGATGTTGACGCCAACCATGCCGGCCTGCACGTCGTGGCGGTAGCGCCGGACGGCGGCTCCCGACTCGGTGAAGATCGACGTCCCGTTCCCGTAGCGGCTCGCGTTGACGATCTCGATCGCCTCGGACAGATCGCCGGCGTGGATGATCACGAGCACCGGTCCGAACACCTCTTGGCTGACGATCTCCATCTCGGGCCTGACGCCGGTGAGGATCGTCGGTCCGATGAAGGCGCCGTCCTTTCCGCTCACGCCGCGCCCGTCGACGGCGATCGAGGCGCCCTCGCCGGCGGCCTTCTCGATTGCGCGCTCGATCCGCTGTCGAGCCTGGTGGGAGATCACAGGTCCGACGCTGACTTCAGGATCGAGTCCGTCGCCGACCCGGAGTGCCCGCGCGGAATCGGTCAGCGGCCCGATCAGTCGCTCGGCCGCCGCGGCGACCGTCACCACCACCGATCCGGCCATGCAGCGCTGGCCCGCGGCCCCGAAGGCGCTCGCGACGATCCCCTCGACCGCGCGTTCGATGCCCGCGTCCGGCATCACCACCATGTGGTTCTTCGCGCCCCCGAGCGCCTGCACCCGCTTGCCGTGCGCTGCCGCCGTAGCGTAGACGTGCGCCGCGACCGGTGCCGAGCCGACGAACGAGACGGCGTCGATCCCCGGGGACTCGAGGATCGCCTGCGCGACCTCGGCATCACCGTTGACCAGGTTGACGACGCCCGGCGGCAGCTCGAGTCGATCGATCAGCTCGAACACCCGGTTCTGGGTCAGAGGCACCTGCTCTGAGGGCTTGAGCAGGAACGTGTTGCCTGTCGCGATCGCGAACGGCAGGAACCAGAACGGCACCATCGCCGGGAAGTTGAAGGGGACGATCGCCGCGCATACGCCCAACGGCTGGCGCACCGTCTCGCAGTCGACGCCGGCGGCCACGTTCTCGAGTACCCGCCCCTGCATCGTCGTTGGCACCGCGGTCGCGCACTCGACCATCTCGATCATCCGGCCGACCTCGGCGCGAGCGTCCGCCAGCGTCTTGCCCATCTCGGTGACGACGAGCCGGGCGAGCTCCTCGCGCGCATGCACCAGTTCCTCGCGTAGCGAGAACAGCCACCGCGCACGCTCGATCGTCGAGCGCGCGCGCCAAGCGGGAAACGCGGCTCGGGCAGCGCTGACGGCGTGTTCGAGATCGTCACGATCCGAAAGGGGCACGCGAGCGAGCACCGACTGCGTGGCTGGGTTCACGACATCCAGCTGGCGATCGCTGCGGGGCGTCACCCAGTGACCGCCGACATAGTTCTTGAGCACTGTCACCTTGGGGTCGGCGTGCGTGGACGTCTGCGTGGTCACTGGCTCTCACCTTTTCTCGGAGGGCTGTGCTCCATGCTGCTCGGTAGCGCCGCGGTTGCAATGCAGCATCGCTGGGCGCTTGAATTACGAGGCATCGGCCGCGAGAGGAGAGGACATGAAGCGATCAACTGAGCACATTCTGACGACCCACACCGGGAGCCTGCCTCGGCCGCCGGCGCTCTTGGAGGCGCTGCAGCGGCGTGATCACGGCGAGACTGATGGTGCGGCGCTCGACGGGCAGGTCCGCGACGCGGTGGAGGATGTCGTCCGGCGCCAAGCGCAGGCGGGCGTGAGCGTCGTCAACGACGGCGAAGCGGGCAAGATCGGTTATTCGACCTACGTCAAGGAGCGACTCGATGGCTTCGGCGGAGAGGGCGGCCTGGCCGGCATGCCGGCAGACCTGGTCGAGTTCCCCGACTACATGCAGCGCGTGCTGGGCGGGCTGGACTTCGAGATGCCTGCCTGCATCGGCCCGGTGTCCTATCGGGATCTCGACGCGGTCCGTGTCGACATCGCGAACCTCAAAGCCGCCGTCGCGACGACTGAGGTCGAGGACGCCTTCATGACCGCCGCGTCGCCGGGTGTGATCTCGGTGTTCCTGCAGAATCAGTACTACCCGAGCCACGAGGAATACATCGGGGCACTGGCGGACGTGATGAAGGCCGAGTACGACGAGATCCACCGCGCCGGCTTGGTCCTGCAGCTCGACTGTCCTGACCTGGCGATGACGCGCCATATGAACAGCGGGGAGAGCCTGGAGGAGTTCCGCCGTCGCGCCAAGCTTCACGTCGCGTCGATCAACCACGCCACCCGCGACATTCCCGGCGAGGACATGCGCTTGCACCTGTGCTGGGGCAATTACGAGGGACCTCACCACCATGATGTCCCGCTCCGAGACATCATCGACATCGTCTTCGAAGCGCGGCCGGCGGCGATCTCGTTCGAGGCCGCAAACCCCCGTCACGAGCACGAGTGGAAGGTCTTCGAGGATGTGAAGCTGCCGGAGGGCAAGGCGTTGATTCCGGGCGTGATCGACTCGACGACGAACTACATCGAGCATCCGGAGCTCGTGGCCCAGCGACTCGTCCGCTACGCGCGACTCGTGGGACGCGAGAATGTCATTGCCGGCAGCGACTGCGGCTTTGCCACGTTCGCCAGCCTCCTGGCTGTCGACCCGGCGATTACCTGGGCCAAGCTGGGCGCGATGGCCGACGGAGCGAGGCTCGCCTCAACGGAGCTCTGGCAGGCATGAGCCGGCACGAGATCCGCTCGTGGCTCATGGACATGGACGGGGTGCTGGTTCGAGACGAGCTCCCGATTCCGGGCGCCGACCAGTTCATCGCCCGCCTGAGCGAGCGAGGGATCCCGTTCCTGATGCTGACGAACAACTCGATCTATACCCGGCGGGATCTAGCCGCCAGGCTGCGCGCGTCTGGCCTCGATGTGCCCGAGACGTCAATCTGGACCTCGGCCCTCGCGACGGCTCGTTTTCTCGAGAATCAGCGGCCGCAGGGGTCGGCGTTCGTGATCGGAGAGGCGGGCCTGACGACCGCTCTGCATCAGGCCGGATACACGCTCACCGAGCGCGACCCCGACTACGTGGTGCTTGGCGAGACGCGCACGTACAGCTTTGAGCGGATCACCCATGCCATCCGTCTCGTTTCCGCCGGCGCGCGCTTCATTGCCACCAATCCGGACGCGACCGGACCCACGCCTGATGGTCCGCTGCCCGCGACGGGATCCGTCGCGGCGCTGATCAGCCGAGCGACCGGCGTCGATCCGTATTTCGTCGGTAAGCCCAACCCGCTGATGATGCGCTCGGCGCTCAACGCCATCGACGCGCACTCCGAGACGACCGCGATGATCGGCGACCGCATGGACACCGACATCGTGGCGGGCCTCGAGGCCGGTCTGGAAACCATATTGGTACTCACCGGCGTGACCTCCCGCGAAGAAGCGCACCGCCACCCCTACCTCCCCTCGCGCATCGTCGAATCGGTCGCCGAGCTCGTCGACGAACTCGGCTGAAACGAGACGCCCCGCGCACACAGCCGCGGATCGATCGGGACGCTCAGGTAGGCGGGCCAACCGCCGCCTCCCCGAGCCACACCCCCAACGCCTGCCGAGGGCCACTGACGTTACTCAAGTCTTCAGCTGGGCGTCCCGATGAGAGACGATGGTGACTACCGCTTCCACCGCTGGTCAGGCTGCCCCGTGTGGAGTGGGACATAGCAACCTCTCTGGATCGGAGAGTGTTGGGCGCGAGGCGGTGCGCATGGCGCTGGCCGGGCGCGTACCGACGGCCGACGACGTCGTCATCCTCTTTGCCAGCGCGGGCTACGACATCGACGCGCTCTATCGCGCGGCTGCGGCAGAAGCGGCGCCGGCCGGAGTCGTCGGTTGCACGAGCACGGGCGGCTTCACGCAGGCTGCGCAGGTTCCGACTGGCTGCGTGGCCGCGCTGCTCCCGGCCGACGAGTGCTCCTTCGGCGTCTGCCATGTCGAGTGCGCCGAGAACGACATCGCCGGCTCCGCCCGGCGCGCCGCCCAAGGAGCCCGCGACCGCGCCGGCGATCGCCATCCCCACGCTGTCCTCTTGCTGCTCGCCAACGGATTGACCTCAGACCAGCGCGAGGTCGCGCGTGGCGCCTATGAGGTCACAACCGCGGTCATCCCCTTCGTTGGAGGGGTGGCCGCCGACGACCTGACCTGGGCCCGTACGCATACCTTCGGCGACGGCCAGGTCCTGACGAACGGGATCCTGGCGGTGTGGATCAATTCGGCACGGCCGATGGGCGTCAGCGTCGACCACGGTTGGCGGCCTGCCGGCAAGCCGATGCTCGTGACACGTGCCGAAGGAACAGTTGTCTTCGAGCTCGACGGAACCCCCGCGCTCGAGGCCTACCTCTCCGAGCAGGGCGACGCGCTGGACCCCACGGATCTCGAGTTCTTCCGGAAGGTGATGGGGAGTCCGGTTGGGCTGCCCAACGCCCGCGGGCGCTATGACGTCCGCCAGTTACACGCATATCTTCCGCAGGGCGGAGGAATCAACTTCAGCACCGGCATCTCCGAGCAGAGCATTCTCCAGGTGATGTCGAGTAACGGCGAGGCGCTCATCGAAGGTGCCAGGCACGCCGCCCAAGAGGCGGTCCTCGGTCTCGCGGGTAAGGCGCGCCTGGTGCTCGTGTTTTCGTGCGGTTCGCGCATACCGCTCCTCGGCGACCGCGCCCGCGAGGAGGTCGTGGCAATCTCCTCGGAGCTTGACGGGGCGCCCGTCTGCGGTTTCTACACGTTCGGCGAATTCGCCCGAACGACCGGCTCCAGCGGCGTTCACAACTCGAGCGTCGCCGTCCTGGCCCTATAGATGCGACCGCTCGGACGGGAGACGGAGAAGTCGCTCATCGGGTCGAGCTTCGAGGCAGAGATCTCTTCTCTGCGCGACCGGCTCCAGCGATCCGAGCAGCATATGGCCGGCACCCTGATGCGGGCGACACGGCTCGCGCAGGTGATCTCTGTGCTCGGTAACGAGAAGGACCTGGAAACGACGGTCGAGCGCGTCGCCATCGAGGTGGGCGAGCTCTTCTTTGCCGACATGGCGCTCCTGATCCTCGACTCCGATTCGGGGATGCGCATCGCCGGTCACTGGGGCATCGCGGTTTCTGACCTGCCGTGCGAGCCTTTCGCGCTGCCCGCCGTCGAAGCGATCACCAGGTCGAGGTCCGTCCGCATCGGACCGGTCGAGGACGTACCGCTCCCCGACTGGCTCGCGTCATATTCCCCCCGTCACCTCGCGTGGGCACGCTTGCTCGTCGGGGACCGCTCGCTCGGATTGTTGATGCTCGCTCGGCGTGGCGACGAGGCGTTTGAAGACTCCGAGGCGACCGAGTTGCGCGCGGTCGCGTACCGCATCGCCATGGCGGTCGAGAACGGCCTGCTCCATAACCGGATGAAGGATCAACTCGCGCAGCTGCACCGTCTGCAACAGCTGACGGCGGCGCTCGCCGGCACGCTCGAGCTCGACGCCGTCGGGCGGCGCGTCGCCGACACGCTCGTCTCCGAGGCCGCGGTCTCGTCGAGCATCGTGCTGATCAACCACAACGGTGAGCTCGTCGTCCTCGCGAGTGCCGGAGAGCCGCACGATCTCGGCATCGCCGTCGACGGCCAGCCGGCGGCGCTGCTCGACGATCGCTGGGAGAGCTTCCCGCTCGAGGTCGCCAACAAGACTGTCGGCGTCGTGGCCGTGACCGGCGCCCCAGCTCTCGGCTCTGAGCGCCACGAGCTCCTCCTGCACCTCGTGAGTCTGGGTGCGCTCGCGCTCGACAAGGCGCTGCTCTATGAGCAAAGCCGCGAACAGGCGCGGCACGATTCGCTGACCGGTCTGCTCGGCCACCGCGTCTTCCACGAGGTGCTGGAAACGCAGATCGCGGCGAGGATCCCGTTCAGCATCCTGCTCTTCGACATCGACGACTTCAAGCAGATCAACGATCTGCACGGTCATCAGACCGGCGACCGCGCACTGTGCCTCGTCTCCGATGCGCTTCGACGGGGTACCCGCAGTGGCGACACCGTGTTCCGAATCGGCGGCGAGGAGTTCTGTGCCCTGCTGCCCGGGCTTGCCGAGGAGGACGCGTATTCGGTCGCCGACGGGATCCGACAGAGGGTCGCGGCGATCGTGGCACCGTTGCAGAATCCGGTGACCATCAGCGTCGGCGTTGCCAGCTTCCCTGCCCACGGCCGCAACCGGGATGAGCTGCTGGCCGCCGCCGACGCCGCGATGTACTCCTCCAAGCGGGGCGGCAAGAACCGCGTCAGCGTCGCCGGGGAGGACAGGCCCCAGGACCTGAAGTCTTCACGATCCGGCGTCAGCCTCAACCGTCTCTACGACAAGGACCCGGACACGGTCATCCACAGCGTCCATGTTGCGATCCTCAGCGTCGACCTCGCGCGTGTGCTCAAGCTCGATGACCGTCAGCTCGATGATTTGAGGACCGCCGCGCGGCTGCACGACATCGGCAAGCTCGCAGTGCCCGACGCCATCCTCAACAAGCAGGGGCCTCTCGACGAGGAGGAGCTCCGCATGATCAAGGTCCACTGCGTCGTCGGCGCCGAGCTGCTGAGCAGCTGGGGGCTCACCGGGCCGGCGACGATCGTCCGCCAGCATCACGAGCGCATCGACGGCAACGGCTACCCGGCGGGGCTCCGCGGCGACGAGATCAGCATCGAAGCCCGGATCATCCACGTTGCCGATGCATATGTCGCGATGACCCGCGACCGCCCTTACCGCAAGGCAATGAAGCCGGACGCGGCCTTCGCCGAGCTCTTGCGCTATAGCGGCACCCAATTCGACCCCGACATCGTCGCCGCGCTCGTCGCCCTCGAGCGGTCGCGCCCCGCGCCCGTGAGCGAGCCGCCGAGCCCCTTCCGCGCCGAGTCGCCAGAGGAGCACGGCAGCCATGAACTCGTCGCGTGACACCGCTGCCGCCGGCGTGCCCCGCGCGCTCGATCACTAGTCGAGGTCCGCTCACGTCCGATGCTGCCGGCGGTCGAAGGCCCGTCCACGTCCCGGTGGCGCCGGCGGTCGAGGTCCGTTCAAGTCCGGTGCCGCCGGCGCCGATCAAGATGCATGCGGATGCGACGTCCCGGGCTCTCGCTCTCGATGCTGCTGTCGCTCGCGCTGCTGCCCTTTGGCTGGCCGCATCATCTCCTGCTCGGCGTCGCCGACCCGCCGGGCGACGCCCATCGGCTGGCTCGGCAGGCTCACGTCGATGCTCGCTACCAGTATCTCTCGGGTGGTGTCAACACGGGGCACGGTTGGGCGACCTGGAATCCCGATGGAACGTTTGCCTCGATGTACGTGCGCGAGTCGATCGCGGCGCACATCATCCCGGTCCTGACCTACTACCAGCTGCTTCAGTCACAGCCGGCGGTCGGGTCCACCGAGATGCAGAAGGATCTCTCGAACCTGAGCGACCCCGCGACGATGCGAGCCTATTGGAACGACTATCGGCTGCTGTTGCGTAGGGTCGGGAATGCAGCCGGACGCCACGTGGCGATCATCCATATCGAACCCGACCTGTGGGGCTACCTCGAGCAGGCCCACGCGGCCGGGCTCGCGCGCTCGTTCGCCAGGAAGCTGATCGCGTTACGTGACCAGCTCGCTCCTCATGTCCTGCTCGCCTGGCATCTGAGCGTCTGGGGAACCGGGGAAGATCCGACCTACACGAAGCCCTCGCTCGCGCATATGGATGCGCTGGCGGCGAAGTCGGCGGCGTTCTACGCGTCGCTCGGCACGCGATTCGATCTCGTGTTCAACGATGTCACCGACCGGGACGCCGGTTTCTACCAGCACGTTGAGGGCAATCCGAACACGTGGTGGGGACCCGGCGACTTCCGTCGCCTCGACGCGTACCTCGCCGGCTTCACGCGGCGCACCCGCACTCACGTGGTGCTCTGGCAACTGCCGCTGGGCAACACCATGCTCAACAACACCTGGGGCCACTACCGCGACAACCGCTTGCAGTGGTGGTTAGACGACCCGTCCGGCCCACACCTTCGCGCGATTCGCGGCGCGGGGGTGATCGGCTTGCTCTTCGGCGGCGGGGCGGCCGGGACCACGAGCGATGAGACCGACGGCGGCGTGTTCTATCGCCTGGCGCGACGCTACGAAGCTCATCCGCTCGCGCTCGGTCACTAGGGCCTGGCTGCCCGACTCGGTCAGTAGGGCATGGCCGGCAAGCCGGGGCCAAGCTGCTGGTTCGCGCGTTCGGCGAGGCCGATCGCGTAGGCGGCCCAGAATGTGCCGCTCGCCGTTCCGCCGCCGCAGCTGCCGCTGCTGTTGCCGGGCGGATGGGTCCACAGGAAGGCGTCGACGCCGGCGAACCCCGTGTCGGTGGTGTCCATCGGCCCGAGCGCGCGTCCGGGCGGGTTGCACAGGTCGTTGTTTCCGTTCTTGACGCGGTCGCGATTGGCCTTGGGTCCGTCACCGTTGTCTGCCGTGTCGACGATCACGTGGGCGCCGTGCGTCAGCTTCGAGACCCTCTGCGCCCACTTCACCTCGTTGATCGTCCAGTTCTCGTGCGTGTCGTTCGTGAAGAACCCGCGGATCTTGTCGACGCCGATCCGGTTGAGGATCTTGGCGGTGTAGGCGGCGGAGTTGGAGTCCGAGTAGCCGCCCTCGACGTACACGACCGTGTGCGGGAGGGCCTCCATCGCGTTCATCTCATAGCGCAGGTCGGCTTCCCACTCCGGCATCGAGCCGATCTTCTTGATGCAGCTCGATGAGCCGATCGCGTCGAGCTCGAGCAGGTACACGGCCGGCCGGCGGTCGGTCGCCGCCGCCATTTCATCGACGCGGCGCCTGAATACGGGGTCGTAGGCGCGCACCTGCGCGGGCGTTGGGCAACCCCCGAGCGCGGCGTGCAGGAAGTAGGTGTTGATGATCGGGATCGATCCCGGGTCGGCCGTCATGTTGTGGCAGAAGATCTTCTCCGCTTGGCCGAAGATCGCGCCCGGTCCTCCGCCCTCGGAGTAGATGCTGAAGCGTTGCGCCTCCGGCTGGCTCGCGATCTTCGAGAGCTCGGCGACCTCGCCGGCGAGAGCGGGGTTGGCGGCGAGCTCGGCAGCCAACGGCCCGGACGACAGCTGCTGCTCGAAGCTCGCCCACGACTCATTGTCGGGAAGCGTCGCGGGGTTGATCCCGAGCAGCTGCGCAATCGCGCCGGCGGCTGCGCCGTGGGCAGGGCCGGGGATGAAGAAGCGGGCACCGTTGAGCGGGTTGGCGCCGGGGGCGGTTGGGAGATCGAGCGGGTTCGCCGGGTCGCGCACCGCGGGATAGGGCTCCGCGCATTGCTGGGCGTCGCTCGTCGCGTGCGTGACGAGCTGGTGCGCGGACGCTGTCGATGTTCGCGCCAGCGTCAGGGCGCTCATCAGAGCGAGCACGACGAGCAACAGTCGCGTCGTGCGTGCCGGGATTGATCCGGCTGATTGAGGTGATGTGAAGAGCGTTCTCGTTATCTCGGCGCGCCAAGTCCTCAGCTCGAGGACAGCCCTCGATTGATGGACGGATGTCTTTTCGTCTCGCTGCTCACCGCACCGCATCGGCGGCCGGCGACGCGCTTCTCAGCTTGGCCGGAAACATCAGTCGCTCCCGGAATGCCGCGGGATCCGCGACCATCCGGCGCCACTGCTCGATCGTCGCATGTCCAGCGTGCCGATCTGACTCATACACCGTCCGCTTCATCCGTGTCGCCGCGGGGGAGGCGATCTCGAGAAAGATCTTCCGTCGCTCCTGCGCCCAGCGGTCGATCAGCGCGTGATCGCCCCGGTCGAGGATCACCGAAGCCAGCATGTCGATCAACGAGAAGGCACCGAAGAGTCCGGACGCAAGCCCGAAGCCGCCGGTGGGATTGGTCGCGTGAGCGGCGTCACCTGCCAGCACGACGCGACCGACACGCAAGCGCTCAGCCATCCGCTGATGGAGCCGGTAGCCGCCGAACCGCTCCACCTCGTACGCGCGATCGTCGGGCAGGATCGCGGCAAAATGCTCCGCGACGCGGTCACCGATGCCGTCCTCGGGGAGGGAGAGATCCTCGGAGTACGTGACGCGCCACAGGTTCTCGGCGGTGATCTTGGCGATCACCGCACCGTGGACGTCGTCCATCAGGAACACCGAGCGCGTGTAGCCATGCGCGTGGAAGTCGTAGAAGACGTTCGTGGCCACGAACCGCTGCGGCCAGGTCGTGCCCTCGAACGGCACTCCGAGGAGGCGGCGGACCGTGCTCCGGGCCCCGTCGCAACCGATCACCCACGATCCGCGGTGCTGCTCATCGCCGTCGCTCGTCGTCGTCGTGACGTGCGCCGTGGTTGCGTCCTGGGACAGGCCCGTGACCGGTGCCTGCCAGCGGACGCAGGCGTGGGGACAGTCCTCGAGCCGTTCGAGCACGATCGCGCACAGCTCGTCCTGGCCCAGGTGGATGTTGTACGGATACGCGGTTTCGCCGGCCAGCGCGTCGAGCGTGTACGTGAGCGTCTCGCCGGTGCCATGGACGCGGTAGCCGTAATCGTCTTTGCGGAATCCTCGCCGGTCGATCTCCTCGAGCAGGTCCAGGCGATCGAGGTCCTCGAGCAGCGCCCAGTGGTAGACCATCGCGCGCGGTGAGTGGACAACCTCACGCTCGGCTTCGAGCACCGTCACCGGGATGCCGGCGCGAGCCAGGCCGTACGCGGTGACGAGTCCCACCGGACCCGCACCGACGATGATCACATCGTCGGCTGACACGACGGGAAACGTATCAGGGCCGTGCGCGCGAACCGCCGCTTCGCACGGCTAGCGGGGGTGCGACAAGCGCTCGATCGTGGCGAGCACGAGCGCGAGGACGTCGAGGTGGTTGCGCTCGAAGATCATCCCGTGGCCGTTGCCGCGGATGCCGTGGTCCGCCAGTCGTATGAGCTCCACGCTGCAGCCGCCACGGGCGAGGAAGTCGTACGTCGCGAGGTCGAAGTGACGCTGAGCCGACGCCTCGGCCGAGACGAGCGCGATCGGAACCTGACCGAGGTTGGGCAGCGTGTCGGCAGCGGTGCACGCCCCCGGCGAGCCGCCCAGGTCAAGCGTCAGCGCCCGTCTCGGTGGCACCGCGGTGAGTCCCCAAGGAAGGCCGGGGCGCCCGCCGATGGGGGGTCGGAAGGGCGGACCGATCGGCTCGAGGGCGATGATCGCCACGACCGACTCCGGCCGCGCATCGGCCATCAACCATCCTGCCGGTGCGCCCGCCGAGTGAGTGATCAGGATCGCGGGGCCGATCAGCGCGAGCAGCCCTGCGCCCGCGTGGCGCTCGAGCTCGTGCGAGCGCGCCAGGTCCTTGGGCATCGGGCGCGAAGAGGCGAGCAGCGCCAGCAACGTCGCGTCGCGCTCGATCGGCACATTCCCCGTCGGCCACTGCGTGTGCAGGTGAGCGGTGGGGTGGGCCTCCGGCGCAGGCCGGAACAGCGCGGCCAAGTCAGACGCCGCCGGGGGCGGGCCCATCTCGCCGAGGGCGGCGCCACGCGCGGCTCCGCGCCCGTGACCGGGACGATCGACGACGTACACGCAGTAGCCCAGTGCGGTCAGGGATGGCGCCCATCCCGGTCGGCCATCAGGTGTGCTGAGCCAATCGGTTCCCTGGCCCCCGCCTCCATGAATGAGCACGATCGGCGGCTTGTCCGTGGCGCGCTCGGGGCCCTCCCACTCGACGTACATCGGGGCCGCGCCGTCCGCCGCGACCCAACATCGTCCTCGGCTCTGGCCGGCCATGTTCATCCGATCAGGGGTCTTGTGAGCCGTCTTGTCGGGCCGCGAGCCACTGTCAGGTCGTTCGAGCGTCAGACCGCGTGGCGAGGCGCGAGATCCATGTCGCTGTCCTCGAACACGACGTCGATCTCCTCGAGGACGACGCGGCGTGGCCCGGGCTCCACGGTGCCGGCGACGTGGGCCGCGAGGTCGAGCTGGGTGGCCAGCGTGACGACCCCCTCGCCTGCGCCCGGGGCGCAGTAGATGGCGAATCCACAGCCCATGTTGAAGGTCGAATAGGCGGCCTTCGGCGACATGTGAGCTGCTTGCACGAGGAACTCGAGCACCTCCGGTGCCTTGGGCAGACGCGTAATGCGGTAGCCGAGGTCGCGACGGGGCCGCATCAGCTTGAGCAACCCGTGCCCGGTGATGTGGCTGAGATAGTGAACGTCGAGGTCGCTGACCGTCAGTGCTTGGACGAGGGGTACGTAGATCAGCGACGGATCGAGCAGGGCTTCGCCGAACGATCGTCCGCTCGGGAGGGGTGTGCGGTAGCCGTCCGGTAGATCCTTCGCGACCATCCGCGCCAACGACGCTCCGTTCGCGTGGAGGCCGCTGCTCTGCACGAAGACGATCTCGTCGCCTGGAGCCAGGGCGGCGCCGAAGATCGGCTGCCGACTCGCGGGAACGACTCCGATCGCGCTTCCGGCGAGCTCGATCTCGGGTTCGGCGACCATCCCGGGCAGCGATGGGGACTCGCCGCCTCCCCACGTCGCGCCCGCGTCGACACACGCTCGCTGCCAGCCCGCAAGCAGCGCTGCTTGTCGCTCCTCGTGCTCATACCAGTGGGAAGAGCCCGTGGCGAAATAGGCATTCACGACGAGTGGGAGGGCGCCGACGCAGCAGAGATCGTTGACGATCGCCGCGACCGTGTCGTAGGCGACGCTCGCGAAGGCGATGACGCCGAGCTGGTCCTCGACCTGTCGCGCGATCACCGACTTCGTGCCCAGACCCTCGACCACGAAGGCGAACGTCTGGCCGCCGAGCTCGAACACGAAGGCAGGCTCACCGCGCGAGTCGTCGATGGCTGTCCCGCCGCGGGCGCTCAAGAGCCCCGAAGTGGCGAGGGCCGCGCTCAGCGCCCGTCGCTTGCCGGCGTCGAGCGCGTGATAGTCGACGCCCGCCGCGCCGTACGCCGACGTCGGGCCCACCGGAGGGGAGCTCATGGGTGCTGGCGAGGATAGCGATCGGCCTGATCGACGCCGTGAGATCGCGGGTTTCAGTGGCCGCCGTGATCGCTGTGTAGAACGCTGTGTCACGGAGTGATACAGTGCGTGCGTGGCCAAGGACGCGTCCCGTGAGCAGCAGCCGTCGAACGCCGTGCTGGCCGTCCGCGTGACGAGCGAGCAGCGCGCACAGCTCGCTCGTGATGCTGCGTCGGCCGGGATGCCGGTGAGCGACTACGTACGTCAGCGGCTGTTTGGGACGACGTCGCCGGCGAACGGCCGCTACGACGCGCTCAGTCAAGAGGTCGACACGCTGAGAACGGCACTGAAGCTCGCCGGACTCGATAACGCAATCCGAGACGCCCGGGCCATGCTCGAGCGAAGGGAGGACTGACATGTCCGCCACCGAGACGAACGCGCAGGACGACACGCGGCTGGCGCCGACCGTGCGCGTGACGCTCGCGAAGTTCGACCAGTCCGGCAACGAGCCGGTCTACCGGTCGGTGCGTGAGGGTGTGCCGATCGCTGAGTTCGTGCCGCTCACCGCCCGGGACTACGTTCCCCGTGGTCTCACCCCGCTTCGGGATGCGACGGCGCAGTTCATCGCCCACCTCGACAGGCTCCGCTTGGAGGAGGGGGTGACGATCGGCTTGTTGATCGACGAGTCGGGTTCGATGGCCGAGAACACAGAGTCCGTGATCGCGGGCGCGAACGAGTTCGTCGCCGGAATGGCCGAGGTGAGCGGTGTCGACCCGAAGGCCGCGGGCACGGTGCTCGCGGTGATCGTGACCGACGGTCTCGAGAACGCGTCGCGCGAGACGAGCCAGCAGACGCTCGCGAAGATCGTCTCCGAGCACGAGGCGAACGGGTTCACCTTCATCTTCCTGGGCGCGAATATCGACGCGTGGGCACAGGGCAGCGCGCTCGGCTTCTCGGGCCGCGCGTCGGGCCAGGTGGTCAATTACGTGGCCTCACCGGCGGGAGTGGTGGCGGCGATGAGATCGGTGAGAAGCGAATCCGCCAGTTACCTGGCGGACATCGCGGGCTACGCGGCGACTCGCGCCCGATCCTCGAGGCGCTCCGTGAGCGAGGATGGCGTCGAGAGTCTGGAAAACACGGGCGCGGCGGCGCGAGGGGGTGGTGGGCGTTCCGAGCAGGCGGGCGGTGGGCCCGACGGGCGCTGAAATAGGCCGATTTCTCTGTCGGGTCACCCTGCCTGATCGGGCGAGCGCGACGCACTACCTTCGATCCCGTCCACCGCCAGACCCCGCAGCTTGCCCGGGTCGGCGACGACGTCGATCGCGATGATCCGACCCTCGGCGACAGTGAATGCGGCGACGGCGATCGCCTTGTTCTGTGGGGCGATGACCACGCCCGAAGCGCCGTTGACGAGGGCCACGCGCCCGTACTGGACGAACTGCCGTCCGAACCCGAGCGCCTGGCCCGCAACCGCCTCGGCTCCGAAAAACGTCGGTCGCGCACGCTGCTCTGAGCCGCCGGTGTCGGCGCGGAGGACGACATCGGGATGCAGGATGGCGAGGAGCGCGTCGAAGTCGCCGGCGCGGGATGCGGCCAGGAACGCCTCGACGAGCTCGCGCTGCTGGGCAGGGTTGGCGTCGGGCGCGGGTGTCCCGCCTTGGACGCGCCGCCGGGCGCGGCTGGCGAGCTGGCGCGCGGCCGCCGGAGTGCGCCCGACGATCGGTGCGATCTCGTCGAACGGAACCGCGAACATGTCGTGAAGGACGAAGGCGAGCCGTTCATCTGGCGCGAGCTGCTCGAGCACGACAAGGAGGGCGAGTCCGACCGAGTCGGCGAGCAGCGCCTCGCGCTCGGGGTCTGTCTCATCCTCCGGGAGGGTGACGATCGGCTCGGGAAGCCAGGTCCCGAAATAGTCCTCGCGGCGTGAGCTTCGCGCGCGCAGCATGTCGAGCGAGACGTGCGCGACGACGGTCGTCAGCCAGCCGCCGAGGTTGGTGATCGCCGCGTTCTCGGACCGGGTCAGCCGCATCCACGACTCCTGAACGGCGTCCTCGGCCTCGCTCACCGAGCCGAGCATCCGGTAGGCAACGGCCCGGAGGTGCCGGCGGTGATGCTCGAACTCGTCAGTCAGGTCGTCCCGGTTCATCGGTCACATCCTTTCGCTCGGAACCGTCTTCCGTATGACGAACCCGACGCCGGTGGTGTGACGACCGGACGCGGTGCTCAACAAGGAGATCCCCGATGACGATTCACACGCTGAACAAGAAGCTCGAACCGAACGTACCCCTCTGCACCCCGATCGTCGAGGTCAGAGGCCTAAGCAAGACCTATCCCGGCGGGGTGGAGGCGGTGAGGGGCATCGACTTCGAGATCGCCGCCGGGGAGGTGTTCGGGCTCCTCGGCCCCAACGGCGCCGGGAAGTCGACCACCGTGGGAATGTTGACCACGACGATCGCGCCCAGCGGCGGAAGCGCGCGGCTCGCCGGGTTCGACGTCGCCAAGCAGCCGATCGCGGCACGCAGCGTGAGCAGCGTGGTCTTCCAGGACGCAACCGTCGATCGCAACCTCAGCGGCCGTGCGAACCTCGCGCTGCACGCCCGGCTCTGGGCGGTCACTCCGACTGAGGCGAAGGCGCGCATCGCCGAGCTGGTTGACGCGCTCGGGCTGGGGGAGCTGGTCGACCGAAACGTCGGCAGCTACAGCGGCGGTGAGCGGCGGCGGCTCGAGATCGCGCGCGCTCTCATCTCTCGGCCCAGGGTGCTGTTCCTCGACGAGCCGACGGTGGGACTCGACCCCCGAATTCGCCACGAGCTCCTCGACTTGATCGCCGACGTGCGCGAGCGCGATGAGACGACGATCCTCCTCACCACCCACTACCTCGACGAGGCGCAGCGGCTCTGCGACCGCGTCGCGATCATCCACCGCGGCCAGATCGTCGCGCTCGAGATCCCCGATGCCCTGCTCGCCGATCTCGGCAGCGAGGTCCTCGAGCTTCGCGTCGGCGCTGACGCGTCCGCCGCGCGTGCTGCCCTGGGCGCGCGCGGTGTGCCCGTCGACGCCGTGTTCGCAGTCGGCTCGACGCTCACCGTGCCGCTTCGCGACACCACCGCGGGCGACGTGATGGAGGCGCTCGATAGCGCCGGCCTCGCCGCCGCCGCGATCAGTAGCCGCCAGCCCACTCTCGACGACGTCTATCTGAGGCTCACCGGCGACCGTCTCGCCGATGCCGCCTGACCCCGAGAAAGGATCACACCGACATGTCAACCACCACTCTCGCCGTGCCGTCCGGGCTCACCCCGCCCGCTGTACGACGGATCCCGACCGCCGCCGCCGCGCTCGCGACGCTCGCCAAGCGCCGCGCCTCGCTCACCTCCCGCACCCCCCGCCAGATCGCGGTGCCGCTGCTCGGCCCGCTGCTCCTCGCGCTGGTCGCCGCTCCTGCCCTGAAGGCGGCCACCGGGGGCTTGCGCTCGCACATCGACTACGCAGCCTTCATCGACATTGGGACGATCGGCTTGCTCGTCCCTTTGAGCTGCATCCTCGCCGGACTCAGCGTGATCATCGACCGCGAACAGGGCGCCCAGCGCGAGCTCCTGGCCGCGCCCGTGCCACGCGCGTACCTCGTGCTCGGGAACCTCGCGGTCGCGCTGGTCCTCGCGACGCTTCAGGTGACGGTCCTGCTCGCCCTCGCGGCGCTTCGCGGTGCCCACTTCAGCATCACCGGGTCGGGAATGGCGTGGTTCGTCGCTGCTGCCGTGCTGATCACGGTCTTCACCTACGGAGTCGCGGAGACGCTCGCCAGCCGCATCCATAAGCAGGAGGACTACACGGCCGCGATCCCGGCGGTCGCGATCCTCCCGTTCTTCTTCGCCGGGGCTCTGTTCCCCATCAATGCGATGCCGGCCGCGCTGACCACGGTCGCGAAATTCCTGCCGCTCACCCACGCGCTCGCGCTCATGCGCTACGCGTTCGTCGACCCGCGCGGCACCGGGCTGCACGCCATCTGGGGGATGAGCAACGTCACGACCGAGGCCTGGCTCAGCCTCGGGGTCGTCGCTGCTTTCGCCGCCGCGCTGACCATGATCTCGATCCGCGTGTTCTCGCGCTCGGCGGTGGGCTAGAGGGGCGAGCGAGGGCTCAGCCCGAGGCCGGCGATTCGTCGTGAAGGAGCGGCGGCGCGTACCGATACGTGGGCGGTGTGACCGAGAGGCTGATCGGGTTGCGCGTGAGCTGTACGAGCGTGCCGTCCTCGCGCGGCACCCCGACGATCGGGTGCAGATCGAGCTTGGCAGCGAGGGCGAACGCTCCGGCCAGGTCGTTGACCACTCCGGCGGGTACTCGTGCCCGGGTCAGCTCTTCGGTCCAGGCGCGAGCGGAGCGCCGAGCCAGGTGTTGTTCGAGGTCGCGCCGGAGCTCCTGGCGATTCCGGACACGCTGCTCGTTGGTGGCGTAGCGCTCGTCCCCGGCGAGCTCAGGGGCGCCGAGCACGTGGCACAGGGAAGCGAACTGGCGGTCGTTGCCGACGGCGAGCACGAGGTCCGCGTCTCCCGTGCGGTACAGCTCGTAAGGAGAGATGCTCGGATGGGCGTTTCCCATTCGCTCGGGGATCGCGCCGGCGATCGTGTAGCCGGTGCCCTGGTTCACGAGCGCCGCGAGGAGGGATGTGAGCAGATCGACGTCGACCCGCTGGCCTTCACCGGTGCGATCGCGGTGGCGAACGGCGGCGAGAATGCCGACGGTGGCGAAGAGCCCGGCGAGGACGTCCACCAGCGCGACGCCGACCTTCTGCGGCTCGCCGTCGGCCGGTCCGGTGATGCTCATCAGCCCACCGAGCGCCTGGAGGAGCAGGTCGTACCCGGGCAGGCGCGCTCCGGGTCCCCGGCCGAAGCCCGTGATCGAGCAGTAGATGATCGGTGGGTACTCGCGGCGCAGGTCCTCGTAGCCGAGTCCGAGATCGTCGAGCAGCCCGGGCCGGAAGTTCTCGACCACGATGTCTGACCGCGCGGCCAGCGTCCTCGCGCGTGCTACATCCGCCGGCGAGGCGAGGTCGAGGGTGACACTCGTCTTATTGCGGTTGACGGCCTCGAAATACGTCGCGTGGCCGCGCTCGTCGTACGGCGGCCCCCAGGCGCGCGTGTCATCGCCTGCCCCGGGGCGTTCGACCTTGAGGACCTCCGCGCCGAGATCGGCGAGCATCATCGTCGCAAACGGCCCCGCGAGAACCCGCGAGAAGTCGAGAATCCGAAGGTTGTCGAGAGCCGCTGGCACGTGGTCGTCGCGACGGAGCGTGGGAGGTGCGCCGGGCCTGCGGCCGTGCGCAGCCGCGGACGGTGTCTCAGTCTTCCCGCGGCGGGCGCTGGAACACGATCCGCTTGAGCTCGGTGAGCGCGTTCCCGCCGAGACGCAGGGTCGTCTGGAAGCCTTCGACGCCGAGCTCGTTCGCATCAAGAGCGCGGCGTAGCTCGTCGAGCGCGGGGCGCTCTTCGTCGAGAACCTGATCGCGCCGGGCCTCCAGCAGGATGAGGTGACGCGGGCGCCGGGCGCCGTGGGCGAGGCG
>PMOY01000006.1 GCA_003165655.1 Solirubrobacterales bacterium
GGTAGAACGAGCGCAGATCGATCTTGCCGGTGGCGTCGTGCTCGCTCAAGAGCAGCGTCGTGATCAGGTAGGCCGACAACACGAAGAAGACGGTCACCCCGAGGTTGCCGCCGGGGAGCACCGACGGCATCGCCCCCCAGATGGTCGAGTGCAACATCAGCACGCCGAGGATCGCCACACCGCGAATCCCGTCGAGCGGTGGCCGGTGGCCCAACGTCGGCGAGGACCGCCGGGTCGTCTCCTGCTCGCGGGATCCCAGGCGGGTGTGTCGCGACGGTGGGCGTCTCACGCTGCCCCTTGACGCTACGGGCCGGCGGTAATAGCCACTGAAGAGGCGACCAAGAGCTCCTGAAGGGCGGTCCGGCGCGACCGAGCCTCAGGCGACGCGGGCGACGAGGATCGTCGCAAGCTCAGCGGGGATCATCGGATCGGCGCGGGCGGCGCGCACGTCGGCCGGGCGGTGCAGCGCGCGCTCCGCGCGCAGGATCCCCACCTCGAGACCCGCTTTGCGCGCCGCGGCGACGCCCACCACCAATACATTCGGTCCGCGCCACGCCCGCTCTGGGAGCGCGAACAGGTTCGGCTGCGGGCGGTCGATCGCGATCAGGTAGAAGCCGCCGTCGATCACCGGGCCGAGCGCGGCGTCGCAACCGGCGCGCAGATCGTCCAGGGCCGCCGTGGCGTGGTCGGGGCGCAGGCGCGGTAGGTCGGGCCACACCACGAGCACCGGTCCATCGTGCCGGGCGAACACGCGGGCCGTGGCGTCTGCCACGCGGCGGCCGATGCCGTCGCCGTTCTGCGGGAAGAGGGCGCTCTCCGCGGGCAGCAGAGCGCGCATCTCGCGCGCCGCGTCGGGAGGGTCGTAGGCAACGTACACCGCACCGGGCGCGACGGCATGCGCCCAGCGGACCGCCGCAACGATGAGCGCGGCCTGAAGCGCGGCACAGCCCGCGGGCCCGAGCAGCGGCTCCAGCGCACGGCGAACCTGCCCTGGTCGTGGCGCGCGGGCCATGACGACCACCGCCGGGCCGGAGGACAGCTCACGGCTCATCCTTGCTCGAAGCGATAGACCGTCCCGGCGGCAGGCGGCGGCTCAGCACCCAGCCGCGACAGCGCGGCGCGCAGGACGTCGGCGAAGATCGGCGTGCTCCTGCCCATCAGCTCGATCAGCGTCGCTACCGGCGTCGGCTCCCCGGGGACGACCTCGTTCGCGTAGTCGGTGGCGAAGCCCATCAGTGCGAACGGCAGCTCGAGCTCTCCACACAGCACCGCCTCGGGACCGGCGGTCTGGCTGACGGCCGTGACCCCGCAGCGGGCGAGCTGCGCGATCTCGGTAGGAGTGTTGAATCGGGGACCATCGACGTGGCCGTAGGTGCCTCGGTCACGCGCCCCGTGCCCGGCCTCCTCCGCCGCCGTCACCAGCACCGCACGCAGCCCCGGGGAGAACGGGCCCCCGTGAAGGATCCAGTGTCCGCGCGCAAAGTCGCCGGGGTCGGTGAAGAACGTGCACAGCGACCCGTCCGGCAGGCGGTTGGAGATGAAGTGGAGGTCGTCGAAGACGACCAGCGAGCCCAGGACTACCGTCGGATCGACGGCCCCGCACGCAGTGCAACCAATGACGGCCCTCGCTCCCAGATCCTTCAGCGCCCAGATGTTCGCGCGATGGTTGACCTGGTTCGAGAGCCGGACGTGGCCGGCGCCGTGACGGGAAATGTGGAGCACGGAGGAGTCCGCAAAGGTCCCCCTGGTGATCGCTGCCTCGCCATACGGCGTGCGGTGCTCGATGAGCTCGGCGGCCTCGAACTCCGGGAGGGCGTAGGTGCCCGATCCGGTGATGATGCCGATCAGCATGATGCGCGATCCTACCGAGCCTCATGGCGCCGCCAAACCGCTCCGACGCACCGTGGACGCTGCTCTACGACGCCGACTGCGGATTCTGCCGCTGGGCCCTCGCGAGCTTGCTCGCGCTCGACCGGGACACGCTCGTCAGACCGCTCGCGCTGCAGGCACCGGCGGCAAAGGAGATGCTCGCGGATCTCGATCCCGCCCGTCGCGCCGGCTCGTGGCACCTCGTGTCGCCGGACGGTCATCGGTTCTCNNGGGCGCCGCCGCTGCTCAGACTGTTGCGGGGTGGGCGAGTACCGGCCGCCCTACTGGCGGCCACACCCCGGACGACCGAGCGCGCCTATCGCTGGGTGGCCGACCACCGCTCCACGCTCAGCCGCGCGGTCCCGTCGCGAGCCAAGGCCCGCGCCACGGCACGGATCGCGCGCCACGGCGCTGCGAGCACGCGGGCGTGAGCGGCCCGCGGACAGTCGCGCCGCGCGCGGGTCACGCCGGTCACGCCGCCGCGCGCGCGCCGTGACCAAAGCGCCCGCGTGACCAAGGCGCCCGCGTGACCAACCCGCAGCGCTCGCCCGCGTGACANNGACTGGTGCGCGGCCCCCCCGCGTCAGGCCGATCCCGCCGCGGCTTCGAGGTACGCGGCCGCGATCGGGTCGCCGTGGTTGGCGAAATACTCGTCGAGGGCCCTGGACTTCTGCGTGTCCTCGTAGACCTCATAGTCCTTCAACAGGCCCCACGAGGCGTGACCCCAGATCACATAGCGGTTCTCGTACACCGTCTCGCCGGCGGCGGACTTCAGGTAGTTGTGCCCGCGCAGGCAGAGTGTCGTGTTCCACGGCGGCCCCTT
>PMOY01000108.1 GCA_003165655.1 Solirubrobacterales bacterium
TGGTCAAGGCCGACCGCGGCTACAGCCTCCCGAAGTAGACCAGCGGACGTCGAGAACAACTCCGGGCATCGATCGGCGTGGACGACGACGAGCGCGGAGTTCGCGCAGCGATCGCCAAGCATGCCGTCGCAGCCGTCCGCTCGCGCGCCCCGGCAGGGGTGGAGGTCGTTGCACTCGCGGATGGCGTCGATCTCACAACGATTGACTTTCTCGTCCCGGCATCGGGAGACAAGGAGGTCCTCGACGCGCTTCCTGGCCTCGATAGGCTCGCCGTGGTTCAGGTGCTGTCGGCCGGAACCGATTGGATCGAGACGCTTGTACCCCCGCAGGCCACCCTGTGCAGCGCTCGCGGCGCGCGTGACGCGCCGGTGGCCGAGTGGGTGCTCGGCGCTCTCCTTGGCGCATCGTCCGGGCTCCTGGAGTGTGCGCGCGACCGGACCTGGCGGCCGCGGCATCTCACCGATCTCGGCGGCTGGACCGTGCTCGTCCTCGGTATGGGATCGATCGGTCGCCTCCTGGAATCCCGGCTTCGTCCTCTGGGCACCGAGGTGATCGGCGTCGCGTCTCACGCACGCGATGACCTACACGGCGTCGACGAGCTCCTCGGCATCTTGCCGGACGCCGACGCGGTCGTCGTCCTGACGCCGCTCAACGACTCGACGCGCGGGCTCATCGGCGCCGAGGAGCTCGCGGCGATGAGGGACGGCACGTTGCTCGTCAATGCGGCTCGCGGACCTGTGCTCGACACCGATGCCCTCCTGCAGGAAGTCAGCCGCGGACGGCTGCGAGCCGTGCTCGACGTCACCGACCCCGAGCCACTGCCGGAGCATCACCCCCTTTGGGATGCTCCCGGCGTGCTCTCCATCACCCCCCACCTGGCCGGCGACTCGCCGCTTGGCAACGCTCGCGCGGCTGCCCTCGCCGGCGAGCAGCTCGCTCGCTGGTATGCCGGCGACGAGCTGCACAACATCGTGCCCCACGGTGGGGCGATCAGGCGAGCGACGCCTCGAGCGTGATTTCCGGCACGCCGGTGAGCGCGCGGCTCACCGGGCAGCCCTCCTTGGCCCCTTGCGCGGCGGCCCGGAACGCGGCCTCGTCGATGCCCGGGACGTTCCCCACGGTGCTGAGAGCGATCGCGGTGATCGTCGGCGCTCCATCGACGAAGCGCAAGGTCACGGTCGCAGCCGTCTTCACCGATTCGGCCGGGGTTCCGGCGTCGCCGAGCGCCGCCGACAGCGCCATCGAGAAGCACGCCGCGTGCGCCGCGGCGATGAGCTGCTCGGGATTGGCCCCGGGGCCATCTTCGAAGCGAGACTTGAACGAGTACTCCCCGCCGATGCTGTCGCCCGCGGTGAACGTTCCGCTGCCGGATTTGAGATCGCCCTGCCATTCTGCACTGGCCTTTGCTGGCATCGTCTGCTCCTTCGATATTGGGCCTGGGTGCGCGAATGCTACGGACTCGGCGCTCGCGTGTTATCCCGCCTTTTTCGGCGCGGCCTCGAGGCTGTAGGTATCCGTTCCGCAGGTGTGATTGCCGATGATCGCGCCGCGAACGCGTTTCGCCGAGGTGAACGTCCCGGAGACTTTGAGCCTGAGGCCGATCGACGAGAACACGCCAACGCCGGAGAACGTACCCCGCTTGAGTCTCGTCGTGGGCACGCTGTAGATCCCGTATCGGCACCTGGCGTGTGGCTTGCTCTTCGTGCCGGCGGTGATGTTGATCGAAAGCTGTGCGGCCTTCGTGCAATTGATGGTGAAGCACTCTGCGCTGATCGAGATCGCATAGCGCTTGTGCGCGCTCCGGCCGCTGAACGTCGATCCGATCGTCGGCGTCGCAGCGACCGCGGCGACGACCAGTGCGGTCACCGCGGACGCGGTGACCATCGCGACCGCGCAGATCCTTTTCATTCGGTTGAGCATATTTGGTCTGCGCTCGGGAGCCACCCGCTTTCAGTTCACCCCGCGGGGCCGAGCTCGCCAATACCGATGGTCACGTTCTGTATGATCTGCGGCGCCGGTGGGTCTCCTCCACGGGTAAAGCTCCCGCGGCCGGCGTTCTCGGCGCGGGAGCTTCTTTCCCGTTACGTCACCGGCCTACGGACAGGCTTCCGACCGCGTGGCTGCGCCCATACACCCGCTCGCGTCGATGTGGGTCCGCGCACGCTGACCGGAGCGCACGAATCCGTAGCGTACGAAGCGGCTCACGAAACCAGGAGCCGAGACCTCGACCTCGATCCGAGTCTTCGAGAAAAGCGCCAAGGACCGGGGCAGTATCTCCGCCAGATGATCGTTTCGATTGCGGACATGCTCGACCACGTGGAGCTTGTGAGCGCATCGGTCCACGCAGTTGATCGTAACCGTCTCGCCTACCTCGGCGCCGACGACCCCGTTGAGGCCCACGAGAGCTGCGTTCTTGCGATGACTGAACACCGCGAACAGAGCCGTGAACTTCGGCACCGCTGTCGGCGCCGCGCCCTTTGGTATCGGAGGTGCCGGGATCGGAGTGGGCCTCGGTGTCCTCACCGGTGTGGTCGTCGTGGCTGGAACCCCGAGCGTCTCACTCTCCGTCGCTGAAGGATCGGAATTGCAGGTGGCGTCCACGCCCGTCCACGGACCTGCGGTCGAGCAGCCGTCAGAGTCGGTGACCGTCAGCGTGACCGTGTACGTGCCTGGCTTGGCATAGACGTGGCTGACGGTCGGAGTTGCGGTGGTCTGGCCCGAGTCGTCCCCGAAGCTCCATGCGTAGGACGCGATCGGCTCACTGCCTGCAGACGAGCTCGAGGCGTCGAAGGTACTGAGGAAGCCGGACGGGGCGATCGTGCCGTTGTACGCCGCTGAAGGCCCGTTGTCGGGTGAGACAACGACGGCGTCTGGATCGGAACCGATGTCGACGGGACCCGGACTCGATCCGATCGGTACGCCGGTATCCACCCCGTCGCCCTCCTGGGCAAACCCACCCACGGTTGAGAACGTCGAGATCGAGTTGTCACCATAGTTGGCCGCATATACATACGCGTCGCCCGGTGACAGGGCAACGCTATAGGGTTGGGTGTAATAACCGGGTCCGCTGCTCTGAACCCCCGCGTATGAGACGCTCCCATCAGCATGAACCAAGCCTTCAGACACCGTGCCTGACCCAAAGTCGGCGGTGTAGTAAGCCTCACCGTTCGGAGACGTCGCCACGTCCTCCTGCCCTAATCCCCCAAGGCCTGCGGTTGACGCGAAGACAAGCCCACCGTTCGGGCCAATCGAATACTCGTCCGCGTCCTCACTGTAGGAGGAAACGAACAGACTCTGCCCGTTCGGGGTGATTGCAAGGCCGTCAGGGTTGTCGTAGATACCGTTGGATGATTCGTCAGGAAGAGGCGTGGTGGCCTGCGGAGTGGGGGTGCCGCTGGATCCGATCGTGAAGAACGTGACCGAACCCTCGATGTCGTTAGCTGCATAGAGATACTTCCCATTCGGCGACACTGCCACGGCATCAGGCGCAGAGCTCGAACTGACTCCACTCGGCACCTCGGCATCGTCGTTGCTGCCGAGGACGTCGTCGACCTGAGTGAGCGCTCCGTCTGCTCCGACCGCGAACGTAGCAATCGATCCATAGTCCTCATCAGCGACGTACACGTACTGACCGTTGGGTGAAACCGCCACCCCCTCTTGTCCGCCGCTGTAGGTCGCCGGTGAGGTGGGATGGACGATCGCCGTCGCACTCTCGTAGACCGGGTATTGGCCGTTGGCGACCAAGTAGGAATCGACATCATCGCCCGAGGTGATGTAGAGCTGCCCGGTCGATGACACCGCCTCCTCGAGGTAGCCGTTCGGCGAACCACCCGAGCCGAGGCCAAGGCTGTCGCCCACCGCTACAGGTATCCCGTCCGAACTCAGGGAGAACGCCGAAATCGACACCTGACCCGCATTGAGGGCATAAAGCGTGTTGGCCTGGGCCGCGGACGGCGCGACCAGCATCAGCGCCAGCGCCAGCGCCACGGCGCTCATCCAGCCGACCACGCGCGCTCGCCCCTGAGCCGAGGGAACTGCGAGGTACTCCACCATTTTCGCCGCCACTCCTTGGGCATTGCGATCACCCAAGCAGAGCAGGAGCCGACCACCGTCAACCGGGGGGCCTGGTCTCTATCTGCACCTCGGGCTTTGGACACAGAAGCGCGAATCGCTTCCCCCTGGCCCCCTTCACCATACCGGCCCTGGCGCCCCGGACGACCAATCCTCATGGTCTTGTGCTAATCCTAACAATCGCCACCGATTTCTCGGCGGCCTGGCGCGTTATCCGCCCGGCGTCGCGAGGGTCAGAAGCGACTGGGCTCTCAGGGCTTGCCACGCTGCCGCCGAGATGCGCTCGATCGTTGCGATCCCGAAGTCCTCGGTGGGGTCTCCATTCGTCATCACAGCGATGAGGTAGTGGCGTCCGGATCCGACGACTTGTCCGATGCTGTTGACCTGCCAGTCGCCTCCCTCCAGCGGCAGCCAGCCGTTCTTGAGCGCCACGACCGCGGTCGGACCCAGTCCGCCCGAGACGCCCCAGTGGTCGAAGGGGATGACGTTACGCATGAGCTCGTACTCGTACTCGCGCGAGGCGAGGTCCAGCAGATGGTTGGGGAGCATGACGAGGCGCAAGAGCTTGAGCTGGTCGCGCGGGGTGGTCGTGGTGAGGCCCCAAGCGGCGTTCGGCGTCGTCTGGTTCATGTCGGCCTCCTCGTCGAAGGCGTGCACGGCCGGAGCACCCCCCTCCTCGTCCCACAGGTCCGTCGCGTCGTCGTTGTCGCTGGCTTCGATCATCCCCTGGGCGATGTCGCTTTGCTCGTCGCTCAGCCCGCCCCTCCCCTGCGTCTGATGCAGCAGGGTGGCGAGGATGTCGGCCTTGACGATGCTCGCGGTCTGCTCGCGGACGCCGGGACGGTAGAGGTACGTCGTGCGCGAAGTGACGTCATATACGGCAGCGGTGATGTTTCCGGCACGGTGGCGGAGATAGTTGCGCAGCGCCGCAGTGGTAAACGGGTTCGTCGCTGCCGCCACAGAGCGCGCCGCCCGACGTCGTCGAGCGAGCGAGGCGCGCGCTGACCCTGAGCGCCTCGCGGTACGCGAGCGCGTCGCCGCGCGTACGCGAGTCCCGGTGGACTGCGTGCGGTCGCTCGCAGCGGAGACCCGTACCACCACGATTACGGCCGCTGCGACGATCACGATCAGCGCGAGCAGACTCGCCAAGCGTTTGGCCGGGGTTCTCCTTCGCCGCTGCCCCCCTTCCAGGTACACGCGCTCATTTTCACACGTTGGCGTGTCCGGCGCACCGACGGCAGGCCGGCCGTGCAACCGAGATCGAACCCCGTGGGCGCAATGATCACGAGGACGGCTCCTTGGGGCGACAGAGATCGAAGACTAGGATCGCTGTCCATCGTCGTCGTTGTTCGAAAGGGTGGCCATGGACTTGTGTCTGATGATCGAAGGTCAGGAAGGCGTCACGTGGCCGCACTGGGTCGCGCTAGCACGCGCCTGCGAGGAGCACGCGATCCCCGCGCTCTTTCGTTCCGATCACTACGTGAACCTCGACGGCCGGGATCCCGAGCGCGGTTCGCTCGACGCGTGGGGAACGATCAACGCACTAGCGGCGACCACGTCAACGCTGCGGCTCGGGACGCTGGTCTCGCCGGCGACGTTCCGGCACCCCTCGTTGCTCGCCAAGCTGGTGGTCACCGCCGATCAGATCTCCGGCGGGCGGATCGAGCTGGGTCTCGGGGCCGGCTGGCACGAGCACGAGCACGAGGCGTATGGCTTTCCCTTTCCACCAACTCGCGTGCGCATGGACATCCTCGAGGAGCAGCTGCAGGTGGTCCTCGGCAACTGGACCGACGGGCCGTTCTCCTTCGGCGGCGAGCACTACAAGCTCCGCGAGCTCGACGCCCAGCCCAAGCCCGTCCAGCGTCCACGCCCACCGCTGATCATGGGCGGCAGCGCGGGTCCGCGCAGCGCCGCGCTGGCCGCCCGGTACGCCGACGAGTACAACACGCCATTCCCCACGGTCGAGGATGTTCGGCAGCGCAGCGCCCAGATCGCCGAGGCGTGCGAGCGAGCCGGCCGGGAGCCGCTCCCATTCTCGGTCATGACCGGCGTCGTGGTCGGTGTCGACACCGCCGATCTGCGGGACCGAGCACGTCGCCTGAGCCGCGTACGGGGTGACGACGCCGATGCCTTCATGGCCGATCCTCCCGCGGGTTGGATCGTGGGCACCGTCCAGGAGGCGGCCCGCCAGCTGATCGCGCTGCGCGACGCGGGCGTCAGTCGGGTGATGTGCCAGCACCTGCTGCACGACGACCTCGACGCCGTCGCCCTGCTCGGCGACGAGCTCGCGCCGCTCGTCACGTGATCCCCGATCTGGTGGGAGACCGCGCTCGCGTACCACCGGATAGGACGAGAATGTGGTCATCGATCGATCACAGGAGGCGGGTATGACCAGCCCAACGGGCACGGGAGCGACGGGGACGCGAACGACGGGCACAGGAACGCGTGAGGACCCGTGGATCCTGCGCACGCCCCCGGGCACGTCGGAATATCAGATGTACCGCGACGATTCCGCCGATCCGCCGGCGCTCGTGTGCGTCGTCGGGAAGACAACCCTGTCCTACCGCTTGCGCTGTGTCGAGGATCTCCACGCGATGCTCGTGAGTCACGGCGATTGGATCGCCCTCGGCAGTGCCGATGAGCGCAAGCCCGCGGCAGAAGGGACCGTGGAGGCATGGGCTCGCACGGAATCCAATCCGGTCGGCGGGTTCTACGGGCTGAAGAAGGGGCTACGCGGCCGATTCGGGATGTACGTCCCGCCGCTGATGGAGGCGCTCGGCCTCGCGGAGCTCGAGCACGCCCCGCGGAACAACCGCATGCGCGCCCGCTGAGCGCCGGCATTGATATCTGGCCCGTGCCTGATCCGTCTCAACGGGCGAGGCGACGCTCGGCGAGGAGGCTCGCGACCGCTCTCGGCCGCCCCGAGCGATCGACCACACCCTCGCGGTAATGGCGCAGGTGGAGATCGGGGAAGGAGCGGAGAAGCTCGTTGTGTTCCAGGACGAACCGCGGATCGAAGCTCTTTCCCAGCTCTTCGACGTGCGCTCGCGTGACGGTCTCGACGATCAGGATGCCGCCCGACGTGAGCGCTCGCGCGAGTGACCCGAAGAGGTCGCGCTGGAGATAATTGATTTGCACGATGACGTCGTAACGGTCGCCGGGCAGGGCCTCGTCTTCGAGGTCGACCCGGCGGGCGTCGACGGCGAGGCCACGATTGACCGCGGCCTTTCGCAGAGCGTTGATCGCCACGTCGGAGACGTCGACCGCGACGACGTCGAAGCCGAGCTGCGCGAGGAACAGGGCGTTCCTCCCGTCCCCACACGCGAGATCGAGCGCGCGCCGGCCGCCAGGGCCGGTCAGCACCGCGCGGTTCTCCACCAACCACTCGGCGGGCCGGTCAGGGAACGGAACGAACCCCCTCTCCGTGTAGCGTCGGTTCCACCGCTCGCGGGCGGAACGGGCTTCGATCGACGTCTCACTCACCCGCGGTGCTCAGCTCGGTGTCGGCGAAGCGATCCGGTGCTCAGCTCGGTGTCGGCGAAGCGATCTGATCGGCACGGACCCGGAATCCGGTCAGCGTGTGGGGTCCGAACGATGTGATCAGGGCGACGTCGATCGCGTCCCGGCCGCGCCCGACGACGACGCGCCCGATCCGTGGCGTGTTGTTCCGAGCGTCGAACGTGTACCAGCGACCGTCGAGATATACCTCGAACCAGGCCGCGAAATCCATCGGCTCGACCGGTATGGGAACCCCCACATCCGGGATGTAGCCGAACACGTAGCGCGCGGGGATGTTCAGGGCGCGGCAGAACGTGATCGCGAGATGGGCGAAGTCGCGACACACGCCCTGGCCGGCTCGGTAGGCGTCGGCGGCGGTGGTCCACGGGTTCGACGCGCCGGGAACGAACTCGAGGTGACCATGGACGAAATCGACGATGGCCTGCACCCGCTGCCAGCCCGGAGGCAGGTGTCCGAACCGCTGCCACGCAACGTTGCCCAGCTCGTCAGGCAGACAGAACCTGCTGGGCATGATGTAGCTCACGGTCTCGTCGGGCAGTGAGGCGGCCGGTGTCCCCGACGCGTCCGGCTCGATCACATCGGCAGGATCGCTCAGCAGCAGCTCCGCCTCGTAGGCGATGCGAGAGCTGCCCGCCTCGATCGTGAACCGCTCGCACCGGTTCTCGTACAGGTCGAGGTAGCCGTGATGGTCAGAGCCGGTATCCCATTGCTCGCGTTCGATCCGTATCCCCGGCTGGGGAGACGGAGCGACCTGCATGATCGCCGCGATTGGCTGGGCAGCCTCGAACTCGAACTCGCATCCGACGATCAGTGCCAACGAGCCCGGCGAGAGATGCTCCGGATCGTGACGGGGCATCTCGTCGCTCATTGCTCTGAGGATGACAGGTCCGCGCCTCTGACCCGGGTCACAAGGTGGCAGTGTGCCCGGGACGATCAGTCAATAACCTAGTGCCATGGCGATCACCAACGCGCAAGCGAGGCAACAGCTGCTCGATGCCGTCGCAGAGGCGACCGAGGACATCGGCTTCGCGCTCGCGTCTCTCGGGGAGGCCTACGAGCGTCTTGACGAGCACACCGCGGACACGCTCGAGCAAGAGCTGTTCCGGCCGGTCCAGCTCGCCTATGGCCGTGCCCAGCGTACCCATTCTGAGTTCGCCGCCCGCCACGGCCTACCGAGTCGCAGCTTCGAGCCGGCGACTCCCGGCGCTCCGTCGCAGGGAGTCAGGGGCTTGCTCGACGCCGCGATGGACGCGGTGGACAGGGCTGACAGCACGCTCGTGACGCTGCAGGATTCGATGCTCCCTGTCGAGTTCGGCGACGCGGATCTCCGGGCGGGTCTTGAGTCGGTGCGCACGCTTCTGGGCGACCTCCGATCCCGAGCGCGCGAGCTCGTGCGCACGCTCGGCCGGTAGTGCCGCTGGCGGACGCCCTCTCACCGGGGTGACCTCGGGGATGCCCGTCGCCCCGGCGCCCTCGCTCACCGCCCCTCTTATACTCGGCGACGTGCCCAGCCGCGTGATCCTCTTCTCCACCGACGCGTGCACATTCTGCGTCCATGCGAAATCGCTGCTCACGATGCGCGGTGTCGCGTTCGAAGAGGTCAACCTCGGAGCGCACCCGGAGCTCCAAGCCGAGCTGACGAGCGTCACAGGGCTCACGAGCTTTCCCCAGATCGTCGTCAACGGGGAGACCCTGGGCGGTCTCAACGAGCTCAGGGCCGCCGACAAGCGCGGCACGCTGGCCTCGTGGAACGCTCAGTAGCCGGCTGTGCAATGCCCGGCCGGGCTTGCGACGCCGTTCTCCGGGATGGCGCTGGACCGTGCCACGACGCTGCGCGCCGACCCGACGTGGGTCACGCGCCGGCTCGGCGATCCCGACAGCAGAGTGGTGCTCGTGAGCCGCGACGGAGTGCTCGTCGGTGAGGGTGCTGGGCCTGAGCTGATCCGGCGCTCGATCGGCGACCTCCTGGCCGCCGGCGCCGTCATCACCGAGCCGGTGCTGCTCGGCCTCGAGCAGGGCCGGGCGTTGTTCGCCGTCGACCTCGATGCACTCGCCCGGGCATCGCGGGCCGCACTGACGCGCGGGGCGAGCGTGGTCACGCTCCGCGCCGCCGGCGCGCTGCTCCCGCGTTCGGAGGGCGGCCTCGCAGCGTACCTCGGGTCGCTGCTGAGCTGGCATCGCGCTCACCGCTTCTGCCCGAATTGCGGGACCGCCACCACAGTCGCCGAGGCGGGCTACTCGCGGCGCTGCCCGAGCTGCGGAGCTGTCCATTTCCCCCGCACCGATCCGGTGGTGATCATGCTCGTCGCGACCGGCACGCACGTCCTGCTCGGCCGTCACGCCAACTGGCCGCCGCTCCGCTACTCCGTGCTCGCCGGCTACGTATCGCCCGGGGAGACGCTCGAGGAGGCCGTCGCGCGCGAGGTCCGCGAGGAGTCGGGGGTCGACGTCTACGACTCGCGCTACGTCGCCTCGCAACCGTGGCCGTTCCCCTCCTCGCTGATGCTCGGCTTCGAGGCTCGATCGGACGGCGGCGAGCCGACGGCGCGGGACGGCGAGCTCGAGGACGTCCGCTGGTTCACCGTCGAGGACGCGCGGGCAGCCGTCCACGGGCACAGTGCCGAGCTCGAGCTGCCGCCGCGCGTGGCGATCGCGCGCCTGCTCATCGAGCGATGGATCGCCGGCCGTCCGGCCTGATCACATGCTCAGCCAGCCCTCACGGCTGGCCGAGCACATAAATGTGGGAGTGCCGGCGGGCGGGTGCGCCAGGCGAGGCTACCCGCTCGGGGAACGCGCCAGCACTTCCCGGGTACAGATTCGGCCCCGGTCGGCCGACGTACAACTTGTGCACGGAAAAATCAACGTTTATCCGATCGAGACTGTCAGAAACCGCTTGCTGTGAGGCTCATCAGCTACCACGAGGTCCACATCCAGCGTGCGCCCGCCCGGCTACGCTGGTGGGCGTGCGGCCAACGCGTCGGAAGCCTCGGATTCGGGCTCATCCTCGAGCGGCAGCGAGGGACCGAAGCTGACACGGAGCAGCGCGCCGCCGCCCGCCGCGTTGGTGGCCTCTGCGAAACCGCCGTGCGCCTCCGCCGCTTGGCGCACGATCGCCAGCCCGAGGCCGGACCCCGGCTTCCCCCGCGCTTCCCGAGCACGGTGGAACCGATCGAACACATGCGGCAGCTCCTGCTCGTTGAATCCCGGTCCGTGGTCGCGAACCGTCAGCGTCCCGGCGCGCAGCTCGACATCCACGGCGCCATCCGGAGGACTCCATTTGCGCGCATTGTCGAGGAGATTCGTAATCGCCCGCCCGATCCGGTCGCCCTCGCCGCGCACGAGTGTCGGTTCGAGGCTCGCATTGAACGTCAGCCCGGGAGCGCGGCGACCGGTGCGCTCGATGAGATTCGCAGCGACGAGGTCGACCCGGATCTCGTGCTGCTCCGTGGTCGGCTTGATGCCCCGAGCCAGCTCGACGACGTCGCCGACCAGCCCGGTCAGCTCGTCGAGCTCGGAGATCATGTCCTCCCGCAGCGCGTCGCGATCGTCCTGCGAGAGGCGTGACTCCTCCCGCAGCAGCTGGAGATTGGCGCGCAGCGAGGCGATCGGCGTGCGCAGCTCGTGGCTCGCGTCGGCGACGAGGTTGCGTTGCGACTCGACCGAGCGCTCGAGCGCGTCGAGGGTGGTGTTGAACGTGCTCGCCAGCCGTGCGAGCTCGTCGCGCCCAGTCACCTCGAGCCGCTGCGAGGGGTCGGCGCCCGCAGCGACCGCCTCGGTCCGCTGGGTGAAGCGAGCGATCGGCGTCAGCGCCGTCCTGGCGACGAGGATTCCGAGCGCGGCGGCGAGGACGATCCCGGCGGCTCCGATCACGAGGAGCAGCAGCAGCTGGTTATGGAGCGTCTTGTCGACGCCGGTCAGCGGCTCGGCAACCAAGAGCGTGCCGTAGGAGCCCACACCGGTGACGAGCGCCCGCTCCTGAGTCGCGCCGATGTGCGTGTCGATCGCGTATTGGCCGCGCCCACTCTGCGCGGTCGACTTGATCCGTGCGTCGACCGGGATCTCCGCCGTCTCGCCGCGTGCCAGGCAGACGGCGCCGCTGCGCATCACCAGCTCGAAGTAGCCCTTGGCGCCCCCGAGGCCGGCGCCACTCTGATTGAGCGCGAAGCCCTGGTCGCAGTTACTCGAACCGGTGGGCGGGAAGAGCGAGGCGGTGCTCGCCGGGGAGGTGGATGTCGGCCCGCCCCCCACGCCACCCGCCTGTCCGCCTCCGTGGGGGCCGAGGGCCCGCCCGCCCGATCCCCCAGCGTCGTAGCCGCCGGTGGGACTCGCGGGCGCTCCGCTCGACTCCGGTGCCAGGGAGCCGGGTCCACCGGAGCCAGGCGGCACCACCTGGGCGGTGAGGTTCTGCAAGGACTGGTCGAGCTGTCCCAGCAGATTCGCGCGAGTCCCGGCATATACGCTCACGGCGACGGCGACCACGGCAAGCGCGACCGCGACCCCAGCCGCGGCACCGATCCGGGCGCGCAGGCTCACTCCGCGGGCTCCCGCAGCGCGTAGCCGACGCCCCTGACGGTGTGGATCAGGGGCCTCGACCCAGCCTCCTCGAGCTTGCGGCGGAGATAGCCGACGTAGACGCGCAGTGCATTGGACGTCGGCCCGAAGTCGTATCCCCACACGCGGTCGTAGATCAACCCGTGCGGCAATACCCGCCGGGGGTTGAGCAGCAGCATCTCGAGCAGCTGATACTCGGTGCGTGTGAGCTCGACGAACCGCTCGCCGACGACGACTCCGTGGCGGCCCGGGTCGAGGGTCAGCTCCGCGAACGCAAGCCCGTCCGCCAGGCCCTCCCCTCCCGCGCGACGCAGCAGCGCGCGCAGCCTCGCCTTGAGCTCGTCGATGTCGAAAGGCTTAACCAGGTAGTCGTCGGCGCCCGCATCGAGGCCATCGATCCGGTCAGCAACCGCGTCGCGAGCGGTCAGCATCAGGACCGGGATGCGGTTGCCCTCGCGGCGCAGCAGCCGGCACACCTCGAGGCCGTCGATGTCGGGAAGACCGATGTCGAGGACGACCGCGTCGGGAACGCCGGCCGCGATCTCGGCGAGCGCACCGGCCCCGTTCTCCGCGAGCCGGACCTCGTAACCGCCCAGCATGAGGGCCCGCCTCAGCACGTCACGGAGAGCACGATCGTCGTCGACTACGAGCAGCCGCATACCCGCATTGTCGTCGCGGGCGCGGCGACGCGCGAGTGGTTCCTACGTAGGTCTTATCCGTCGCAGCTCGTAGACATGGGCGCAGCCGAACCGCAGCTCGCGGAAGCCGAGCGGGCTCGCTCAGCGGGGCAGCGCCTCGCGCTCCCTGAGCACGGCCGCCAGGATCCCGTTCACGAACCCGGGGGCCTCGGTTCCACAGAAGCGCTTGGCGGTCTCGACCGCCTCGTCGATCGCGCCCTCGGGGGGGATCGGCTGCTCACCGGGAACCGCTTCGGGATAGAGCACCTCGAGCACGCCGACGCGCAGGATCGAGCGCTCGAGCGGGGCGATCCGCGCCAGCGACCAGCCGGTCGCGTGACGGCCGATCAGCTCGTCGAGCTCCGGCTGACGATCCTGCGCGGCGTGCGCGAGCGCACGCGTGAACGCGTGCACGTCACGCGGGAGCGTCTCCTCGAGGGGCCGGGCGAGAAGATCGCTCTGGTAGAGCGCCCATACCGCGGCGCGTCGTTGCTCGCGCCTACGCATCAGAAGGCCGCTGCACGTCAGGCACGAGAGATGTACTCGCCCGAGCGCGTATCGACTCGAAGCACGTCCCCCACGTCCACGAACAGTGGCACCTGCACGCTCGCGCCGGTCTCGAGCGTGGCCGGCTTGGTGCCGCCCCCGGAAGCCGTGTCGCCCCGCAGCCCCGGCTCGGTCTGGGAGACCTTGAGGTCGACCGCGCTCGGCAGCTGGATGTCGGCGGGCTGATCGTCGATGTAGAGGACCTCGACCTCGTCGCTGTCCTTGACCCACCGCAGCGCGTCGCTGATTGCCGCCACCGGGATCACGAGCTGCTCATAGGACCCGGTGTCCATGAAGTGAGCATCGCCGCCGTCGCGGTAGAGGAACTGCATCCGGCGGACCTCGGTCCGAACGGAGCGGAACTTCTCCCCCGCCCTGAACGTCCGGTCGATGACGTTCCCATCGCTCGAGCGCCGGAGCTTGGTTCGCACGAAGGCCCCGCCCTTGCCCGGCTTGACGTGCTGGAACTCGAGGATCTTGAACACGGTCCCGTCGACGTCGATGTGATTGCCGTTCTTGAATTGGTTCGTGGAGATCATGTCTCGAGAAGAGCGTAGCGGCGCACGGCACGGACGCGGTTCAGTCGCCCGCGGGGGCGTGAGTGCGGTCCGAGGGCTCGATGCCCCAGCGCGCCGCGTGGCGCTCTCCGGGCTCGAGCCGGACCAGTCCGGCGCCCGACCGGAAGGCGTCCGGCGCGCAGGTCATCGGTTCGATCGCGACGCCCCGCCGGCGCTGGCCCTCCGGAAGCGTGTCGCCGGTGAACACCATCACGTAGTCGTATTCGCGCGAGGCCCACAGGGTCACCGCCCGCGAATCGTCCGGCGCACGGAGCCCGACGCGGACGTTGCCACCCTGATCGCGATCAAGGCCGGCGAAGCATGCGTCGATCTGCGCGCCCCCGATCGCGCGAGGGGCGCGGAAGTCGAGCGGGCCGGCGGCGACGGGCTCCTCGCCGACGGGAATCCCACGCTCGTCGGCGACCAGGCGGCGGGCGGCGGGGACGGTGAGGATCGCGCCGTTGATCGACGGGGCGCCGAGCGAGACGTAGGGATGCATGCCGGCGCCGTAGGGGCAGGGCTCGGGGCCGATGTTGCACGCGCTCGTGGTGACCGTGAGGCCGCGGGGCTCGAGCGCGTACTCGAGCTCGAGGTCGAGCATGAACGGGTATCCCGGCTCGCCGTGGAGCACGTGGCCGAGCACCGCCCGCGTGGGATCGCGTGCGCGGAGCTCCCAGTTGCGCCAGCGAACGAGGCCGTGGATCGCGTTCCCGCGCGCCGGCTCGGAGAGGTCGAGCTGGAGCTCGGATCCAGCCCACGGGTAGCGCCCGTCTCCCAGCCGGTTGGGCCACGGGATCAGCGGCTGGCCGCGTCCACCGCCGCAGCGCTCATGCACGCCGTAGCCGTCGATCACGTCCCAGCTGCCGAGCGCGTATGCGCGGAGGCCGCCTCCGACCTCGACCACGGTCGCTCGCTGCGGGCCGAGCTCGAGGGAGATCTGCTCACCGGAGGGCGGGCGCGCCTGCGCGCCGCGCACCCGTGTACCCATGGTTCGTGCCAGGCGCCGAAACCGGCGATCAGGCGCGTGGCCCCCGGCGGGCCCCACGATCCCTTGGGGTAGGCCTCGACGGGCGGCGGGGCGTCGAGCAGCGGTTGGACGATCCGCCAGGCCTCCTCGACGGCGTCCTGCCGCGTGAATCGGGTCGAGTCGCCGGCGAGCGCCGCGTGGAGCAGGACCTCGTAGGGTGTCGGCGCCTCGCCGCCCTCCTGGGCGAACTGCATGTCGAGGGAGATCGGCGCCGGTCCCGGAGCGTCGGCGCGAAGCGCGTCGAGCTCGATCCTCACCCCCGTCGCCGGATCGAGCCTGACGACGAGCTGGTCGGGGTAGGGGCGCCGGGACCTCTCCCCGCTGATGAACGCCACCCGCGGCGGATGCTTGAACACGAGCCGGACCTCGGTCTCGGTCAACGCGAGGCACTTGCCGGTGCGGATGAAGAACGGGACGCCTTCCCAGCGCCAGTTGTCGATCTCCAGCCGCAGCGCGGCGAAGGTCTCGGTGGTCGAGTCCTTCGCCACCCCGTCGATCGCGCGGTAGCCCTCGTATTGGCCGCGGCTGTAGCACCCCGGCTCGGCGTCGGCGATCGAGCGCAGCACGGCGTACTTGGCGTCCTTGAGCGTCGGCGCGTCGGCGCCGGCCGGGGGCTCCATCGCCGCGGCGGCGAGCAGCTGGAAGAGATGATTGACGACGACGTCGCGGAGCGCGCCGACGGGGTCGTAGAAGTGGCCGCGGTCCTCGACCCCGAACTCCTCGGCCATCGTGATCTGGACGCTCGAGACGTGGTTGCGATTCCACACCGGCTCGAGAATCGTGTTGGCGAAGCGCAGGTAGAGGAACTCCTCGAGTCCCATCTTGCCGAGGAAGTGGTCGATCCGGTAGAGCTGCGACTCCTTGAGGTGCTGATGGAGCTGGGCGGCGAGCGCGCGCGCCGAGGCGAGGTCGTGGCCGAACGGCTTCTCGACGATGACGCGAGCGCGGGGCGGCAGCAGGCCCGCGCCGTCGAGCCCGGCGACCACGGCGCCGAAGAGGGAAGGGGGAATCTCGAGGTAGTACGCCGGACTTGTGGCGCCGCCTGTCGCCTTGCCGACGTGCGCGAACGTTCCCGGATCGCCGAAGTCGCCGGCGACGTAGGAGAGCCGCTCCGAGAAGCGCGAGAAGACCTCATCGTCGACCTGCTCGCCCGTCGCCTCGATCGCGTCGCGGGCGTGCTGGCGCAGCCGCTCGACGCTCCAGTCGTCGACCGCCACACCGATCACCGGGACTCCGAGCAGACCGCGCCGCTCGAGCCGGTAGAGCGAGCGCAGCGTCATCTTCTTCGCGAGATCGCCGGTGATGCCGAACACGACGAACGCGTCCGCGGGTCCGCTCTCGGTCGGCTTGTCAGGAGGCGTTGCCACTCCGGATCACACTAACGGACGGCGGCGGTCAGTCCGTGGTCAGCAGTCGCTTGGACAAGCCGTTGACGACCTCGGAGCCGTCCTCGGTGACGAGCACGAGATCCTCGATGCGCACGCCGAAACGACCCGGAACGTACACGCCCGGCTCAACCGTGACGACGTTCCCTGGCACCAGCGTGTCCTCTGAGCGCTGCGAAAGGCGGGGCGCCTCGTGGACCGCGAGTCCGACGCCGTGCCCCAGCCCGTGACCGAAGTGCTCGCCGTGACCGCCGGCTTCGATCACCGTGCGCGCAACCGCGTCGACCTCGCGTCCGCCGCGCCCGGCGCGGATGTCCTCCAATCCGGCGAGCTGGGCGCTGAGCACGAGCTCGTAGACGGTCCTTGCGTCCTCGCCCGGCTCGCCGGCCGCGACCGTGCGCGTGCAGTCCGAGCAGTAGCCGTCGAGCTCCGCCCCCCAATCGACGACGACCAGCTCGCCGGCCCGGATCGGCACGTCGCGCGGCTGCGCGTGCGGGAGCGCGCCGTGCGCCCCGGTCGCGACGATCGAATCGAAGCTCGGGCGCCGCGCCCCGCGTTCGCGCATGTCGTACTCGAGCGCGATCGCGACCTCGCGCTCGGTGCGTCCGACGAGCCCGTCGCGGATGATCCGCTCGAACGAGGCGTCCGCGAGCTGGGCCGCGATCCGGATGCGCCGCACCTCCTCGGCGTCCTTGACCGCGCGAATCCGCTCGACCAGCCCGCCTGAGGGAACGAGCACGACGCGATCGGGTAGCAGCTCGCGCAGCTGCGCGTGCTGGCGAACGGGCATGTGCACGTCGTCGAAGCCGAGCATGACCTCGCCTCCCGGGATGAGGTCCCTCACCGCCTCGAGCAGGTCGAGCGACGCGCGGGCGCGGGCGAACGACGGATCGACCTGCTCCGCTGCCTGTTCGACGTAGCGGAAGTCGGTGGCGAACGCCCGCGTCTGGGGCCCGATCAGGGCGAGCCCGTTAGTGCCGTCGTAGCCCGTGAGGTAGCGGATGTTGACGAGGTTGGTCACGAGCAGCGCGTCGATCTCCGCCTCCGGCAGCAGCTCGATGAGGCGCTCCACGGCGCCCTTCACCGCGCCAGCTCCTCGCGCAGGCGGGTGAGCGCGTCGCGATAACCGTCGGCGCCCCGGCCGGCGACGTGGCCGATGCACACCTCGCGGATCACCGACACCCGACGCCACTCCTCGCGGGCCTCGATGTCCGAGAGGTGGACCTCCATCGCCGGCAGACCGGTCAGCTCGAGCGCATCGCGGATCGCCCACGCGTAATGCGTCCACGCCCCCGGATTGAGCACGATCCCATCCGCGAGACCGTCGAGCCCGTGCAGGTGCTCGACGAAGTCGCCCTCGTGGTTGGAGTGAAAGAAGCGGGTACTCAGGTCGAGCGCCGCGGCGTCGTCGGCGATCCGAAGCTCGAGCTCGGTCAAGGTCAGTCCACCATAGTGGGTCGGGTCGCGGCGCCCGAGCTGGTCGAGGTTGACGCCGTGCATCACTTCGATCCGGGTCGCGCTCACGACGGCACCAACTCTCGCACCGCCGCGCCGAGCGCGTCGGGGTCGACGTGGCAGCCGGGCCGAGGCTCGCCGGGCGCCTCGAGGAGAACGAACGGCACAGGCCCCTCGCCACGGCGCTTCTTGTCGCGCGTCGTGGCGAGGATGACGGCGTCGGGGTCGGCGCCCGCGAGCGTGGTCGGGAGCTCACGCGCGATCAACAGCGCCTCGACCTCGCTGCGGAGCTCGTCCTTGCCCGACAGGCGCAGCGCGGCGAGCAGACCCAACGCCACCGCCTCTCCGTGTCGGTAGCTCGCGTAGCCGGTGACCGTCTCGATCGCGTGGGCGACGGTGTGCCCGAGATTGAGCACCGCTCGCACGCCGGCGTCGCGCTCGTCCTTGGCCACGATCGCGAGCTTCGTGCGGGCGCACGCGGTGATCACCTCACGGTCGGTGGGATCGGCTCCCGACCGGACCCGTTCCCACAGCGCGCCGCCGGCGATCAGCGCCGTCTTGACGACCTCGGCGTAGCCGGCGGCGACCTCCTCGGCGGGGAGCGTCGTGAGCGTGCTCGTGTCCGCCACCACCGCCACCGGCTGGTGGTAGGCCCCGACGTAGTTCTTCGCCTCGGCGAGATCGACCCCGGTCTTGCCGCCGTAGGCCGAGTCGACCTGAGCGACGAGGGTGGTTGGCACCTGCACGTAGCGAACACCGCGCTGGTAGGTGGCCGCGCAGAAGCCGGCGAGGTCGCCGACCACGCCCCCGCCGAGGGCGACGAGGACGTCGTCACGGGTCATCCCGGCGAGCGCGAGCTCGGTCCACACGATCTCGGCGTGCGCAACGGTCTTGGACTGCTCCCCCGGCATGACCGAAACGCGGCCGGCGAGCGGCTCGACCGCGTCGCC
>PMOY01000395.1 GCA_003165655.1 Solirubrobacterales bacterium
CAGTCCTCGAGCGTGCGCAGATAGCCCTCACCCGCGGTCGGCGAGGTGTCGCGCCCGTCGGTGAAGCAGTGGAGAACGAGATCGGGGACGCCCAGGCCGCCGGCGAGCTCGATCAGGGCGTGCAGATGCTCAAACCCGGAGTGAACGCCCCCATCAGAGACCATGCCCAGCAGGTGAACACGCTCGCCGCTCAGCGCCGCGCGGACGACCTCGTTGCTCGCGAGCTCTCCCGCTGACACGGCGTCGTTGATCAACGTCAGCGTCTGCGCCACCACCGCTCCCGCCCCCAGCGTCAGGTGGCCGACCTCGGAGTTGCCCATCTGGCCCTCGGGCAACCCGACGCTCCGGCCGCTCGCGCTGAGCGCCGTGTGGGGACATTCGCTCCACAGCTCGTCGAACACCGGCGTCTTCGCCAGCGCGATCGCGTTGCCCGGATCCGGGGGGGCGATCCCCCAGCCGTCCATGACGATCAGGCACACGCAAGTGATGTCTGAGCGCTCCGGCCCGGGCGGGAGGCTCACCGAACACCAGCCGGCGCCAGCAGCGCCCGCACGCCTGGGAGCGAGCGTCCTTCGAGCAGTTCAAGCGTGGCGCCGCCGCCGGTCGACACGTGGGTAACGGAGTCCCCCAGCCCGAAGCGCCGCAGCGCCGCGACGGTCTCGCCGCCGCCGACCACCGTGGTCGCCGACACCGCGGCGAGCGCATCGGCGACGGCGCGCGTTCCGGCCGCGAACGGATCGAGCTCGAAGCGACCCATCGGCCCGTTCCAGAACGCCGTATGCGCGCGTGCGATCTCGCGGGCGTAACGCTCGGCCGTACGTGGTCCGATGTCAAGTCCGGTCCATCCGTCTGGCACGTCGACGCCGTCGAGCGCTCGCGGCTCGGGGACGTCGTCCGTCATCTGCGCGAGGACGAGATCCTGTGGCAACTCGAGGCGGCAGTGCGTCTCGAGAGCCGCCGCCAGGGCGCGCCGCGCGGGGTCGAGGTCGCCCTCAGCGCACAGCGATGCGCCGACGGAGTGCCCCTGCGCTGCCAGAAACGGAAAGCACATCGCGCCGCCGATGCAGAGCACGTCGGCGATCTGCAGGAAGCGATCGACGACGCCGATCTTGTCGCTCACCTTGGCACCGCCGAGAACCGCGACGAGCGGCCGCCGGGGCCGCTCGATGATCGCGCTCAGGATCCGCACCTCTTGCTCCATCAGCCGACCGGCGGCGCTGGGTAGGCGGTGGGCAATCCCCTCGGTGCTGGCGTGCGCACGGTGCGCGGTGCCGAAGGCATCGTTGACGTACACATCCGCCAGCTCGGCGAGCGCGGACACGAGCGCCGGGTCGTTGTGCTTCTCCCCCGGCTCGTAGCGCACGTTCTCGAGCACGAGGATCTCCCCTGGGGCGAGCCGCTCACTGAGCTCGCGCACCTGCGGGCCGATCACCGCCGGAGCGAGCGTGACCCGGGCGCCGGTCAGCTCCGCCACCCGATCGGCCACCGGACGCATCGACAGCTGCGGATCACAGCCGGCGGGACGTCCAAGATGCGAGACGAGCACCAGGCGCGCTCCACGCCGACGCAGCTCCTCGATCGTCCTCAGCGCCGCGCGGATGCGTGTGTCATCGGCGATCCGCGCCGGCGTCCCGGGCGCGCCCTGCTCGAGCGGCACGTTGAGATCGCAGCGCAGCAGCACGCGCCGGCCTTCTACGTCCAGGTCGTCGAGCGTCGGCAAAGCGTCGTCGGGAACGCCTCGAGCGTCAGCCGATTGCATCGGGTCGTGGCTGGTGACGTCGCTTGGTGTGGCCGTCATCGTGGTTCGATGGGAGCTCATCCGCACTCGCCCCCTATGCCGGCTGGGCGACCGGCACGACGACACGCTGAGCGAGATCGACGAGCCGGCTCGAGTATCCCCACTCATTGTCATACCACGCGACGACCTTCACCTGGGTGCCGTCGATCACGGCTGTGAGCGAGGCATCGAAGGTCGACGAGTAGGAGGACTTGACGATGTCCGAGGAGACGATCAGATCCTCGGTGTAGGCGAGGATGCCCACGAGCGCCGCATGATCGGCGAGCCGCTCGAATGCCGCGTTGATCTCCTCCTTGCTCGTCTCCCGCTCGGCTTCGATCGTCAGGTCGACGAGCGATCCTGTCGGCATCGGCACGCGGACGGCGTAGCCGTGCAGTCGCCCGGCGAGCTCGGGGATCACGAGACCGAGCGCCTTCGCGGCGCCGGTCGTCGTGGGGATGATGTTGATCGCCGCGGCGCGCGCACGGCGCAGGTCCGTGTGGGGTCCGTCGAGCAGGTTCTGGTCAGAGGTGTACGCGTGCACCGTCGTCATCAGCCCGTGCTTGATCCCGACTGTCTCGTGCAGCACCTTGGCGACCGGGGCGAGGCAGTTGGTCGTGCATGACGCGTTCGAGACGACGTGGTGCGCTTCGGGGTCGTAGACCTCGTCGAAGTTCACACCGAGCACGAGCGTCGCGTCCGCCGGTTGGGAGCCCTTCGCGGGAGCCGAGATGATCACCTTCCGGGCACCGGCCTCGAGATGCTGGGCGGCGCCGGCGCGGGTGCGAAGCCGCCCGGTTGACTCGATCACGACGTCGACCCCGAGCTCCTCCCAGGGCAGGGCGAGGGGATCGGTCTCTGCCAGCGTGCGGACGGAGACGCCGTCGACGACGATGTTCCCCGCCGCGTCGGCCGTGACGTGACCCTGGAACCGACCGTACACGGAGTCGTACTTCAACAGGTGGGCGAGCGTGGTCGCGTCGACGAGGTCATTGACAGCAACGATCTCGACATCCGCGCCCTGTTCGTGGGCGGCGCGAAACACGCTACGGCCGACGCGACCAAAACCGTTGATGGCTACTCGTACGGACATCAGAACCTCGGTTCGTTGGAGATTTGCTCGACCGGCGCGACGAGCGCAGTCTGCGTTTCGTTCATGTGCCGACCGTACGCTTCAGTCGCAGCCGCCGAATCGTGGGTGAGTGCGCTACCGGGTCCGTATTTGCCCGCGAAACGTCTAGCGCTCGGAGGCGCGACGCATTGGCGGCAAGAACGACACGACGCGTGCTGAGTAGTTCTCCACACCCACCCGGCACGTTTGTGCGGCTGCTGCGCGGCGGCGCGCGAAGTACTGTGGTCTCATGAACGAGGCGATCAATCCCGAGCCGAGCGGCATCGTCCGCGGCCCGAATCAAATGCTGGAGCTCGATCGAAGCGAATGCCTGGATCTGCTCGCTTCGGCGTCGATCGGAAGGATCGCGGTCACCGTGCCTGATTGGGCACAACCGGTGATTCGCCCCGTCAACTATCTCTTTGACAAGTCCTCACAGTCTGTCCTCATTCGCTCGGGAATCGACTCCAAGCTCCATGCGGTCATGCGCTCAGCCAACGCCGCATTTGAAGTCGACGAGACGGATCCGGCCAATCGGATCGGCTGGAGCGTGATCATCCACGGCGTGTGCGAGGAGATCACGACCCCCTCCGAGCTGAGGCGCATCGAGGCTCTCGGCCTCGCGCCGTGGGCGCCTGGACACAAGGGTCGGTGGATTCGCATCCGTACGAACACGGTCTCCGGCCGACGGCTCGTAGCTGTCCGCCACGGCCGCGCCTGAGCACCCGCGCCGTGTTACATGTCCCACGAAGGGGACGACAGACCGGCTCTGAGACGCGGAATCGGCCGCACACCGACGACGTAGTTTGTACGCATGGCGCGCCCTCGGCCCGGCTTCGAGGCAAGCTATCCTTGCCCCGCGGACGATGGATGATTCGCTCGATCAGCTTCAGATTCGTCGTTTGCTCGACATCGGTCGTGGGCTGGTAGCCAAGCTGGACTTGGAGGAGGTACTCGATGAGATCCTCGAGGCCTCTCGGGAGCTCACCGGTGCCCGCTATGCGGCGCTCGGGGTACTGAACGAGCGACGGACCGAGCTCGAGCGATTCATCACCGCGGGGATTGACGCGACGACTCGGCGCGCGATCGGGGTTCTGCCGCGTGGGCGCGGTGTCCTCGGCGTTCTGATCGACGATCCGCGGCCTCTGCGTACGGGGAAGGTGGGCGACCATCCAGAGAGCTACGGGTTTCCCGACGGACACCCGCCGATGGATAGCTTCCTCGGCGTACCGATCGTGATCCGCGGTGAATCGTGGGGCAACCTCTACCTGACCGA
>PMOY01000223.1 GCA_003165655.1 Solirubrobacterales bacterium
ATCAGCCACTCCCAGTTGCTCGTCAGCGTCGAGATCAACGTCTTGAACGCGCCGGCACCCGTCGGTGCGGTGCCGTTCAGACCTGCCGCGCGCAGCGCGGCCATCTGTGCGCCAGCGCCCGCGAGCGCCACCGCCGCGGCGATGACGAGCGTGGAACGACGAAACCTGTCTGCCATCGAGCTCTCCTCTAGTAATAGCGGTTGAACATGGACAGTATCAGACAAGCTCATGTTTAGCGGAGATATAGCGTGCTCATCCGCTACTAACCACTGTCGGAGCCGCTCCGGGAGGGCAGAAGGAACAGAGCCCACGACTCAGCTTGCCCGCCGGCCCGGGGCGCTACGGAACGAGCGGCGTGAACCGAGCGCCTCGCGCTGGGAGAGCTCCTTCGCGGATGTGGAGCGACCGTCCGTGGGGGCCGGGCCGGCGGTTCGCGTTTAGCGCCGAGCTAGATGCTGGAGGGATGAACGCTTGCGGGCCACCGGCTGAGCGCCGGCGACGCTGGCCCGGCTTAGGCCGCGTTCCCGATGATGCGGTGGCGCTTGAAACGCTCGCGTCGCGGTGTCCAGACAAGGACGAAGGTCCGGTACGAGTTCGTCATCGCATCGACCTTGAGCGTGGTCGGCTCGTTGTTGCGGTCGATGTACGTCCACTCGCCGCTGGGCGGTCCAATCCCCGCGCAAGCGCGCGCTTGCTCAACGAAGGTGAACGGGTCGGATCGGAGTACGGCCGGCCACGCCGCTGGGTCCTCGAATCGCGGGCGCCATTCCGACGAACACATGGCCTCACGGCGTTGAAAGGCGAGCGGTTCGCGTCCACATGGTCGAGGAGCGAGGACTACGCCCGCGAGCGCCCGTGGGTGCGACTCGATGTAGCGGCGGAACGTCGCGTGGCGCGAGGCGCCAAAGAGCTCTGCGAGCTCGATGACGGTGGCGCACCCGATCGCGTAGTCGGCGGCGATTTCTGCGAACCGCTCGCGCTGGAAGAGCAGCTCCGCGGCCCCCTGGTTCGCCTCACGCTCGAAGCGGATCGTCGTCCTCTGCGACAGCGTCATCTCGTCGTCGGCGAACCCGATCTGGCCGAGCTCGATGTGCTGCCACGGGAAGAGGTCGTGCGAGGTTTCGTGTAGGCGCTTGAACGCCTTCTGCCCGACCAGATCCGTTGCCGGGTTGATGTGGACAGTGCGGGTCTTGCGATCGAGCGCCGCATGGACCTTGCTCGACACCCGCCGGAGCACGCTACGCATGTGCTCGGGCATCTTTGCGATGGAGGTCTGGCTGAGGAAAGTGTCCGGTTCCTCCTCGAGGTCCGCTGCGGCGAGGATGTCCTCGACCGGTGTCGGGAGGCGGCCGTACGCTTCCGCCTTCCGCAGCAGCCGTCCGGTCAGGCGGGCGATGTCCTCGTGGCTGTCGAGGTCCTCAAGCACCTCGGCCGGGGTCACCCTTCTGGTCTCGCAGGATCCGCAGGTACGCCGTGAGCGCTGTCTCCTCCTCGTCGGTGAGCGGCTCACTCGACAGCGCGTGCGTGATGGGCCGGCTTCCCGCGCGCGCGGACATCGTCCCCCGGTGGGAAGTCGGAACGACGTACCCGGCCCGCCGCATTAGGTCGCCGTAGTCGAGCTTGAGCTCGGCGCTGAGCCGGTGGAGCACGTTCGGCGAGGGGTCTGCCACCTCGCCGCGCTCGAGTTTCTGGAGGTAGGTGGGGGAGATCTTCGCGCCGTCCGCGACGGAGCGGAGCGAGCGCTCCTGGACCCTCCTCGCGTTCCTGAGCGCCGTGGCCAGCTCGGTGCTCATCACCCTCACCTCCTTGATCGTCGCGTTCTCTGTAGAGAACAGCGTACACCAGAGTTGACAGACGGACAAGAGTCCGTTATCTTTAGTGCACACCGTCAACAGTAGTGGACACAAGGAGGTCCGCCAAATGATTCCTTCAACGCAGGGTCAAGAGACCCACCACGAGACGGGCAATCGCGCCCGGACGATCGAGATCCTCGTCAACACCAAGCCCGTCAAGGTGCCATCCGAGGTCACGGGCGCGGAGATCAAGGCTGCGGCTAAGGTGCCGGAGGACTTCCGGCTCTTCCGGGTCGACGGACACCAGGAGATTCCCGTCGGCGACGACGAGCTGCTCAGGGTGCACCACCGCGAGAAGTTCATCGCCTCGCCGACGCTCGATCCGGCGTTCGTCGCGAGCTCGATGCACGCCGCGGCGGTCGAGACGGTCCGGGACGCGTTCCCGGGCCGCGTCGTGGAGGTCGACGAGCCGGGCGATGGCACGACCCTCGTCACGGTCCGCGGCATCGAGGCCGGGACCGGGTGGAACGTCATCCGGCTCGACCTCGCCGTCAAGCTCCAGGTCACCTTCCCGTCGTCACCGCCGTACCCGTTTTACGGGCCGGCGGGGATGGCGCGGACGGACGGGCGCGTCCTCTCCCAGATCCAGCCCCAGGTGCCCGTCGACGGCGAGATGCGGACGCAGATCTCGCTAACGAAGCCCTACGACCCGACGGTCGAGACCCTCGGAGCCCGTCTCGTGTCCGTCGCTGCCTGGCTGAGGAACCCGCGATGAGGTGGGACGCGCGGATTGCGCAGCGGGACCACGAGCAGCTCCTCGCGCATCTCCATCCCGGTGACGACGATGAGCACGCCGCCTTCCTCTACGCGGGGGAGATGGCGACCCCGGAGGCCCGGCGCCTCCTGGTGCGGCGTGTCGTGCCGGTCGCCGATCGCGACTTCGGCCCGAGCGACCGCGGCGGCTACCGGCAGGTCGCCGCGCACGCGATCGCGCACGCGGCGATCGAGTGCGAGCCTGACGGCCTGCGGCTCCTGTGGGCACACAGCCACCCCGGCGCCAAACGACACGTGGGCTTTAGCGGGCCCGACCGCTCGACGCATGAGCGCGCCCACCCGCACATGATCGATATGACGGGCGGCAAGCCCGTCGCCTCGCTCGTTTTCGGCACCGGGTCGGTCGCAGGCGAGGTTTGGATGCCGGGCGGCGCGGTCTGTGAGCTCGACCACCTCGACGTGGTTGGCGCGCGCATGGCTCGCCTCACAGCTGCCCCGCGCCCGACGGGCCGCGCGTCGGCGCGATTCGGCCGCCAGGTTCTCATGTTCGGCGCCGCCGGCCAGCTGACGCTCGGCGCCATGACAGTCGCGGTCGTCGGCGCCGGTGGCGGCGGATCCCTCCTCGTCCAGAGCCTCGCTCACCTCGGTGTCGGCCACATCGTCATCGTCGACTTCGACCGGGTCGACGTCAGCAACCTCTCAAGGATCGTCAGCGCGACTCCGCGGGACGCTCGGCGGCGGCGCCTCAAGATCGACGTTCTACGCCGGCTCGTCCGCACCATCGATCCCGAGATCGAAGTCACCGCGATCGCGGGTGACGTGACGTACACCGAGGACGCCGCCGTCCTACTTGGCTGCGACTACATCTTCTCCGCGACGGACACACACTTCGCGCGCTTCGCCGTCAACGCGATCTGCCACCAGTACCTCATCCCCGGCGCGCAGGTCGGCGCCAAGGTCGTTACGGACGAGGACGGCGCGGTACAGCTCGCGTACGCGATGCACCGGCCGATCGACCTCGGCGGCGCGTGCCTCGAGTGCTGCGGGGCGATCGATCCCGACGCGCTGCGCCGTGAGCAGCTCGATGAAGTCGAGCGGCGCGCTCAGGATTATGTCGGCGTGCCGGGCCGAGACAACATCGTCGACCCGTCGGTCATCACGCTCAACAGTGCCGCGGTGTCGATGGCAATGCTCGACTTCCAGTTCGCCGCGACTGGGATGTTCCCCGTGCGGACGCGGCTTGGGCAGCGCGTCTACCACGCGCCGGAGCGGGCGCTTCGTGATCGTGACGCCCGTCCGCGCCCTGGGTGCCGGTGGTGTGATCGCCACGCTGGTGGCGGCGCGTTTGGTCGCGGAGACGACCGTCCGTTGCCACTCAGACCCGGGCCGGCACCGCGGCCGACGCCGCACGGTGCTCGCGAACGGCTCCGCGAGCTCATCGGCAGGTTGTAGATGAGCGCCCAGCGCAGCCTGCGCGTTCAGCCAAGGCGCGAGCTGAGCTTCTCGCCAAGCGCTTCGAGGCGCTTGAAATTCTCACGTTCTGACGCAAGGCGCGACGGCTGAGGGCGGACGGGAGCGAGGTACTTCTCCTCCTCGTCTTCATGCGGCGGCGCCGGGTTCTCCAGCCGATGGATCGCAAGCTGCGCAATGCGAATGCCCGGTGACAGCGCGATGGGGCTGTCCCCCTCGTTGACAAGCTCGAGGGTGAGACATCCGCGGAACCCCGGATGGACGAACACAGCCGTCGCGACGATGAGGCCGAGCCGGCCCCACGACGAGCGACCGACGACGTAGGCAGCCATGTCGTCTGGCAGCGCGAGGTACTCCAGTGTCGCGGCGAGGACGAAATGTCGGGGATGAAGCCACAGCTCGTCCCCGAAGGGCACGACGACTCGCTCCTGCATGTCGTCCACCTCCTGCTGGCTGTCCTTCCCCGGGTGGAGGCCCGGCCTCTGTGTACGGCGCAGGAGGAGGAACTCGGTCCCGAGGCGCAGGTCGACGGCGCCGCGGCCGATCTGCGTGCGGTCGAGGAGCGGCGTGATGACGAGGCGGCGATCGAGATCGTCGTCGTCGATCGCGTGCTCGAGGTCCTCTCGCCCAAGAACGGTCATTTTGCAGGCTTCCATGCCGAGGCGACCGTGCTCAACTCGATCGCCTTGCCCACGAGCTCCTGGAGCCGACGGTCGGTAAGGGCCTCGACGAGACCGGCGGGATGGTCACCGTGCTCGGCGATCGCGCGCTGCCAGCCGCCAAGCAGGATCGCCCGGCTATCGAGCGGGTTGCCCAGGCCGACGGGGAGAATGAGGCGTTCGAGCAGGCCAGCTGCCTCGTCCGCCGCCGGCTCCATAGCCGCCGGATCGAGGGCGTCAGCGCCGGTCCGCCGCGAGGCCGTGTCTTGAAGCACGTTCGCGTGCGCGAGGAGCTGATCGCGGAGGAACGCGAACAGTCGGTCGAGCGCCCCGGTCGCGTCGCCCGCGATCCCGTCGAGCCAGACCATGATCTCGGGCGCGATCCTGTCCATGTAGGGCCGCCAGCCGCGGCGCGCCAGGTGTTCAAGCGCAAGCCTCACGCGCAAGGTGTTCGGCGGATGCTCGCGCCCGACCTCCCCGTAGCCGTGAGGTAGAACGAAGAGGGCGAAGGGCCACATGAACGCTGGGCCAGCGATCTCGATCGCGAGGTGGTCACACAGCAACTCCTCGATCCAATCGAGCAGCAAGCCGCGAAGCATGCCCGAAATCTGGGTCTGAGCAAGACCGGTACCCGCCACCATGGCGTTGACCGTGTCCTCGAGCGCGGTCGTGAAAGCTGGGTCGTTGTCGAGCTCCGTCGCGACCGCGTCGACGAGGTGGTGCTCGTCGACACTCGCGTGACCGAGCTCGTGGGCGAAGATCGGATGGAGGAGAACGCGGTCGGCGTCACTGAGCGGGTAATTGAGGACAACGGGCCGCCGCGTGTTCCTCGCTGTGAACCCGGGCGTCTCGTTGATCACTGCGGAGAACGGCCAACTCGTCGTCGCGTACATGAACTCCGGGTCGGGAACGACGACGAGGTCGACGTCCGTGCCGACGAGGATCCGAGCCCACTCCTCGGTGACGTAGAGGCTGCCGAGGTTGACACTGGGCCTGCGTGTCGCCTCGAGCCATGGCAGTGCCGCATGGGCGCCTTGGAGCACCCCGATGCTCTGGCGCATGCTCCGCGCAAAGGCGCTCCTTGCTCTTTGCGACGCACCCCCTCCAGGACCGTGCGCCATGCGGTGCTCGACTGCGGCGATGAGGTCGAGCACATGATCGCGTAGCGCCCCTCCGCGCTTGCCCGGAAGCCCCGTGCTGAGCCGCGGGTCGTCCAGCAGCGTCGCGATCTCGTGGCGGGCCGAAGCTAGGAGGAGTTGGAAGTCGAGGGCGTCGCCGACCATACGCTCGGATCATTCCGCGACGCGAGAACAGAGTTGCTCTCGACGAGCTGGTGCTCACCGAGCAATCCGAACAGCGCCATGACAGGCTCGACCCGCTCCGCGTCGTCGGTACCCACCGTTCCCTCCGCCGCCTCTCGGAGGATCGCTGCCATGTCGCGGAGGATCTCCTGCTCGTCGGTCCCGGGGTGTTCGCGCACGAGGGTCGCGACGATCGACAGCGCGGTGTTCGTCGCCGCTAGCGACCTCGCGCTCCTCGGGCGAGAGAGCGGCTGCTCCGTCCGCTCGAGCGTCGCTTCGAGCATCTCCGCAGCGTCGTTGAGGAGCTGCCGGTCGGCGTCCACAAAGCCTGCACCCGACGTCACGCGGTCGAGGGCGAGGACTATGTCGTCGGCCCACAGCCCCAAAGCGGCGGCGGAACTCAACGCTTCGAGCCGCTGCAGGTCACGCATCATCATCGTCCAGCCGGAATCTATCCGAGTTCAGCGTGTTCATGCGTGCTACACGGTACGGTGTAGCACAGACGTCTCGTCCAACGATGGCCCGCGACGACCCCCAGATCAATGTCCGGCAGCCGCCGAGCCGCTACGCGATCCTCGAGGCAGCAGCGTTCGTGCACGACAAGGGCACGCCGGGCAGGCTCGTCCAGGAACTCGTCGACGAGGCGATCGATCGCTACGCGGAGCTCGCGTCCGTCAAGAAGGCGCTCGAAGCGCGCCGCGAGCAGACCGCGGCCGACGAGGGCAAGCTCAGCCACCTCTCGACGAAGCGACACCGACGTGCCGAGACGGGATCTGACAAGCCACCGAACTGACGAACCAGGGGGAGGTACGCGCCGCTCAGCGGCCTACAACGACCCGGATCGGTGAGAAGCGCGTGACCCGACCGCCCGACCTGCTGGCATTCAACCGCGATCGCCGGCCACGCCACCGCCGGCCTCGGTGAC
>PMOY01000032.1 GCA_003165655.1 Solirubrobacterales bacterium
CGGCACGGTCAACGCGGCCGCGACCAAGTCGCAGCTTGCGCAGGGCGCGAAGGAGGTCAACAAGATCAGCCACGACACCGGCAAGAGCTATGTCCAGGCGCAGAACAATCTGCCCGGCGAGGTCTCGATCCCGTGAGCCTGCTGATCCGCCGGCGGGCAAAGCCCGGCATCGAGGCGCCCGGGGAGAGCGCGCCGGTACCCCCGCTCAGACCCGACCCCGAGCTCGCCAGCCGGCGTGATCGGCTGATCGAGCGGATGACGATCATGCAGTCCGAGCTCGGCGGCCTGTTCTACGAGATGGCGATCCGCGACCACGTTCGTATGGACGTCTTGATCGCCAAAGCCGCCGAACTGCAAGAGGTCGACACCGAGCTCGGCGAGCTCCAACAGCGGCTCGAGGGGAGTCCACAATCTGACGCGGTCGGGCCGGGGCATCCCGCCGCCGGGCAGTGCCCGGCCTGCGGCGCGGCTTACCTCCCGGGCGCGGCCTATTGCTCTCAATGCGCACATGCGCTGGCGAAAGGATGATGCGCCAGCTTCGAAGGCTCCGGGAAGTACGGCTGACGCGAACGGGATTCGGCGTGGTGATCGCCGGATCGCTCCTCGCGACCGTATTGGTGATCGCGACCGCGCTCGGCAGGACCGCCGCACAAACGCAAGCCCTCGCGCTCCTGCGCCATCCTCGCGTCGAGCGTGTCGTCCTGCCGCGGCGGCCCGCTGCGTCTGCCCCAGTCGCTTCGAGCGACGCGGCGCCGAGCTCCGATGCGGCTGCCTCGACCTCCACCGCCAGCCCCTCCTCGACGACGACCACCACCGCTGCGACCACCGAGGACACAGTCACCTCCACCTCGACCACGACGACGCCCGCGAGCACCCCCGTCCCGTCGAAGGTCAAGCACGTCTTCGTCATCGCGCTGACCACGCCGAGCTACCGGGCCGCGTTCGGGACCGACTCGACCATGCATTACCTCGATCACGCGCTACGGCCGAAGGGCGATCTCCTGTCCGCCTACGAGACGCTCGGCGAAACGGCGCTGCCCGATTACCTCGCGATGATCAGCGGCCAGGCCCCCAACCGCGATACCGAGCGCGACTGCACGACCTACGCCGAGTTTCCCGCCAGCGCGGCACCGAACAAGGCCGGTGAGGTGCCAGGAAGGGGTTGCGTCTATCCAAGCACGATCCTGACGATCGGCGATCAGCTCGACGCTGCCGCCACGGGCTGGAAGGGGTACTTCGAGGACATGGGGAGTGCGTTGCCGACAGATCAGCAGAGCTGCCAGCACCCGAACTCGAACGCCGTCGATACGACGACCGCGCCGGTCACAGCGACGACCCCCGGCGGCGACACGACGACGCCGGTCACGGCGACGACGCCGGGCGGCGACACGACGACGACGGTCACGACGACAACCCCGGGCGGCGACGCGGCGACGACCCCCGGGGGCGACACGACGACGGTCACGACGACGACTCCCGCGGGCGGCGACACGACGGCGACGGTCACGACGACGACTCCCGCGGGCGGCGACACGACGACGACGGTCACGACGACGACTCCCGCCCCGGTCACGGAGGACGACTATGCGACGAGCCAGAACCCGTTTGTGTACTTCCACTCGCTGCTCGACCTCGGGGACTGCCAGAGCGACGACTTGCCGCTCACCAAGCTGACCAGCGGCCTACGCTCAGCCCCGCGCACGCCGAACCTCGTCTACATCGCACCGGGCCTGTGCGACGACGGGTCCGATACACCGTGCCCCGGCGTGACACCGAGCGGATCGGCCGGCGCCGACGCGTTCCTGAAGCGGTGGGCCCGGGTCGTCCTGAGCTCACCCGCCTACCGCAAGAACGGCGTTCTGATCATCGTCTTCGCACCGTCGCGGACGAAACTCCCCGCACACGCATCACGCGACCGTCCAATCCGCACCGGCGCCCTCGTGATCTCTCGCTACGCCAAGGCGGGCAGCACGAGCTCGGCCCAGTACACGCCCTACTCGGTGCTGCGCTCGATCGAGGACCTGTTCGCGCTCACGCCGCTGGCCCACGCGAAGTCGGCGACGTCGTTCGCGACGAGCGCATTGCCCGGCGCGTGGGCCAAGGCCGGATAGCGCGCCCACCGCCTACGCTGTCGGGCGTGCGCTGGCTCATCGACGGGATGAACGTGATCGGCTCGCGACCCGACGCGTGGTGGCGGGACCGCGACGCCGCGATGGCCCGGCTCGTCGACCTGCTCGAGCGCTGGGTCGCGGGGTCCGGCGAGGATGTGACTGTCGTGTTCGAGCGACCGCCCTCACCGCCGATCCGCTCGACAGTGATCGAGGTCGCGCACGCCCCACGACCACGCGCCCACGCCGCCGACGACGAGATCGTGCGGCGACTGGCGGCCGAAGCGCAGCCCGCGCAGGTGTGGGTGGTGACCTCAGACCGCCTGCTCGCCGACCGTGCGCGGGCGACGGGCGCCGTCGTCGAGGGAGCGGATTCGTTTCGCCGACGCCTCGAGGCCGGCTGACCGCGGCGCCTCAGGGCCCGTACCCCCCGACGCCTCGAGGCCGGATCACCGCGGTGGCAGCGGCTGCTCAATGGCGGTCGGCCGCCGCCGCAGCGCCACGGTGGCGCGAAATCAGCTGGAAGAGGTCCGAGTATCCGGTCAGGTAGATCGCGGTCGGGTCGGCGACGACCGGGTTGAAGGAACCCGAAGGGAACGAGAACACGACCTGTCCGGTGCGGACGTTGAGTCCGGTCGTGGTCTTGGCCGCGAGGTTCGAGTAATACACGACGTCGCCCACGATCGTGGGCGAGCCGGAGATCCTGCCACCGGCGTTGTGGGTCCATCGGACCGTCCCTGACTGGGCGTTGAACGCGTACAGGTTCCCGTCGTAGGAGCCGATGTACACGGTTGGACCGAGGCCTGAGACGTTGGCGACGGCGGGAGAGGAGTACACATACGCCCCGGTCGCCGTCGCCCAGGCGAGTTGGCCGGTCGAGGCGGCGAACGAGTACACGCGCCCGTCGGTATTGCCGATGTAGACGCGTCCAAACGCGACGGCAGGGGTCGAGTAGAAGTTCCCGGAACCGAAACCGAGATCGGCGCCGCTGGTGGAGGCGGCCCAGATCTGGTGGCCGTCCCGGGCGCGCACCGCGTACGCGCGGCCGTCGTAGTCGGCGAAGTAGAGGATGCCGTTCGCATATGACACGCCACCTTTGACCGATCCGTCCGCGTGATATGTCCAGAGGACGGTGCCGCTCGGTGCGTTGATCGCATAAACGGTCCCGTCCTGAGCGCCGAAGTAGACCGTCGTCCCCCAAGCGAGCGGGGAGGACTCGCTGCCCGGGGGGATGCTCATCGACCAGACGATCTTGCCGGTCCGCTGCGAGAGCGCGACGAATCTGCCCTGCGCGGGCGTGGTCGCGCCGGGGATCGTCGACAGGAGCGGAACCAGCACGAGCCCGCGGGCGAGCGCCGGCGACGCCGCCGCCAGCGTGCCGACCCGACGTTGCCAGACCACGTGCCCGTTGAGCTTGTCGATCGCCAGCACCACGCCCGAGTCGTTGAGCACGAACAGCGTGTTGCCCCGGATCACCGGCGGAAACTCGAGCAGCGCTCCGGACCCGCGGTAGGTCCAGCCGCGGCGAAACGGCGGCTCGAGGTCCGCTCCGGCCGGGAAAAGGCGCGTGCGCGCCGCGTCGTAGCCGTACCTCGGCCACAGGAAGTCGGGCACCTTCGCTTTGGGCTTGAGCGGTGTGGTGGTTGTGGTGGTGGCCGTGAACTCGACGCGCGGATGCGAGACATTGCCGGGCTTGTGCAGCAGCACCACCACGACCGCAGCGACGCAGGCCAGCAGCAGCACAGCCGTGACAAGGAGCGGTCCGCGCCGCCCCCGGCGCCGCGAACCGGGACTCATACACGATGATCCTAATGGTTCCCCTTGCGCCGCTGCCGGTCGCGACGGGTACGCTCGTCCTCCCGGCCAGCAAAGATGCCCCCATGCGGATACCGGGTCCCGAGGAGCTGATCGGCCGAGTGCGGGCGCTGCCGTCGGCGCCCGCGCTGCTCGCGGCGGTCGGGGACGAGCCGGGGCTGCATCTGGTTGGCGGCGCCGTGCGCGATCTGCTCCTCGGTGGCCACGAAGCCCGCGATCGGGGCGCGACCGGTGACCTCGACCTCGTCGCGGAGGGCGATGTCGCAGCGCTCGTCGCTCGGCTCGGGGGTCCGCATCGAACCCACGACCGGTTCGGCACCGCGACGGTCATCCTCGAGGGCCACGGCTACGACCTCGCCACGGCGCGACGCGAAGCCTACGCCGAGCCGGGTGCGCTGCCCGACGTCTCGCCCGGGACGCTGGGCGAGGACCTGCTGCGTCGCGACTTCACCGTGAACACGATCGCGATCACGCTCGGCGGACCGCACGCGGGTGAGCTGACGGCCACGCCGACGGCGCTCGAGGACCTCACGACCCGCCGGCTGCGCGTGCTCCACGATCGAAGCTTCATCGACGATCCCACCCGCCTGTTCCGGCTCGTCCGGTACGCGAGCCGGCTCGGGTTCGAGGTCGAGCCGGAAACGCTCGCGCTCGCTCGAGCGGCAATGGCGGGCGGCGCTCTCGGCACGGTCTCCGGCGCACGGATCGGCTCAGAGCTGCGCCTGCTCGCGCGCGAGGGCGATCCGGTGGCCGCGCTGGCGGCGCTGGGCGAGCTCGGAATCGATCGCGCCATCCATCCCCGCTTCGGGATCGCCGATCCGAGCCTCGCGCGTCGTGCGCTCGCGCTGCTGGCGCCCGATGGCCGCCGCGACCTCCTCGCTCTCGCGCTCGCCGCCGCCGAGGTTCCGCCCGAGGAGCTGGCGCCGCTGCTCGACGAGCTCGCGTTCGACGCGGACGCGCGGGATCGCATCGTCGCCGCCGCGAGCGGTGCCGATCGGGCCGCCCGGGCGCTCTGCATCGCGACGCTGCCATCGGAGATCGCCGCTGCGCTCGCCCAGGGGAGCCCGGAGCTGGCCGCGCTCGCCGGGGCACTCGGGCCGGCCGAGCAGGTGCGGGAGTGGCTCGCGCGCCTGCGCCACGTCCGCCTCGAGATCGACGGCAACGACCTGATCGGCGCCGGCGTCCCCCAGGGACCGGCGGTCGGGCAGGGGCTTCGGGCGGCGCTGGCGGNNGGTGATCTCATGGGAGGCGCTGCGCAGAATCGCGTGCGCGCTGGCCGCGAGTGGTGTTGTGCACGAGACGGGCGCATTCCGGCGGCCTTCCAATGGCATCATGCTCGGCATGGATGCGAAGCCGACGCAGGTGGATCTGCCGGCGCCGTTCCGGCTCGCCGGC
>PMOY01000076.1 GCA_003165655.1 Solirubrobacterales bacterium
TCGATCCCCCGCGACCTGAAGGTGACGATCTATCCCTTCCACGGGACGCCAATGACTCAGAAGATCAACGCCGCGTACTCGATCGGTGGCGTGAAGCTCACGGTCAAGACGATCAAGCAGGTGCTGGGCATCCAGATCAATCACGTGGTCGACATCAACTTCGAGGGTTTCAAGGCGCTCGTCAACTACCTCGGCTGCGTGTACGTTCAGGTCGACCGGCGCTATCTCAACCTGAACGCGGGCCTGCCCGCCGGCCAGACCTACGCCGAGATCGACCTCGAACCGGGCTATCAGAAGCTCTGCGGGCAGCAGGCGCTCGACTACGTCCGCTACCGCCACACGGACACCGACCTCGTACGCAACGCGCGGCAGCAGGACTTCCTCCGCCAGATCAAGAATCAGCTCGGCGCGTCGGGTCTCATCTCCAAGCGCTTCGGGCTGGAGAAGATCTTCGGCCGCTACGCGAGCACCGACCTCCGTTCGTCTGACTCGGTCCTGCAGCTGCTCGAGCTGCTGGTCCAGTCCGCGGACCATCCGATCCACCAGGTCATCTTCCAGGCCCAGCTCGGACCGTCCTACGTCACCGCGAGTTCGGCCCAGATTCGCGAGACCGTGTATCAGTTCCTTAACGGCGGCGTCGCCGACGGACACATCCAGCTCCCCGGGGGCCAGAAGCACAAGCACGCGATCTCCCAGGTCCCCTTATCGGCCGCCACCCCGTCAGAGCTGGCACAGGCCGACGCCCTGGCGATGAACATGCCCTTCGCGACCTACTTCCCGGTGCGTCGGGCCACGACGGCAGCAGCACCCGACGACGATATGCGCAGCTACTTCCTGCCCGATCGCCAGCATCGCGAGCACTATGCGTACGTCGACGTCGTCGGCGAGGGCGAGATCGGCCAGTACTACGACCTCGAGGGCACCGACTGGACCGATCCGCCGATCCTCGAGAACCCGAACCAGACGATTCAGCTCGGCGGCCGCGCGTTCGAGCTCTACTTCGAGGGCCAGCGAATCCGCATCGTTGCGTGGCGACGTGGCCCCGCCGTCTACTGGCTCGTCAACACACTGCAGAACTTGCTCACCAACCATCAAATGCTGGCGATCGCGCAAGACGCACAGATTGTGCGCTAAGGCGCCGATCATGGCGCTAGCCTCGGTGCGATGGCTGATCGCACCGAGGCCGCCGCGCTGGTCGCCCTGCTGCGCTCCGGACGACACTCGTGGTCGGAGTACGCCGCACACGTGGAGGAGGCTGGAAGCGCCGTCGCGGTGTTCGAGCGCGAGCGCAGCGCCGGACCGGCGCAGCTGTTCGGCGATGATGGCGCCACCTCGGAGCTCGACCAGATCGCGACCGAGATCGATGCGTGGGAGGCCGAGGGCATGCGGCTGCAGACGGTGCTCGACCCCGGCTACCCCGACAACCTGCGCGGCGTGCACGACAGGCCGCCATTCGTCTTCCTGGCCGGGGCGCTTGCCCCTGCGGACGCGCGTGCGATCGCGGTCGTCGGTTCGCGCGTCGCGTCCCAGCACGGCGTGGACGCGGCGCGGGCGATCGCCGAGCATCTCGTCGATTGTGGGTATACCGTCGTGAGCGGCCTCGCGGCCGGGATCGACCACGCCGCTCACACCGCGGCGCTCGCCCGCGGCGGCCGCACCCTCGCCGTGATTGGAACCGGGCTACGCCGCAGCTATCCACCACAGCACGCGGACCTCCAGCGCCGGATCGCCTCAGAGGGCGCGGTGATCTCCCAGTTCTGGCCCGACGCGCCGCCCAGCCGGCGAAGCTTCCCAATGCGCAACGGCGTGATGTCGGGCCTGTCGCTCGCCACGGTGGTCGTGGAGGCGTCGCTGACGAGCGGATCACGGATCCAGGCGCGTCTCGCGCTGGAGCACGGCCGACCCGTGTTTCTCCTGGAGTCCGTGCTCGAGCACGAGTGGGCCCGGGAGTGCGCCGCCCGACCCGGAGCACGGGTCATCGGCTCGCCCGATGAGATCACGACGATCGTGGAGCGCCTGACCGCGCCGGGCGCACTCGTCGCCTGACGCTACCGCGATGCCGACGGTCGCAGAGCTGACCGACCTGTACGGCAACTTCATGCTCGGCCCGCACCCGGGCCCCGGCGTCTGCGAGGTCTGCTTCACGTTCACGGAGAGCCACGCTCGCTGCTTCATCTGCGCACAGCAGAACAGCTCACTCGACGCCGTTGCGCCGATCTCCTACAGCATCGCGAGCGGGCAACTCCACCATGCTCTGGCCGGCTACAAGCGGCTGGGCGGCGAGGTTGCTCGGCGCCTCCAGGTGGAGCTCGCGGCGGTGCTGTGGCGGTTCCTCGTCGGGCACGAGGCATGCGTAGCACGCGCCGCCGGAACGTCCGCGTTCGACCTCGTTACGACGGTGCCGTCCGGCAGCCGCGCACGCGACGAGGACCACCCACTGCGGCGGATCGTCAGCGAGCTCGCCCGACCGACACGGACCCGCTACGAACGACTGTTGACCCGCTCGGACGTGACGGTGCAGGACCGGACTTTCGACGCCCGCAAGTACGACGTGGTGCGAGCGCTCGGCGGCGAGTCCGTGCTGTTGATCGACGACACGTGGACCACCGGCTCGGGCGCCCAGAGCGCGGCCGCGGCCCTGCGGCAGGCCGGCGCCGGACCGGTCGCCGCGGTGGTGATCGGCCGCCACGTCAAGCGCGACTGGAGGGAGAATGAGCGACGCCTGCGCGCACTTGCGCAACCGTTCGACTGGTCCTCGTGCGCATGGCACGGGTGCTGAGCTCAGAGCAGGAACTGCTCGCCGATCCGCGCGACCCGGATGAAGCGACAAGGGTGTCGCGAGCAGTGCTAGCTGGATTGCGCCGCCACCG
>PMOY01000304.1 GCA_003165655.1 Solirubrobacterales bacterium
CGCGGCTCGAATGGCTCAATCCGCGGCTCGGTTGGCTCAATCCGCGGCTCGAATGGCTCAATCCGCGGCTCGGTTGGCTTCAACCGCGGCTCGATCGCGACCGCAGCAGCCGCCCGTGCCGTAAAGGCGAGCTCCGCCCGGCGGATTTTGACCAGAGTCGCCTGACAGGCCAGGCAGCCGTGGAGATGTCGTTCCAGCGCACGCCCCTCGCCGGCTTCGATCTCCCCGTTGTCGCGGGCGGCGAGGCGCTTCGGCGTCGCGGCGCACTCGCGGTCGCGCTTGCCCGCCGACCTGCCGCGCGGGACGTATCCGGGCGCATGCTCGGCAGCGGTCCGGCGCGTGATTCGCAGCAACTCGTCTTCGCGCACCGTGTTGGAATGGACTCCGTGTTCGAGCGCTTCGAGAGTCGCTGCGACCGCTCGCTCGGAGCGCCGGTTGCCGCACAGCTCGAGGCAATACGCCCGCACCGTCGGCTCGACGCGGGCAAGATCCAGTTCGGCTATCAGAGCACCGACCGCGACCGGCGCGACCTCATGATCGCCATGGGTCGCGGCTACCGCAGGCTCGCGTGTGGCCGATCGCGGCTCGCGGCTGGCGGATCGCGGTTCGCGCGCGATCGGTCGCGGTTCGCGTGGGCCGGATCGCGGTTCGCGTGTGGCGGATCGCCGTTCGCCCCTGACGGATCGCGGCTCGCCCGTGGCGGATCGCAGCGCGCGTGTGGCGGATCGCGGCGCGCCCGTAGCCGCACCAGCCCGGATCGCCGCGAATACGTGCTCGGCACGATCCATCTTGATTCGGGTCGCCCTGCAGAGCAGGCAGTGCATGAGATGCTCGCTCAGCTCGTGCCGCTCGCTCGGGTCGAGCTCGCCGTTGGCACGGGCGGCGAGTCGCACTGGGGTGGCCGCGCACTGTCGGTCGCGCTTCGCCGCCCCCTTGCCGCGCGAGGCGCGCCCGTTGACAGCGCGGGACACATATTTGGCGGTGGTCGAGCGGGTGATCCGGGCCAGCTCGACTTCGGTCAACGCCGAGGATCCATTTTCTAGTTCTTCAAGGACGGCTGCGACAGTTGGCTCGAAGGCCGCCGGATCGCACGCCTCTCGGCAGTACGCCCGGACGGCTGTCTCGGCACGGGCAGGACCCGATTCGGCTACGGCGGAGCTATTGCGGCGCGTCGACACGGACGGATGCCCCCCTGTGTGCACAACTGCGACTGCGCGTATGCGCAGCCTTATCTGTACCCCGATCAACCACGAGCATCAAGGATAGAGAAGAAACGGGACTTAATCGGCACGGATGAGGAGATCGTCGTCACCGGCCTGAAGCCCGATCGCGAGCGCGACGACAGCGACCAGTCGAACGCCGACTGCGACGACCGCCTACGGAAGCTCACGCCCGACCGCAGACCGTCTGCGCGGGCCGTCCTACACGGGAATTCCCCAGAGCGGAAACCAGCGCTCGAGCTCCTCCTCGACCGGGAGCTCGTGCCCGATCTGGGCCTTCAGCTGTAGCTCCCGCTCGTTGTTGCGCTGCTGATCGCCAGGTGCCGGAACGAACGGATAGAACGTGCCACGCTTGTAGTTGTAGATCCAGTACAGCGGCCTGCCTTTGTCGTCCTGGAAGGCGAACACGGCACAGAGGACCCGATCGCCGTAGCCGCCCGACTCGAGCGCGCCGCTGACGGCATTGATGCCCACGACCAGGTCCTCGAAGTCCTTACCGCGCAGGACGAGCCAGCGGTAGCCGTAGGCGTCATCGGTGCTCGTCACAGTGGTCCCGCTGTCCGCCGCGGTGCCCCGAACGACCTCCTCCATCTCCTTCACGATCGATTCGAAGTCCGCGGTCGCGAGCGGCTGGAAGACGATCGCCGCCGCGCCACGTGAGGTGATGCTGAGCCCGGTCTCGAGGGTCACGTAAGCCGTCGACATCGCGAACAACCGGTCCGGCGCCGGTCCGGCAAGCTTTCGCTTGCCCGTGATGACATCGAAGAAGCCCATCAGCGCTGTGGTCTTCGTTCCCGCATACCGATGAGGCTAACGCAGCTGCGGCGGCGCCGAGCCCCGAGGGGGGCTGAGCACACCGAACCCCGAATGGCACATCGCTCGGTTGATGTGAGCTCAGACACCGCCGGCACCCTCACGCACCACGGTGCCGGCACCGGCGCCAGCCCGCGGCGACGCGATCTCCGGGACCCGGCGCAGTGCCGCCTCGTAGGCAGCGACCGGGTCGAGCACCCCGTGCGATCTCGATAGTTCCTCGCGCGCGCCTCCACGCGACTGCACTGCCTCGTTGACCAGGATGTGCTCGATCTCGGCGATCGTCAAGGCAGGGTAGATCAACAGCATTTTCGCGACGACGTTTGCGACTAATGGCACCCCGAACGAGACGCCGGTCTCGGTCGCGACCATCGACGCCCCAGGGTTCGCACCCAGCCGCTGTTCGCCCGCCGCATCGAGATCGCCCTTCAACCGGGCCGAGGCGAGCGGGTAGTGCACGGGCACCGACTTCAGTTCGGCGCTCGAGGCATAGTCGCCCGACGGAACGGTCAGATCGACCGCTGGCCCGGCGCCGCGCTTGGGATGCCGGCGGCCGGACATGTCGACGCCACCGACGAGCAGGGCGTTGCCCTTCTTCCCCCCCTCGTCCACTGCTCGCTGCGTGAACCGCGTGTCGCTGTTGCCTGCGGTCATGAGGAACAGCACCCGATCGCTGAACTCTGAAACCACAGCCCGCAGCTCCGGGCTTCCCCAGTTGACAATGATGCTGCAGGTGACGACCCGCGCCCCGTGCCTGTGGACCGCCCAGCGGATGGCTTCGGCGATCTGTGCCGACCTGTCGCCACTGGCCATGAACCCCACCTGCACCCTAACGTCGATGAGCGCGATCCGTTCTGTCCCGAATCCGGCTTGGGCCGCGACCTTCGATCCGTGCGCGTCGAAGTGGGCCGGATCCCTGGGCGCGAAGGGTACGTCGTAGGCCGGGGTCGGGCCGGTGACATCGGCGTGGGCCCGCGTGCGGGCTCGCAGATAGTCGCTCTCGGCGTGGACTCCGGTGTCAAGAACGGCGATCGCGACCGGCGGGCCCCCACGCTGGCGTCGCGCTGCATCAGCGAGGCCGAGGATTCGCTCGAACTCGACGTCGTTCTGTGAGTAGGGATCTCCGTCGCCGAAGACCCTGAACGCCCCGGTCTTATTGATCGGCGGCCGTGCGGCCTCGACGCTCGCCTGCGCGGCCTGCGCGGCCGAGACCGCGCCGGCCGCGGCGGCGCCAGCGGCAGTGGGGAAAAAGCTGTCGGTTGAGGCCCAGACCGTCTTCGTGGACTTGCCGTCGGTCACCCGGTACTGCCATTCGGTTCGGTTCGGCGTGACGCCGAAGTTGGTCCTCTGCCCGGCAGTCTCGATGACCCATTCGTGACCGTCGCGGTCGTAGACCCTCGTACCCGTCGCAAGCCCAGGCAGAAGCGCGCGCTGAAGGAGCACCCGTGTGACCGCCCGGTTCCCGGCGACTCTCTGAAGCGACAGCACGGCCGCCTCGCGCGTCATCGGCGGACCCACGGCCGCCTCGCGTGTCATCGGCGCGCCCACGACGCCGGCACCGCCTCGGATGCGATCACCCGAGCCGGCCGAGGTTCTCGGCGCCCTGTCAGCGGGTGGCAGCCGATTCATCGCGCGATTGTATGGACGTCCGAGCAAAGCCTGGGTGCCTGATTGATCGACGCCGCCGAGCGTCGATTTCAGGTCGAGATGCAACTGGCGGTGAACTATTCACCACCAGTTGCCTCACGCGTCCCGCGCCGCCCCTCCGGCCCCCGGACCTCACGCGTCCCGCGCCGCCCCTCCGGCCCCCGGACCTCACGCGTCCCGCGCCGCCCCTCCGGCCCCCGGACCTCAGGCGTCCCGCGCCGCCCGTGCGGACCCCGGGACCTCACGCGTCCCGCGCCGCCCGTGCGGACCCCGGGACCTCACGCGTCCCGCGCCGCCCCTGCGGACCCCGGGACCTCACGCGTCCCGGGCCGCCTCGTGGACGCCCATGGCGAGGGCAAGAGCACGGCAGGGCGGTCGGCGCTGGTGCCTCACCACTCAAGCTGGCTAGACGTCATCAGTAGAGTCCATCCCGGAGGTTCTCTAAAGGACTGGGAGCATTGAGTAGGGATTGGGGGTTGCCGGCAACGGATGACCTGGCCGCGATGGCAGCGCCGGTACGAGTGCTGCTTGTCGATCACGATTCTCACGGCGCGACGCTGCTCGCAGAGATGCTGCGGACCGCGTGGATCGAAGGCCTGGTGATTGCGCATGCCGAGCACGTCAAGGACGCTGCCCGGGAGCTGCTCGACCACGGCGCCTCGTGCGTGCTGCTCTCGATCGAAGTGACGGGCGACCTGCAGCCGCTCGCGTACATCCAAGGCTGTGCCCCAGAGGTCCCGATCATCGTGGTGGCCCACCGCGCCGACGATGCGCTGGCGCTGCGCGCCGTCCGCTCGGGCGCCCAGGACTACCTCGTCAAGAATGAGGTCCATCCCATCCGGCTCTATCACGCCATCTCGTACGCGATCGAGCGCAACCGCTCCGCGGTGCGTCTCGCCCGCCAGGCGCTGCGCGATCCGCTGACCGGACTTCCCGACCGCGCGCTGTTCCTCGACCGCCTCGCCGTCGCGCTCGACCGTTCGCAACGCACAGGCGCGGCGCTTGCCGTCCTCTTCCTCGACGTCGACAACTTCAAGGAGATCAACGACTCGCTCGGTCACGCGGCCGGTGATCTCCTGCTCGGCGGGCTGGCGCAGCGGCTGAGCGCGATGCTCCGGCCGATGGACACCGTCGCGCGCTTCGGCGGCGACGAGTTCACGCTCCTGTTCGAAGATCTCGCCAGCGAGCAAGAGGCGCTGCTGATCGCCGAGCGCATCAGTCGCACCGTGGGACTCCCGATCAGACTCGAGGATGACGAGACATCGATCACGGTCAGCATCGGCATCGCGATCGCGAGAGGTCCGGAGATCGCCGCGGAGCACGTGATCCGTGACGCCGACACGGCGATGTATCGCGCCAAGGCGCTTGGCCGCTCGCGCTATGAGCTGTTCGACGAGTCCTTGCGCCGGCGCGGCATGGAGCGGATCGAACTGGAGACGGCGCTGCGCAATGCGATCGAGGGCTCGGAGCTACGCGTGCACTACCAGCCGAAGGTGTCGCTGAACGGTCCTTGGCACCTCGTCGGTTTCGAGGCGCTCGTGCGCTGGGAGCATCCCGAGCGCGGCTTGCTCGCGCCGAGCGAGTTCATGGCGCTGGCGGAAGAGACCGGCTTGGTGGTCCCGATCGGGGAGTTCGTGCTGGAGCAGGCGCTGCAGCAGCTCGAGCGCTGGCGGGCGATCAAGCCCGAGGTCACGATCTCGGTCAACCTGTCCGCTCGCCAGCTCCAGGACACGGGATTTGCTCCGGCACTCGCTAGCGCGGTCGAGGCGAGTGGGAGTGACCCTCGGGCGCTATGCCTCGAGATCACCGAGAGTGCGCTCGCGCCCAGCTCGGACGTCGCGCTGCAGGTGCTGCATCGACTCAAGGCCGTGGGGATCACGCTCGCGATCGACGATTACGGGACGGGCTGCTCGTCGCTGTCGAGTCTCAAGCGTTTACCCGTCGACGCGATCAAGATCCACGAGAGCTTCTTGGGCGACCTCGGGACCGGCTCGGAGCAGGCGTCGCTCGTCCGCGCGATCGTCGAGCTCGCCCACGCGCTCGGGCTCGGGACGGTCGCCGAGGGGGTCGAGACAGACGCCCAGGTCGAGCAGCTCCGCCGCCTCGGCTGCGACGGAGCCCAGGGGTTCCTGTTCGGCAGGCCGGCTCCCGCGCCCGAAGCTGAGGCGATGCTGCGTTGGAGTTAGGGCCCACGACGAGTCAACGGGTCGCCGAGACCGCGGCAACCAGCCGGCTCGGTCGGGCATTCGCAACACCGCGCGCTTGGAGCGCCGCCATCACGGCGGCAGCCGCCTCCGCCACCGACCGGCGCAGCGTGGGCAGCACGAGGTCCGGGTCGGCGGGGGTCTCGTAGGGGTCGTCGATGCCCGTGACGTCCTTGATCTGGCCGGCTCTCGCACGCGCGTACAGTCCGCGGGGATCGCGGCGCTCGCATTCGTGCAGGGGTGTGTCGACGAACACCTCGATGAAGTCGACTCCCGCCTCGACGTGAATCTCGCGAGCGCGGGCGCGATCGGACGCGTACGGACTGATGAGCGAGGCGACCACCACGACTCCCGTCTCTGCCAGCATGCAGGCGGCGTGCGCGGCGCGCCGGACGTTCTCGTGTCGGCTGGCCTCGTCGAATCCGAGGTCGGCGGTGAGACCGCGGCGCAAGACGTCGCCGTCGAGGCGATAGGGAACGTAGCCCGCCGCGAGCAACAGCTCGCCGACGGCGTCGCCGATCGTGGTCTTGCCGGACGCCGGGAGACCGGTCAACCAGACGGTCGCTCCGGTCCACTCGCGGCGCGCCTGCGCCAGATACAGACTCGCCCCGGAGCTCTGCTCGCCACCCATAGACGCAGATATACCGGATTCGAGCACGCTACACCAGAGGTAACGGTTGAGGGCCGGCGTGTAGCGCTAAGCGGTTCCCTGCAGCTGCGCCTCCAACCGCTGGAGAGCGGCGATCCGCTTCTCGAGCGGAGGGTGGGTCGCGAACACCGTGCCGATCGCCGACTTGACGGGCGGCGGGAAGATGTAAAAGGCGGCGAGCTCAGTGTTGGCACGCAGGTCCCGCTGCGGGATCCGCTGCATGTTCCCGCTGATCTTCATCAGCGCGGAGATCAGCGCGCTCGGTCTGCCGGTGATGATCGCGGAGCCGCGGTCAGCCGCGAACTCGCGATAGCGCGACAGCGCCCGCAGCAGCAGGAAGGAGATCACGTAGACCGCCGCCGAGACGAGGATCACGACGAAGAAGCCGGGGTTGTTGTTGTCCCTCTCGTCGAACGCTCCACCGAACCAGAATCCCACCTGGACGATGAACGACGCGATCGAGGCGAAGAAGCTCGCGAGTGTCATCACCATCACGTCGCGGTTCTGAACGTGGGTGAGCTCGTGACCGAGCACTGCCTCGAGCTCGGCCGGCTCGAGCAGGTGCAGCAGTCCGGTCGTCGCGCACACCGTCGCCGTCTTTGGTGAGCGCCCGACGGCGAACGCGTTCGGCATCGGCGTGTCGGCGACCGCGACGCGCGGCTTGGGCAGGTTCGCGGTCACGCACAGGCGGTCGATCATCGCGTGCAGCTGGGGCGCCTGCTCGGGCGTGACCTCGCGGGCGCCCATCGAGTACAGCGCGATCTTGTCCGAGCTGAACAGCTGAACCGCGAACAGAGCAGCCGCAACGACGGCGATGGTCACCGCGCCGGCGCCGGCGGCGAAGAGAACAGCGATCAGGACGGCGTAGACCAGGCCGAGCAGGAAGAGCGTGAGCACCATCCGGGTCTGAAGACCGCGGTCGCGGCCGAAGTTCGTTGGTCGAGCCATGCGATTAATTTTGCCAGGCGCGCTCCGCGCGCTTGTGTGGCGGCGCCGCGCCGGGTTGCTCGTCCTCACGCTCGAGGGCGATCAAGGCCTCCGTCGGGATCTCCGATAGGTGTCGGGGAGCATGCACGTCACTCGCGCCCATATCGCCGGGTTCGGAACGGCCGGCTCGCTGCTTGCGGGCGCGGCTGTCCTGTTCATGATCGCGGCCGCCATCGTTTCCCAACGCGGCTGGCCCGAGGTCGCTTCCGCTGGTTCGGCGCCCGCTCTCGTGCTCCCGCGGACGGCGATCTACGGAGTGGGTGGATCGACCGCGAGCCAGAGCGTCAGCGCCGGAGCGTCGCAGACCGTGGCATCGGCTTCGAGCGCTCGCGACGCCGCAGGCGCGACCGCTGCCGCTAACAAGCACACGTCGAGCAGCCTCGTCAGCACCTTTCCGCCCGACCTGATCCGCCACCGCCTGCGGCGCACCCGCCACCGGTGATGGAGGCCTGGCGGGGGTGACCCAGGCGTGACCGGAGCGCTCGGCGCGGGCGTCAGCTCCGCCGGACAGCAGCTCGGAACCACGGTCACGGCGGTCGGCGGCGCGCTCGCGACCCTGCTGTCGGGCATCAGTCCAGCCGCCGCCCCGCTCCTCTCGGGCACCGTCCAATCGCCGGGGGGAATCCTCGGCAGCCTCGGGCATCAGCGGGCCGGCGCTCGTCGCGCCCGGCGTCAGCGCCCGATTGAGACGGCAACCCACGGCGCGCGCATGGCATGATCGACCCCCCCGTGGCCGTCACCAGTTCACAGCTGTCGCAGGTCTACCCGCTCGGCGCGCGCGTGAACGAGAGCGGCCATCTCGAGATCGGCGGCTGCGACGCGGTTGAGCTCGCACGCGAGTTCGGCACGCCCGCATACGTCGTCGCCGAGGACGACCTTCGCGCCCGCGCCCGCTCGTTCGTCGATGCCGTCGCCGCGCGGCACGACGACTTCGACGTCCTGTTCGCCTCGAAGGCCTTTCCGTGCACGGCGGTGTGCCGGGTGCTCGCCGAGGAGGGACTTGCGTGCGATGTGGCATCCGGGGGTGAGCTCGCGCTCGCGCTCAGCGGCGGCTTCGACCCGGCTCGCATCTATCTGCACGGGAACGCGAAGTCGGAGACCGAGCTGCGTGAGGCCCTGACCGCCGGCGTCGGCCACATCGTCCTCGATTCGCTGCACGACTGCGAGCGCCTGGAGCGGCTCGTCGCCGAGCTTGGACGCGTCCAGGAGGTGCTGATCCGCGTCAACCCGAACGTCGCCGGGACCACCCATGCCGCGATCTCGACCGGCCAGGCGGACTCCAAGTTCGGCTTCGCGCTCGACCAGGCCCCGGCCGCGATCGCGCGGGTGAGGGCAAGTCCCGATCTGCAGCTCGTGGGCCTGCACTTCCACATCGGCTCACAGCTGCTCGAGCTCGAGCCGTTTCGCGCCGCGGTGCGTGCAATCGCGGATCTCGGCGACTTCCCTGTCTACAACCTCGGCGGCGGGCTCGGCGTGCCCTACACCGTCGAGCAGCATTCGCCGGCGATCGCGGACTACGTCGAAGCCGTCGTCGGCGCCGCGCACGACCTGCTCGGTCAGGGCAAGCGACTGCTGCTCGAGCCCGGACGTGCCCTCGTCGCCAACAGCACCGTGACGCTCTACACGATCGAGGGTGTCAAGCGCAACGTCTCGAGCTGGGTCGCCGTCGACGGCGGGATGTCAGACAATCTGCGACCAATGCTCTACGGATCGGCGTACGAAGCGCTGATCGCCGATCGCGCCACGGCGTCGCCGACCGAGCGCTTCCACGTCGCCGGCAAGCACTGCGAGTCCGGTGACGTGATCGTCCGCGACGTGCCGCTGCCGGAGCCACGGGCGGGTGACATCCTTGTCACGCCGGCGACCGGTGCCTACGGTCATGCGCTGGCGAACAACTACAACGGCGTCCCGCGACCGCCCGTGATCTTCTGCCGTGGCGGCTCGGCACGCGTGGTCGTGCGCCGCGAGACCTATCAGGACCTGATGAGACGTGACGTCGGGCCCTGAAGCCGGGGCCGTGGCGATGCCCTTCCGGATCGGGCTGCTCGGCCACGGCACGGTTGGGTCGGCGCTGGCGGCGCTGCTGCCCGGTCGAGCCGACCGGATCGAGGCCCTGACCGGCCTACGCCCCGAGATCTCTGGCGTCCTCACGCGCAGCTCTGGGGATTTCGAGGACATCCTCGCGCGCTCGGATCTGATCGTCGAGCTGATCGGCGGGATCGAGCCCGCATACAGCTACGTCCTGCGCGCGATGCGCTCCGGACGTCACGTCGTCACGGCAAACAAGCAGTTGCTCTCCCAGCATGGCGAGGAGCTGTGGGAGGCGGCCCGGGAGCATGGTGTGCAGCTCCGGTTCGAGGGCGCGGTCGCCGGCGTCGTCCCGATCATCCGCGTGCTCCAGGAGTCACTCGCGGGAGCCTCGATCGATCGCGTCCACGGGATCGTCAACGGGACGACCAACTTCATCCTCACCGAGATGGCGAGGACCGGCATGACCTTCGCGGAGGCGCTGGCCGAGGCCCAGCGGCTCGGTTACGCGGAGGCTGACCCCTCGGAGGACGTCGACGGCCGGGACGCCGCCGCCAAGATGGCGATCCTCGCCCGCCTCGCGTTCGACACCCCCGTGCACCTCGACCAGGTCCGATACGAGGGGATCGAGCAGATCCATCCGGACGACCTCGAGTACGCCCGCGAGTTCGGCCTCGGGCTGAAGCTGATCGGAACCGCCGAGCGCCACCCGGACGGGCTGTCGGTCCGCGTGTACCCGGCGTTCCTGTACCCGGGCCATCCGCTGGCGTCGGTCGGCGGCCCCTTCAACGCCGTCACCGTCGAGTCGGAGACGATCACCGAGATCACCATGTCCGGGCCCGGCGCCGGCGGACCGCAGACCGCGAGCGCCGTCCTCGGCGATGTGATCAGCGCGATGATCCCGCCCGCGTCGACACCCGCGGCGACGCAGCTCCTGCCGATCATCCACGATGTGGTCTCCGCCTTCTACCTCCACCTCGAGGTCGCCGACGAGTCGGGCGTGCTCGCCCAAGTGGCGCAACTGCTCGCGCTCCAGGATGTGTCGGTCAAGTCGGTCGTGCAGATGGGCCTGCGCAACCAGGCGCGGCTCGTGATGGTCGTCCATCCGGTGCTCGAGTCGCGCTTCTTCGCGGCGATGGAGCTGATCTCGCGCCTCGACGTGCTGCGGGCGCCGCCACGCGCCATCAGGGTGCTCGAGCAGGAGTTCGGGTAGCCGATGCCCGGGCTGATCGAGCGCTACCGCGATCACCTTCCGTTCGCACCGGAGGACCCCATCGTCACGCTGCACGAGGGTTCGACGCCCCTCGTGCCCGCCCCGCGGGTATCCGAGCGCGCAGGGGTCGAGGTGTGGCTGAAGCTCGAAGGTGCGAATCCGACCGGATCGTTCAAGGACCGTGGGATGACCTGCGCGGTGTCCGCCGCGGTGCGCGAAGGGGCCGACGCTGTCGTCTGCGCCTCGACCGGCAACACGGCGGCGAGTGCCGCGGCGTACGCGGCGCGCGCGGGTCTGCGGGGGGCGGTGATCGTGCCGGAGGGCAAGATCGCCACCGGCAAGCTCGCCCAGGCGCTCATGCATGGCGCGCGCGTGATCGCCCTGCGCGGCAACTTCGATGTCGCCCTGACCCTCGTGCGCGAGCTCGCGCAGCGCCATCCCATCGCGCTGGTGAACTCGGTCAACGAGTTCCGCATCGAGGGCCAGAAGACCGCGGCCTTCGAGCTGATCGACGAGCTCGGCGAGCTCGACGCGCTGTGCATCCCGGTCGGGAACGCCGGCAACATCACCGCTTACTGGAGAGGCTTCCAGGAGATCGGGCACCACCCCCGGATGCTCGGCTTCCAGGCCGCCGGCGCCGCGCCGCTCGTCCTCGGCGCGCCGGTCGAGCACCCGGAGACGATCGCGAGTGCGATCCGGATCGGCAATCCGGCGCGATGGGAGGACGCGATGAGCGCGATGACCGCCTCGAACGGCGCGATCCAGGCGGTGACCGATGAGCAGATCATCGACGCGTACCGCTTCCTCGCCGAGCGCGAGGGCGTCTTCTGCGAGCCGGCGTCGGCGGCGAGCGTGGCCGGGCTCTTGGCGCACGGAGCGCGGGGCGCGGAGCGGATCGTCTGCGTGCTGACGGGCCACGGCCTCAAGGACCCGCAGACCGCGCTCGAGCGCGCCGGCACCGTCGTTCCCTGCGATCCCGAGCTGACGGCGATCGAGCGGGCGGTTCTGGGATGACGCCGGGGCGCCGCCGGCTCGTTCGCGTGCCCGCCTCGACTGCCAACCTGGGCCCCGGATTCGACGTCATGGCGGCGGCGCTGTCGCTCCACCTCGAGCTCGAGGTGCTCGACACGGGGACCTTTGCCGTGGAGACGGACCTCGACGTGCCCGCCGATCGCACGAACCTCGTGGTCCGCGCGTTCGAGCGCCTGCACCCGAGCGATGGGCTCACGTTCCGGATCTCCTCGCGGATCCCGCTGTGCGGCGGCCTTGGCTCGAGCGCCGCCGCGATCGTCGCCGGGCTGATAGCGGCCAACGACATGTTCGCGCTCGGCGCCGACGTCAGGGCGCTCGCAACCGAGCTCGAGGGGCACGCAGATAACGTCGCTGCCGCGCTCGATGGGGGGTTCGTGATCTGTGCGGGGAGACGCACCCGGCGCTTCGATGCGCCGCTCGGGCTCGAGGCGGTGCTCGTCGTCCCGGAGGTCGCGGTTCTCACCGGAGAGGCGCGCGCGACGCTGCCCGAGCAGGTGCCGCTGGCCGACGTCATCTTCAACATCGGTCACGCGTCGATGCTCACACTCGGTCTCGCGACGGGCGACTGGGCGACCGTCGCTGCGGGTCTGCACGATCGCGTGCATCAGCCCTACCGCTCGCGGCTGTACCCGCGGTCGGTCGAGCTGCTCGAAGGCGCGGCGGCGCTCGGGGCCCTCGGCGCGACGATCTCCGGGGCGGGGCCGACGGTGCTCGTGTGGTCGCACTCCGACCAGACGGACGGCCTCGTCGAGCGGCTCAGGCGCGAGACGAACGGCTGGGCGCGGGTGATGCGGGTGCCCTTCGAGTCCCACGGCGCCGACGTCCAGGCGATGTAGCCGGCGCCACCCGGGTCATCGCCGCGTGATTCGCCCGGCTCGCAACTCGAGCACCTCGTCGTACTGATCGAGCGCGATGTCGCTGTGCGTGATCACGAGCACGCCGCGGTCGCCGGTCCGTGTGAGGATGTCGTGGATCACCTGCTGGGCGGTGACCTCGTCGAGGTGGGCGGTCGGTTCGTCGAGCACGAGGAATCGCGCGTCGGCAAGCAGCGCCCGGGCGAGCGCGATGCGCTGACGCTGGCCGCCTGAAACGAGGCCACCGTCCTCGCCGACGAGGGTCTCGAGGCCGTCGGGCAGAGCGCGCGCCCAGTGGGCGATGCCAGCTGCCTCGAGCGCCCGCCACAGGTCCTGCTCCGAGGCGTCCCGTCGTGCGAGCATGATGTTCTCGCGGATACTCGTGTTGAACAGGTGTGCGTCCTGCTCGGCGAGCACGACCGCGCGGCGGACGTCGTCCTGGGCAAGCTCGGCAACACCTGCGCCGCCGATGCTGACTCGCCCCGCGTCAGGATCACGGAAGCGGACGAGGAGGTGGGCGATAGTGCTCTTTCCGGACCCGCTCGGTCCGAGGAGGGCGATCCGACGCCCGGGCGCGAGGCGGAGATCGATCCCGTCGAGCACCCACGGCTGATCGGGTCCGTAGCGGAGGTGAACGTCCTCGAGCACGAGGTCGCCCGCGCACGGGAGCTGGAGCGCAACGGCGGGGTCACGGACGGTCGGCTCGCGGTCGACGAGCGCGTCGAGGCGGTACGCGGCCTCGGCGCAGGCGCGGAGCCGCCGGGCCGCCGCCGGCAGCGGTGAGACGCCCTCGAACGCGGCGAGCGCGAGGAACGCGAGTGCGGCGAGCAGCACGCCGGCGAGGGCTCCGCTGTCGACGGCGGGAATCCCGGCCAGCAGAACCGTGATCACCGCCAGTCCTGCGCACAGCGATCCGAGCGTCGTGGCGGTGCCGGCGGCGAGGGCATCGCGGCGCGCGAGTGATGCCAGATCGCCGTCTGCAGCGTGGAGGCGCGCGACCCGCTCGTCGCCGCGACCGGCGACGGCGAGCTCGGCAGCGCCGTCGATCGTCTCGACGATCTCGGTCGTGAGCGCGGCGCGGGCATGGGCCTGGCGCCGGCCGGACGATGCCGCGAGCGACGCGGCCAGGGCCGGCACGGCCACTGCGGCGACGAGCATGCACGCGATCAGCGCCGGGACGGCGGCGGGGAGGAGTAGCCACGCGGCGATCGTGGTGGCGGCGATCGTCAGCGCGGCAACGACGGGCGGTGCGAGCGCGCGCAGGTACAGGTCCTGGAGCACGTCGACATCGCCGACGAACCGCGACAGGAGATCGCCCGAGCGCGGTCCGCCAAGATCGCCGGGAACGAGCGGCGCGAGCCGCCGGTAGAACGTCGCACGGAGTCGCCCGAGCAGCCGCAGCGCGGCGTCGTGGGAGGCGAGCCGCTCGCCGTAGCGCGATACGGCGCGAGCGATCGCAAGCCCGCGAACGAGGACGATCACCACCGAAAGCGCGAGGATCTCGGGACGCTGCGCGGCGCGGGAGATCAGGTAACCGGAGGCGATCAGCAGTCCACCCCCGGCCAGCACGGCTCCCCAGCCGAGCAGGACCGAGAGCAGCAGCCGGCGGCTCTCGGCACGCCCCGCGTGCGCCGCCCTCAGGAGGCTACGCCAGGCGGCGGGTCCGGCGCTCGGGGCAAGGTCGCCGCTGGTCATGCCGCTGCTCGTGCCGCTCCTCATGCCGCTGCCGCCATCGCCCGGCGCGGATCGCGGGCGACCGCGCGTCCGTCCTCCATCTCCACAATCCGGTCGGCGTGCGCGACCAGCTTCGTGTCGTGGGCGATCAACAGCGTCGTGCGTCCGACGGCCAGTCGCTCGATCGCCCCGCCAACCGCGGCGGCGCTCTCGGCGTCGAGGTGGGCGGTCGGTTCGTCGAGCACGACGAGCCGCGCGTCGCGCAGGAACGCCCGACCGAGCGCGATTCGCTGCGCCTGCCCCGCGGACAGCCGGCGGCCGCCATCGCCGACGGGTGTGTCGAGGCCATCGCGTAGCTCCGCCAGCAGCTCGCCAAGCCCCGCTTCCGAGGCAGCGGCGAGGATCGCGCCGCGACCCGCGTTCGGTGCGCCGAGCGCGATGTTCTCGGCGATCGTGCCCGCGAACAGCCGGGCGCGCTGGGGTATCCATGCGACCTGACGCCGCCACTCGTCGGGGTGCAGTTCACGGAGGTCGACTGCGCCGCAGGTGATCCGGCCGGCGGTCGGATCGATGAGCCGGAGCGCGAGCGCCGCCACCGTGCTCTTGCCGGCGCCGCTGCGCCCGATCAGCGCGGTCACGCACCCTGGCTTCAGCACCAGCCCGAAGCCGTCGAGCACCAGCTCCTCGCGGTCGGGATAGGAGAACGACACGGCCTCGAAGCGCAGCGCCGCGGTCGCCGGGTCCGCCGGCTGGCGGGGACGCGAGCGCTGCGAGGCCGGCATCGCGAGGGTGGCGGGCTCATCGAGCGTGGCCGGCCCGCCGAGCGTGGCGGGCCCGCTGAGCGTGGCGGGCTCATCGAGGACCGAGAGGATCCGCTCGGCGGCAGCGAGACCGTCGGCGCTGGCGTGGAACTGCTGACCGACCGCCCGGAGCGGACCGTAGAGCTCGGGACAGAGCAGCAGCACGGTCAGTCCCGCGAGCAGCGTCAGGTGGCCTCCGTCGAGCTGGATCCCGATCGTCGCGGCGACAAACGCCGTCCCGATCATCGCGCACAGCTCGAGCACGAGCGCCGACAGGAACGCGATTCGCAGGGTGCCCATCGTTTCGGCGCGGTAGCGATCGCCGATCTGCTTGATCGTGTCGGCTTGAGCCGCCTCGCGGCGGTGGGCACGCAGAGTCTGTAGTCCGCGCACGACGTCGAGAAAGTGACCGCTCAGCAGCGCGAGCGCCCGCCAGCGCGAGCGCGCCTGCGCCTGCGCCCCCTTGCCGATCAGGATCATGAACACGATCAGGATCGGGATACTGAGCGCCAGCACCCCACCGGCGACCGGGTCGAGGGGCACGACCCAGATGAGCACCGCCAGCGGTACCGCCGCCGCGAGCACGAGCTGGGGGAGATAGCCGGCGAAGTACGCCTCGAGCGAATCGACGCCCTGCACGACCGCGGCGGCGAGCTCCCCGGTCCGCTCACCCTCGCGGGGAACGGGTGAGCGGATGAGCAGATGCTCAGCCAGGCGGCCGCGCAACTCGGACATCACGCGTGTCGCCCCGATCCGTCCCGAGACCTCGAACGCTCCGCCGAGCAGCGCGCGCACCGCGATGACACAGGCGAGTGCGGCCAGTGGCCCAGACAGGCGAGCGAGTGTCTGATGATGAACGGCAGCCCCGGTGATCAGGCGCGCGAGCAATGCCGCCTGCGCGACGACGATCGCGGCGGTCGCGAGCCCGAGTCCGGCCGTCAGCAGGAGCTGCGTGCGTCCGGCGCGGGTCTCGCGCAGCAGCCGGCGGTCGGTGCGCGTCATCTCCCCGTCGGACGCAGGGAGGCGATCATGGCGGGAAGCCCGCGCACGCGTGCGCACGGATCAGACGACGCCTGACGGCGCCGATCCCGTGGCGGGGCCCGTCGGGTCTGAGCCGCCGCCGAGCTTGTCCGCGAGGACCGCGATCGGCGTCGGCGTTCCGGTCCCGGCGAAGTCCGAGGCTCCGATCCGGAAGCGGAACACCCAATAGGTCCAGGCGGTGTACGCGAGCACGATCGGGACGAACACGACAGCGACGACGGTCATCACCGTCAGCGTGTAGTGCGATGAGGACGCGGCAACGAGCGTCAGGTTGAACGCGTGGCTCGTCGTCGAGGGCAAGGCATCGGGGAACAGCCCGCAGAAGAGGCTCACGAACAGCAGCGCGATCGCGCCGGCGCTGAAGCCGAACGCGCGCCCGTCCTGCTCGCGCATGACGCCGAGCACGGCCCCGGCCGCGGAGAGGACGGCGAGCAGGGCGACGATCGTCGCCGACGCCTTGACGCCTCCCGCCTGATTGGCCGTGGTCCAGATCAGGAAGATCGCCAGCAGCGCAACGGAGACGGGTGCGACCCGGCGGGCGATTCCACGGGCGCGGTCCACGAGCTCGTCGCGTGTACGGAGCGTGAGGAAGATCGCGCCGTGCGCGGTGAACAGCGAGAGGGTCACGAGGCCGCCGAGCAGCGCGTAGGGGTGGAGCAGCCCGAAGATGCTCGTCGTGACGTTGTGCTGGGCGTTCAACGGCACGCCGTGGACGATGTCGGCCCACCCGACGCCCCACAGCAGCGCCGCGAGGAAGCTGCCGATCGATGCCGTCCACTCCCAGGTCGCGCGCCAGCGGGGAGAGTCGTCCTTGCCCCAGAACTCGAACGAGACCCCGCGGATGATGAGCGCGACCAGGATCAGGAACAGCGCCAGATAAAAGCCGGAGAACAGGCTTGCGTACCAGCCGGGGAAGGCGGCGAACGTCGCTCCACCGGCGGTGATCAGCCAGACCTCGTTGCCGTCCCACACCGGACCGATGGTGTGGATGACCGCGCGCTTCTCCGCCTGGCTGCGGCCGACCACCCGCAGCAGGATGCCGACGCCGAAGTCGAAGCCCTCGAGAATGAAGTAACCCACCCACAGCACCCCGATCAAGAGGAACCAGAGGGTCTGGAGGAAGTCCGGACTGCTGCTCATCGCGGCACCGTGGCTCAGTAGGCGAGGGCGAGGTCGGGGCGGGCCACGGCGGCTCCGCCCGGCGGCACCGGCTCCTGCGGGTCCTGCGGGCCGTTGCGGATCTCTTTGAGGAACAGGCGCACTCCAACCGCGATGAGGATCACGTACACAACGATGTAGCCGGTGAGCGAGAGGATCACCTCCGTGGTTGACACGAGCGGCGAACGGCCGTCGTTCGTCCTCAGCAGCCCGTAGACGATCCACGGCTGGCGTCCCATCTCGGTGAAGATCCATCCCGTCCAGTTGGCGAGGATCGGCAGGAAGATGCCCACGATCGCGACCTGAAGGAAGCGGCGCGAACGTTCGAGCCGGCCCCTGCGGCGCATCAGACCCAGGCCGACAAGGGTGATCAGGATCATCAGCATCCCGGCGCCGATCATCAGTCGGAACGACCAATAGGTGACGCCGACGATCGGGGTGTAATCACCCGGCCCGTACTTCTTCTGCTCGGCGGCGTTGACTTGGTTGATCCCCTTGACAGTGCCGTTCCAGCTCAAGGTGCCGATGAGCGAGAGCAGATGCGGGATCCGGATGTCGGTGTTCAGGCGCTTGGGATGGTGGCTGAACGGGGCGACCGCGAAGATCGAGAAGCTTGCCCCCTTGGTCGTCGTGTACAGGGCCTCGGCCGCGGCCATCTTCATCGGCTGCTGCTTGTCCATTAAGCGTGCCTGGCCGTCCCCGACGGTGGCGGTGATGATCGCCACAGCGCAGGTGATCGGGAGCACCAGTCGCGCCGAGCGGGAGAAGAGGTCGGTATGACGGCCCCGGATCAGGCTCCACGCGGAGATCCCGAGCACCAGCATCCCTGCGGTGGTGTAGGCGGCGAAGACCGTGTGCGGGAAGGCGAGCAGCACCGTCGAGTTCAAGAGCACGCTGAAGATGTTCGTCAGCTGCGCGTGCCCGGTTGCGTGGTTGATCGTGTAACCGACCGGGTGCTGCATCCACGAGTTGGCGGCGAGGATGAAGTACGCCGATAAGGCGGTTCCGAAGGCCACCAGCCACGCGCACGCGAGGTGCACCCTCGGTGACAGGCGGCCCCAGCCAAAGAGCCACAGGCCGATGAAGGTGGACTCGAGGAAGAACGCCATCAGGCCCTCCATCGCCAGCGGCGCGCCGAAGATGTCGCCGACGTAGCGCGAATACAGCGACCAGTTCATCCCGAACTGGAACTCCTGCACGATCCCCGTCACGACGCCGATCGCGACGGAGATGAGCATGAACTTGCCCCAAAAGCGCGTCATCCGCAGATAGAGCTCGTTGCCGGTGCGGACGTAGAGCGTCTCGCAGAGCGCCACCCACGCCGTCAGACCGATCGACATCGGTACGAAGATGAAATGGAACAGCGTCGTGATGCCGAACTGAGTGCGGGCGAGGTCGAGCGTGTTCATGGCACGGCAGGGCGGGCGACGAAGCCATCCGTCGGCAGGGAGGAAGGCAGCGGCCCCGGCGCGGATGCCCGGAGTCGACGGTCCTCGTCTGGTGACTTTCGGCCCGCGCAAGCGAGCAGCGGTCCACGCACGAGCTCAGGTCCCTGTGCCGACAACGAAACGTATGCCGCGGACCAAACGTCGCGGCCAGCGTGTGACCGCAAACCCGTTCCGCTCGGGGGAGGCAACACCGCACCGCAGACAGTGACCGCGCCGCGATTCGCCAGCGGGAACAGTAGCGCCCCAAGCCACGGGCGACAAGTAATCGATCGGCGGGCAACCCGAGGAACGCCTCCTGAGGATGCCCCACAAGGTCGCTACACTACAGGTAGTTGTTCGCTCAATCAAGGATTTCCCATGCACGTTGAGATCTGGTCTGACATTGCCTGCCCGTGGTGCTACATCGGCAAGCGCCGCTTCGAAACCGCCCTGGCTGGGTTCGAGCACCGCGACGAGGTGCAGGTGACCTGGCGAAGCTTCGAGCTTGATCCCGGGGCGCCACACGAGCGCGAGGGCGATCGGGCGGCACGGCTGGCCGAGAAGTACGGCATGACCATCGAGCACGCGCGAGAGTCCGAGCGGAACATCACGGGTGTCGCGGCCGCGGAGGGCGTCGCGTTCCGTTTCGACATCGCCCGCAGCGGCTCGACGTTCGATGGCCACCGGATCGTCCATCTCGCGCACGAGCACGGCCTCGCAGACGCGATGAAGGAGCGCCTGCTGCTCGCGTACTTCACCGAAGGCGAGCTGATCAGCGACCACGAGACGCTCGCCGCCTTGGCCGCCGAGCTCGGGCTTCCGGAGGGTGAGGTCGCCGAGACGCTCGCGGGTGAGCGCTACGCCGAGGAGGTCCGCGACGATGAGCGCATCGCTCGGGAGCTCGGGATCAGCGCCGTGCCGACGTTCGTGATCGATCGCGCGCTCGGCGTCTCCGGCGCTCACCCGCCTGACGCTCTGCTCGGTCTCCTGCGCCAGGGCTGGGCCGCTTCCACGCCCGTGGCGAGCTGATCCTCGCGGTCAATTCGACGTCGGGCCTGGCGATCAGTTGGCCGTCGGGGCCGCCAGTCAGTTTGACATCGGGGGCCGGCAGGTGGCCGCGTGGACCTGCTCGGTGAGGGTGCCCAGCTTCTGCGTCAGGATGTGGATCTGCTCGGTGAGGTCGGTGTTTCTCTGCAGCAGGTCGTTCTGAGACTTGGCGAGCTCATCTCGATGGAGCGCCGATGCGACCTCGTTCGCTCTGTCGGTCCTCGTCTGCGCCTTCTGGGCGATGATGACCAGAGCCCCCGTATAGAACGCGACGGCGGAGAAGATGAGGTTGAGGAGGATCCAGGGCTCGGGATCGAACTGCTTCCCGTTCCCGATGTTCGTGATCGTTGTCGACAGGTAATGGATCGCGCCGTTCGAGAACACCCACGCGAGGATCAGGATCGACGAGACGACAAGGAACGCCACCGACCCCATCCCGGACGCGACCTTCTCGCTCATTCGCTCCATGAAGCTGCTCCCCCCGGCGTAGGGAGAGCTGCCTCTTCGCTGGTCGCGGTAATGATCGTAATATCGCAACGGATCCAGCTTGCGCCGCTGCTGGTGCTTCGGCGCGGTCTCGAGCATCTCGATCTCCTCTGACTTGGTTTTTGGCCTCGCCGTCGAGCCGCCAGGCCGGGTTCACGTTCTCCGACCGCCGCGCAGCCGTTAGGCCGTTCGCTCGCCGGCGCCCGCACCAGCGCGCATCGGCGCCAGCCGCTGCCGGGCCTCTTCCATCCCGAGGCGCCGCAGCAGCTCGTCGGCGACGAGCACGTAGTCGAGCCCGAGGTCGGGGCGGTAGTCGAGGATCGACACGGCTCGCTCGGCGGACTCGGCATACGCGATCGAGGCGCGGATCGTCGTCTCGAACAGCTTCTCGCCGAAGTGCTCGCGCAGCGAGTCGTAGGCGTCGCGCGAGTGGCGCGTCCGCATGTCGGCGATGTTGAGCACCACGCCGAGCCATTCGAGACCGGGGTTCAGGGTGTCGCGGGCGAGCTCAATGACCTGGAGCGCCTGCTCCACGCCCTGGAGCGCGAAGTACTGCGCCTCCGCCGACAGTAGCGCGTAATCGGCGGCGACGAGGGCGTTCACCGTGAGCAGACCGAGTGCGGGCGGGCAGTCGATGAGAATCACGTCGTAGAGATGGTCGAGCTCGTGCAACGCCTTCTTCAAAGTCAGCTCGCGTCCCATCTTCCCGCCGAGCATGAGCTCGGCTTCGGCAAGCCCGAGGTTGGCCGGGATGACGCCGCCGTGGACGGCCTCGCTCGGCTGTGCCCGGCCGGCGAGCACGTCACCGATCGTGGGCGCGGCGTCGGGATCGATATCGAGGTAATCCGAGAGGTTGCCCTGCGGGTCGAGGTCGACCGCAAGCACGCGCAGGTCGAGTCGGCGCAGAAGGTCGGTCAGCGTTCGAACCGCCGTGGTCTTCCCGGTCCCGCCCTTTTGCGAGAGCACAGCGATCGTCACCGCCATCTTCGCCGGACTATACGGCGTGCTACGTGATTTCAGTCATCGATCGGGTCACCCCCGGCGTGGCCAGGAGCCGCGGTCTTCCTGCGGCCGCGCGGAGGCTACTGGGCCGCCTCGAGGTCGCTGTGGCGGACCGCCGCGGCGGCATCCTTCAAATCGGGCTCCGCGTCCTGCGGCAGGTTGGCGCCGCCATCGGTGGTCGCGTCGGCGTTGTCGCCGCCGCTCGGGTCGACGCCGCCCTCGGTCGCCGGCTCGTCCGAGCCGGTGGGCACCCCGAGGACAGAGCTGCCGAGCTCAGGATCCTCCCCCAGCATCTCGCGCGGCGCATCGGATCCACCCTGCTCCGCGGGAACGATGCCCTCAGCCGCTTTACCGGCCCAGTCACCCTTATCGAGCGCTTCCTGGTCGTCAGGAGTGGTTCCTCCTCGCTGCTCGCTTGGCGGGACCGTGCTCTCTTCTGGGTCAGTGGCCATCGTGACTCCTCCTGGTTGACGAACGAGTGACTGATCGATCGTATACCCGCGCGCAGGCGGGGCTAAATCTCGGCGCGCCGTGCGCCGGAGCTCGCTACCGGCTCGACAGGCAGCGCACGGCGCCACCGCGTGGGGTCAGCGCACCGGCGGCGACCTTGTAGGCGATGGTGTCGATGGCGCCGCCGCCGTCGCGCGTGCGGACGGCTGCCTGCTCCGGCGTTACCCCGAGCTCGACCAACGCGCGCGCGGCGTCGGGATCGAAGCATCGCGCTTGCAGCCATCTCGCCGTCATCTCGTCGCCAAAACCGGCCTTCGTCCAGGCTTGTGCCGCGCTGTCGGCGGTGCCACCGCGGTCGGCGAGCTCGCCGAACCGGCTGATGGTTTCGGCGTGCGTCTTGACTGGCAGCTCGTAGATCTTCATGGGCTCGTGATAGATGGTGGCGCGTGCCGTCGGGAAGGTCAAGTGCCGCCGGTGAGCAGTTTGGCCGATCCCGTCTCGGACCATTCGCTGGCTATTCGGAGTGCCTGACGCTACGGTTGAGGGCAATGGCCAGAGTGATCGAAGGGATGGTGACGCTACCGTGAGCACAGACATCAGAGCGCTCGAGAAGACCGCCCGCGAGCTGGTCGGAGAGGGAAAAGGCGTCCTCGCCGCGGACGAAAGTCAGCCGACCATGTCGAAGCGCCTGGAGTCCGTCGGCGTCGAGCCGACGGCTGAGAACCGCCGGCGGTGGCGCGAGCTCCTCTTCACCACCGACGGGCTTTCGGGGGAAATCAGCGGCGTGATCCTGTTCGACGAGACGATGAGGCAGACGAGCTCCGACGGGGTACCGCTCGCCGAGCTGCTCACCCAGCATGGTGTGATCCCGGGCATCAAGGTCGACACCGGCGCCAAGGTGCTCGCCGGTTCGGCGAAGGAGAAGATCACCGAAGGGCTTGACGGTCTCCGTGAGCGCCTCGCCGAGTACTCGGAGATGGGCGCCCGCTTCTGTAAGTGGCGCGCCGTGATCACCATCGGCGACGGGATTCCCTCGGACTACTGCTTGAGAACGAACGCCCACGCCCTGGCGCGCTATGCCGCCCTCTGCCAGGAGGCGGGGCTGGTCCCGATCGTGGAGCCCGAGGTGCTGATGGACGG
>PMOY01000354.1:0-15742 GCA_003165655.1 Solirubrobacterales bacterium
TCGGCGCGTGCCAGAAGTGGTTGAACCCGACCTCGTACAGCGTGGCGGCCGATTGGTAGCTCGCGATGTGGCCGCCGAGCTCGGAGGAGACCTTGTTTGCGCGTACGACGATCGCGATCGCGTTCCAGCGCACCAGCGAGCGGAGCCTGCGCTCGACCGCCGGGTCGCCGGGGAATGGCGGCTCCCGCTCGGCCGGGATCGTGTTCACATAGGGGGTGTTGAGGTCGGCTGTCGGACCGGCGCCGGCACCGTGTGCACGCTCGACGACCTGGCTGAGCAATTGACGCGCGCGCGTCGGCCCGTCGTGGACGAGAACCGCGTCGAGCGCTTCGAGCCACTCGCCAGTCTCGAGCGGGTCGATGTCGCTTTGCGCGCCATTGGTGGTGATGCCCTGAATACGATCGGTCACGACGCTGTGAAGTGGACGGCTTTCCTGTCGCGGTCGATGACTCACTATACATTCGAACTGTCGCGTTGAACCATTCACTAGGACCACATATTCGGCCCGAACGGGCCCATAGGGTTCGCGGTGGCGCTCCGCGAGCCCGAGTTGATCACTCGGAGCTGGGACACCGGCGTGGGCTCATGATCCGGTCGCGGGCATGATCGTCGGGATCGTGCTCGCGGCCGGCGAGGGCCGGCGGTTCGGTGACGCAAAGCAGCTCGCCGAGCTGGATGGCCGACCGCTGCTCGAACACGCGCTCGCCGAGTCGGCACGAGCCGGGCTCGACCGGCGTCTCGTCGTGCTCGGCGGCCACGCGGAGCGCATCCTCGAGACGGTCGACCTGCACGGACACGAGGTGGTCCTCTGCGAGGGCTGGCAGGAGGGGCTCGCTGCGTCACTGCGGGCGGGAGTGCAGGCCGCGCGGTCCGCGGGCGCCGAGGCGATCCTCGTGACCCTCGGAGACCAGCCGCGCGTGACCGCGGAGGCGATCGCAAGGGTGCTCGCCGGCCGCGGTGGCAGCGACGGCACGAGCGGCGCTGTGCGCGCCAGCTACGACGGCGTCCCCGGCCACCCCGCACTGCTCGAATCTCGACTGTTCGAGGAGTTGCTGTCGTTGCGTGGCGACGAGGGGGCGCGCCGGGTGTTCAAATCAGCGAACACATACCTCGTGCCCTGTGAAGATGTCGCGATTCCCGCCGACGTCGATCAGATCGGCGACCTGGCCGCCGTGAGCGGGCTGCCGCCGCCGTCCGCTGCTCAATGACCAGGCTTGGTCCAAGCTCCTGGTGATCGCGACACGGTGTGAGCGGCGACGGCGGTGAGCGCGATCAGACCCGCCGCGGTCGCGAGCGGCGCGGTGTCACTGACGTTCAGGACGAGCAGCGCGCCGACGAGCGCTCCGAGCACCATCGCGCCGATCGACAGGGTTCGCCGCGCGACGGCGGCCCCCGGGCCGCCGATGACTCGGGCGTCAGCGGCGATTCCGGTGAGCGTCATCGTCAGCACGGTGGTCATCAGATCGCGTACGCCGAGCCGGCGCACGGTCGCATTCTGGATCCCCATGCCGAGAGCGAGCAGCACAATCAGGGCGTACCGGGTCCCGGACCCGACCCGGGCTCCGGCGCCCGTCACGGCCGCGGCCACGACGGCTCCCGCCACGAAGACGAGCTGGACGATCAGAGCGCCGCGCAGGTGGAGACCGCGATGGCCACCCAGCCAGATCGCGAGCCGGCCGCCGACGAGCCCGCCAACCAGAAACGCGCCGAGCGCGGCGAGCGACGCCTCGGCCGACAGGCCTTTCGCGCCAGCGAGCGCAAATCCGAGGAAGACGACGTTCCCGGTCATGTTCGCGACGAAGACATGGCCAAGCCGCAGGTAGCTGGTCGCGTCGACGAGCCCGGTGACAACGGTCAGTGCGAGCATCAGCGGCGGCAGCGGCCCGTCGCCGCTCTCGCCCCTCGGGTACACAGTGTCGAGAAGATCGCGCCAGACGCTCAAAGGACCACCATCCGTCATCGAATCTGGAAATAAGGCCTCACCAGTAGGCTTTCAGATCGCTCGGACCAGGTCTCAGGTCGCCCAGCCGCCAGTCCTGTGATCGGTGCGCTCGCGCCGCGATGACACGCGGCGGGCGAATTCGTGTACACCGTGCATGGAGAACGTCTGATGGAGAACGTCTGGGAATATCCGCGCCCGCCGGCCGTCGCACCATGCGAGCACCGCGTCCGCCTGGAGCTGGGCGGCGAGGTGCTGGCCGATTCGATCCGCGCGCTGCGTGTGCTCGAGACGAGCCACCCGCCGACCGTCTACGTGCCCACCGCCGACGTGCGTGCTGATCTGCTCGCAGCCAGCGACGCGCGCTCGACATGGTGCGAATACAAGGGAGTAGCCCACTACCTCGACGCGACGGTCGGCGGCGGACGCGTGCGCGCGATCGGTTGGACCTATCCCGAGCCCTCGCCGGGGTACGCGGCGCTGCGCGATCACATCGCGTTCTACCCCGGGCGCGTGGACGCCGCGTGGATGGGCGACGAGCAGGTCAAGGCCCAGGACGGCGACTTCTACGGCGGGTGGATCACCGCCGACCTCGTCGGTCCGTTCAAGGGGCCGGCCGGCACCCTCGGCTGGTAAGGGCAGCGGCTCGGTTGGGCGCTGCGGCCCCACCGCCGCCGATCGGCGCACCCTCCGACGCCCCGTCCGGCCACGCGCTCACCGCTCCTGAGAGAATTCCCGTCGATGGCACGTCAACATGAATGCGCCGCCTGAGATGGTGCGCCACAAGTTCACGCTGATCCTCGACCAGGATCCCGAACCGTTCCTCGACGCTCTCAGCGAGGCAGGCTGTGGGGACGCGCTGTTCCGCGTCTCCGATGACGGTGAGCCGTTCGCCCAGTTCTATCGCAAGGCGCCGACGCTCGCTCGCGCCATGGCGACTGCGGTGAGAGAGATCGAGAAGACCGACCTGCGGGTGGTACGGATCGCGGGTGTGGCGCTGCCGACGAACTAGTCATTGCAGCGCAGCCCTGAGCGCCGAGCACGTCGCCGACGGGGAAATGTTGGCCATTTGGCCAAAGGCTCCGTCTACGCGTCCTGGTAAAAGCATTTGGGTGTCCTTGCGGGTCGAGCCCATCCAGCAGCACCGGCACACACGGACACATGGTCCACGACCGCTGATCGCCGTGACGACGTCAGAGGTCCGTCCCGGAACCGCGGTGACCCCGACGCGTCACGGAGAGCCACCGCAGCTCGAGATGGCGCTCGGACTCAAGTACCTGCACGCGATCGAGTCTGCCGGCGGCATCCCCGTGGTGGTTCCTCCCTTGCAGGTCGACTGCCTCGAACCCTTGCTCGACCGGGTCGCCGGAGTCTGCCTGTCCGGCGGCCCCGACCTCGATCCTGAGTCCTACGGCGAGCGTAGGCACGCGCGCACCGGGCCGACCGAGAGTCAGCTCGACACGTTCGAGTTGGCCCTCGCGCAGGCCGCCGACGCGCGTCGACTACCGATCCTCGCGGTCTGTCGCGGAATGCAGCTTGTGAACGTCGCGCGCGGGGGAACCCTCCATCAGCACCTGCCGGACGTCGTCGGGGAGCGCATCATCCATCGCCAGTCCGAAGCGGGAGAGCGACCCACGCACTGGGTGAGTCTGGCCGCCACGAGCCGGCTGAGTCAGATCCTCGAGCGACGGCGGACCAAGGTGAACTCGTTTCATCACCAAGCCGTCGCGACGCTCGGCACGGGCTTGATCGTGACGAGTCGGGCGAGCGACGGCACGATCGAAAGCGTTGAGGCCGTCGATCGGGATTTCGTCGTGGGCGTGCAGTGGCACGCCGAGTGTCTGGTCGATCGTTTCGGGCAGGCGGCGCTGTTCCGCACCTTTGTCGAGGCCGCCGCGCAGTTCGAAGAGGCCGCGGCCCGATTCGCCCACGTAGCATGAACGGATCGTGCGGGCGATCGATGCAAGCATGAGAGCCGAGCTCGGCCAATCGACGCTTGCGGGGTGGGCGCAGTGGAACTCGTCGGCGCCGTACAGCGTCGGCGTCGAGGAGGAGGTGATGCTGCTCGATCCTCGTGACTGGTCGCTGGCGCAGCGGATCGACGACGTCCTGCCACGGCTTTCATCGGCGCTGGCGTCGCGCGCGACCGCGGAGACACACGGGGCGGCGATCGAGCTGGCGAGTCAACCGCACGATCGGGTCGAAGCCGCCGCTCGGGAGATCACGGCCCTGCGCGCAGCTCTCGCGCGCGAGCTGGCTGCCAGCGGCCTCCGCGTCGCGAGCGCGGGAACGCATCCATTCGCGCTCTGGACCGCCACGGAGATCTCGAGCGGAGCGCGCTACCAGCTCGTCTACGAAGCGATGCGCGAGCTCGCTCGCCGGGAACCGACGTTCGCCCTCCACGTCCACGTCGGGGTGCCCGAACCCGAGGCCGCGATCGTGCTCCAGAACCGGATGCGGGTGCACCTCCCGCTGCTGCTGGCGTTGTCGGTCAACTCCCCCTTCTGGCAGGGTCGCGACACCGGCTTGGCGTCGGCGCGAACGCCTCTCTTCCAGGCGTTCCCGCGCGTGGGGATCCCGCGCGCCTTCGTTTCTTACGACGATTACGTCGAGACCGTCGATCTGCTGCTGCGCTGTGATGCCTTCCCTGAGCCGACGTTCCTGTGGTGGGACGTTCGACCCCAGCCGCGCTTCGGTACCGTCGAGGTGCGGATCATGGATGCCCAAATTACGGTGGCCGAGACCGGCGCGCTCGCCGCGCTGACGCAGTCGATCGCGCACCTCGAGCTCGAGGAGGGCTACCACACCGACGCGCAATCACATCGGATCGAGGTGCTCGCCGAGAACCGCTTTCTCGCCGCCCGTGACGGCATGGACGCTCGCCTGATCGACGCCGTCGCAGAGCGGCGCGTCCCGGCGCGGGAGCTGCTCGCCAGGCTGCTCGAGGCGGCCCGCCCCCACGCCGCCGACCTCGGCTGCGAAGACGCGCTCGACCCGCTCGTCATGCTCGGCGAGGAACCGGGCGCCGTGCGACAGCTGAGAGCTGCACGGGAACCGAGGCATCTGCCCGGCCTCGTCGAGCTGCTTTCCGACGCGTTCGTGCACTGATCGGGTAGAGCCCCGTCATGTGCGGATTTGCCGGCGAGTTCGCGACGCGTGGGTCGCCTGACCGTGATGCCGTCGAGCGCATGGCCGCGACGATGAATGACCGCGGACCGGACGGCGCCGGAGCTTGGGCCCAAGGACAGGTCGCGCTAGCCCATCGGCGCCTGAAGGTGATCGACCTCTCGAGTGCGGGTGGCCAGCCGATGGTCGATGCCGAGCTCGGATTGACGATCGTCTTCAACGGCTGTATCTACAACCATCGCGAGCTGCGCCGCGAGCTCGAGCGCGAGGGCTATCGCTTCTCGTCAACGAGCGACACGGAGGTGATCCTGAAAGCCCACAGCCACTGGGGTTCCCGGTGCGTCGAGCAGTTCGTCGGCATGTTCGCATTCGCTCTCTACGAGCACGACTCCGGCCGCCTCTTCCTCGCCCGTGACCGTCTCGGCATCAAGCCGATCTACCTCGCGGGTGTCAACGGAGGTCTGCGCTTCGCGTCCACGCTCCCCGCGCTTCTCGCGGGCGGCGGTGTGGACACCGAGCTCGATGAGGTCGCGCTGCACCATTATCTGACCTGGCACGCGGCCGTGCCGGCGCCGCGCACGATCCTCAAGGGCGTGCACAAGCTGGCGCCCGCGACGGTGATGACGGTGGCGGCCGACGGCCGACGCACCACCGAGAGATATTGGCGCGCGGACTACACGCGTCAGTCGAAGTACGCCGGCTGGGATGGCGAGGATTGGGCCCAGGCGGTGCTCGCCGCGCTGCGCACTGCCGTCGAGCGTCGCATGGTCTCCGATGTTCCCGTCGGGGTCTTGCTGTCAGGAGGTCTCGACTCGAGCCTGATCGTCGGGCTGCTGGCGCAGAGCGGACAGCGAGGGCTCGCGACCTTCAGCGTCGGGTTCGATGGGGTCGGCGAGCACGACGGGGACGAGTTCGAGTTCTCGGACGCGATCGCCAAGCAGTTCGAGACCGACCATCGCCAGATCCATATCCCCGAAGACCGGTTGCTGGACGCGCTCGACGGGGCGATCGCGGCGATGAGCGAGCCGATGGTGTCGCACGATACGGTCGCGTTCTACCTGCTCGCGGAGGAGGTTTCGCGCTCGCACAAGGTGGTCCAGTCGGGGCAGGGCGCCGACGAGGTCTTCGCCGGATACTTCTGGTATCCGCCCCTCGCCGACGCTGACGGGACAGGTGCCGACGCCTACGAGGCGGCGTTCTTTGACCGTCCGCATGCCGAGATGGCAGAAACGCTACAGCCGCGATATCTGCTCTCTGAGGATCCGAGCCGCGCATTCCTCGATCACCATTTTGGCCAGCCGGGAGCGGACGGACCGCTCGACCGGGCGCTGCGCCTCGACACCGAGGTCATGCTCGTCGAGCATCCCGTCATGCGCGTCGACAACATGACGATGGCGTGGGGGCTCGAGGCCCGGACGCCGTTCCTCGACCACGAGCTGGTCGAGCTCGCTGCCGCCTGCCCGCCGGAGCTGAAGCTTGCGGACGGAGGTAAGGGCGTCCTCAAGGCCGCCTCCCGAGGCGTCGTGCCCGACCTCGTGATCGACCGCCCGAAGGCGTACTTCCCGGTGCCCGCGTTCTACAAGCTCGAGGGAGCGACGCTCGAGCTGGTCCGCGAGACCTTCGACGGGTCGGCCGTCAGGGACCGCGGCCTGTTCTCCCCCGAGCACGTCAGAGCGCTGCTCGCGGCACCCGACGATCACCTGACGACGCTGGGAGGCTCCAAGCTCTGGCATATCGCGCTGCTCGAGCTCTGGCTCGGCCGGCACGGACTCTGAGGGCGCGCCGTGATCTCCAGGATCGTGCGCGCGATCAGCTCGGGGTCGTCCCACATCGGCAGGTGTCCGAGGCCTTCGAGCGCGACGTAGTCCGCGTCAGGCAGCTGCCGACGGATCCTCGTGTAATGCTCGGGCCAATGCAGGAGCCGGTCCCGGGTCGAGTACGCGATCCGGACGGGACAGCCGATTGGGCCCAGCTCGCCGAACATGTCGCCGGAGGCGGCGAGGCGGATCGCGTCGGGGACGACCGCACACTCGGCGGAGCCGAGGAACATCGCGTATGCGTCGCTCGCGGTCACGGTCTCGGGGTGGGCGACGAGCTCGCGCAGCGCGAGCGCGCGCGAGCGCGGCCTGCGCGCCACGGTCGCGACCAGGGGCCGGCCAACCCGGAACAGCAGGTCGTTGCGGCGGAAATAGAGCAGGACCGAGCGTGGCGCCGGGCCGTACTCCCAGCAGCCCGCCGGGCAGATCCCGACGACGCTCAGCGCCCGTCCGCGGGCGGCGAGCTGGAGTGCGAGCCAGCCTCCCAGCGAGCTGCCGGCGAAATGCGCCCGTCGGATCCCACGCGCGTCCAGCTGACGCTCGAGCATGTCGATCGTGGCCGGGATCGACACCCGTGTGCCGGTCGGGAACGGCTCGCCACCGAAGTGTCCGGGCAGCGTCGGCGCGAACACGGCGTGATCGCGCTCGAGCAGCGGCAGGACGGGCGTCCACGCCCGCCAGGTGTCAGTGAAGCCGTGCAGGAGGACCAGGGGCTCGCCCGTGCCCCCGGCGTGGAACGGTTCGGGCACCGCGCGGCCGTCAATCTCCGGTGAAGGACGCCGGGCGCTTCTGCATGAACGCGAGTATGCCCTCCGCGAAGTCGGCGGACTCGGCGCGCTCCTGCTGGAGCACGGCCTCGTTGTCGAGCTGCCGCTCGATTCGCGGGTAGAGCTGGTCGTTGAGCGTTCGCTTGATGCTGGCATAGGAGCCCGGCGGACCGGCGGCAAGCTTCGCGGCGAGCGCACCGACCTCAGACTCGAGCTCGGCGTCGGGAACCACGCGGTTGATCAGCCCCCATTCGAGCGCCCGCGTCGCGGTGAGACGCTCGCCGAGGTAGGCGAGCTCGAACGCCCGCGCATGCCCGATCCGGGCCGGCAGGAACACCGAAGCGCCGCCGTCGAGTGCGAGCCCGATGTTCACGAACGCAAGCAGGAAGTACGCCGACTCGGCCGCGATGATCAGATCGGCAGCGAGCGCCAGCGAGCATCCGATTCCCGCCGCAGGGCCGTTAACAGCAGCCACCACGGGCTTCGGGATCGTGCGAATACGCCTGATGAGCGGGTTGTACGTCTCGCGCAGACGCGTCAGCACGTCCGGCTTTCCCTGTCCGTGGAGCTCCTCGCTCGCCTTCAGATCGGCGCCCGCCGAGAAGGCGCGGCCGGCGCCGGTCACCACGATCGCCCGTGCCTCGGGCCTCGCCGCCGCCTGGTCGAGCGCCGAACCGAGATCCTCGCCCAGCTCGCGGGTCCAGGCGTTCAGGGCTTCGGGTCGATTCAGCGTGATCCACGCCACGCCGCCGACGAGCTTCAGCTGGGTCGTCCGCATGGTGAGGCTCATCGGCTAACGGACAATAGCGGCGGGATGAGAGGGATGAGCGGGATGAGCGGGATGAGCGCGGTCGCGCGGGTCACCGCGTCGTCCAGCTCTCCCTGGGGTTCTCGAGCGGCGTCAGGGTCGGCTCGACCTGATCGCGCAGGTGCTCGAATGCCGGCGGCAGCGAGAGCTTCTCGCCGAGGTGCTCGAGGGGCTCGTCGATCGTGAAGCCGGGCCCGATCGTGGCGATTTCGAACAGCACCCCCGAGGGCTCGCGGAAGTAGATCGAGCGGAAGTAGAAGCGGTCGATGACGGGGGTCGGATGAGCGCCGGCGCTGACGACGCGCTCGCGCCAGGACTCGTGCTCGGCGGGGGTCGATGCCCAGGCGACGTGGTGGACCGTCCCCGCTCCCTGCAGTCCACGCTGTGGCGGTGACGGGTCGTAGGCATAGAGCCCGCCGCGAATCTCGCCGCGCGCCTCCCAACCGTCGCCGTGGGGGGCGAAGCCGAGCGTGTCCTCGAGCAGCGCGCGGCTCTGCGCCGGATCCTCGGCGTAGGCGCGGACTGCGTGGAAGCCCTGGAGGGCGAGCTCGGCCGGGATCTCGGGATGGTTGGCGATCAGGGGATCGTCGTCGGTGCGTACGACGAGCAGCTCGTGGCCGAGGCCCTCGAAGTCCTCGAAGCGCAGCGACTGCCCGTCGCGCTCGGCCTCGTATCCGGCTTGTCGGAGACGGTCGCTCCAGAAGTCGAGCGCCTCGGCCGCGGCGACGCGCCAGACGATGCGGTGGACCATGCCGGCGCCGGCTCGGCCGCGCCGGGCGCCTGGGAACTCGAAGAAGGTGATGTCGGAGCCCGGGTCGCCGCGCTCGTCGGCGTAGAAGAGGTGGTACACGGACGTCGCGTCCTGGTTGACCGTCTTCTTGACCAGCCGAAGGCCGAGCACGCCGGCGTAGAAGTCGACGTTGTGCTGGGCGTCGGCGGTGATTGCCGTGATGTGATGGATGCCCTCGAGCTTCATGGTTCCTCCTCGTTTATCCGCGTGAGGTTAGCACCAGGTAGTTGCGGGATCAAGCATTGTTGGTTGCTGGTTGGTCAATTATTGTGTGCGTCGAGAGTGGACGGCGGAGGGCGCTACAAGTGCACGCCGCGCGTCGCCCGCGGGAACGACAGCGTCATCGCGCCACTAGGCTCCTGGACCGCCGATGCTGCTCGAGCCGCTGACGATGCCCCCGGGCAGCGGTGAGCCGCAGGTCTTCTGCGCGGCCTTGAAGGCGGGTGAAGCTGGGTCCACGCCCGAGCTTGGGGTCAGCTGAAGTCGCGCGCCGTTGCCGGAGAACACCGGATCGGGGAAGCCGGGCACGCCGTGGCTGCGCATGCAGGCAGAGAACTTCAGCGCCTGCCGCCTTGCGCTGCTCGGTATTCCACCACCGAGCGGACCCGCTCCGCTTGGCATCAGCTTCGCGCACGTCCGCTGCGCGGACTGGAACGACGGCGAGGAGGGGTCGATCGCGCTGCCTGGTCCGCCGTGGATGACCAGCGCCCCGCCGCCGTTTGCGGTCGCCTGTGGGTCGGGGAAGCCCGGGACGCCGTGCGTGCGCATGCACTCGGAGTACTTGACCATCGCTTGGTAGCGCGAGGACGAGCCCGAGCCCAAGCTCGCGGACGCCGTCTGCTTGGGTGAGCTGCCACAGCCTGCCGCGATCGCGCCAATGGCGATCACGAGGGCGACGGCCAGTGGGCGCGCGCAAGCGGTCAAGCGGGTCGACGCTTGGCCGTCACCGTCGAGGGGCTCGGGCCGATCCCGTCTGTGAGTAGCAGTCATGTTCGTTCTCCTTAGTTGGGCATCGGTGAAGTGTCACGCCACCGGGGTCACACGGGCGGAACGACTGTCGTTACCGCGCTGTAACCTCAGATCGGCCACGCTGCGGGCGCGAGCCGCCGGCTTCGGCGGCTCGCATCCACGAGCAAGCCCAACCCATGCGCGTCCTGATCGTCGAGGATCACGAGGAGCTCGCCGAGACGGTCGCGCTCGGGCTGCGGCGTGAGGGTATGGCGGTCGACACGACGCTCGATGGGGCGACGGCGCTGCGCAAGGCGATGGTGGTCAATTACGAGGTGATCGTGCTCGACCGTGACCTTCCCGGCGTGCACGGCGACGAAGTCTGTCGGGCTCTGATCGCGCGAGGGTCTCAGGCCAGGGTGCTGATGCTCACGGCTGCGGGGACGATCGGGGATCGCGTGCACGGGCTCAGCATCGGCGCCGACGACTACCTCTCCAAGCCGTTCGCGTTCGCCGAGCTGGTGGCGCGGGTTCGGGCCCTCGCCCGCCGTGCTCAGCCCCTGGTCCCACCGATCCTGGCCAAGGCTGATCTCACGCTCGACCCGGCCCGGCGGATCGCCACCCGGGCAAGTGGTCGCCTCGACCTCTCGCCAAAGGAGCTGGCTGTGCTCGAGATCCTGCTCGCCGCCGATGGCGCCGTCGTGTCGCCGGAGGAGCTCTTGGCGCGCGCGTGGGACGAGGTCGCCGATCCGTTCTCGAACGTGGTCAAGGTCACGATCAGCCGCTTGCGCCGCAAGCTCGGCGACCCGCCGCTGATCGAGACGATTCAGATCGCCGGGTACCGGATCTAGCGATGTCCGCTCGAACGCCGCACCTACCGATTCACCTCAGCCCGCGACTCCCGCGCCGAACGGTGCGCCTGCGTCTGACGCTGCTCTACGGCGGCTTGTTCCTGCTCGCGGGGGCGGTGCTGCTGAGCATTACCTACGTGCTGGTCGCGAACCACGTGGACGGCACAACGGGGGTCTTCGCGTTGCGCAACGGGCGACTCCAGATCACCGAAGGTTCGGCGGGTCCAGTGTCGGTGCCGCCATTTGCCGCGGGGGGCTTGCCTGCCACTCGCTTTCCTGCGGTTGCGCAGGCACATGTCGTGAAGCAATTGCGAATCACGGTCCAGAAGGTCGTGGTCAACGAGCGCGCGAACGAGCTCCACCAGCTTCTCCTTTGGTCGGGCATCGCGCTCGCAATCATGGCGCTCGCGTCCGCGGCGCTGGGATGGCTGATGGCGGGGAGAGTGTTGTCGCCGTTGCGGACGATGACCGGGCGGGCGCGGCGGATCTCCGATGACAACCTTCACGAGCGCCTCGCCGTCGACGGACCCGACGATGAGCTCAAGGAGCTCGGTGACGCTTTCGACGCGGTGCTCGGACGCCTCGAGGGCGCCTTCGATGCGCAGCGGCGATTCGTCGCGAACGCCTCCCACGAGCTGCGCACCCCCCTCACGCTCGAGCGCGCAATGGTCGAGGTGGCGCTCGCCGACCCGCATGCCGACGCGGACTCGCTGCGGCTGACCTGCCAGCGAGTACTCGAGACCGGCGAGCAGCAGGAGCGGTTGATCGAAGGTCTGCTCACACTCGCCCGCAGCCAGAGGGGACTGGAGGAGAACGAGACGCTCGACCTCGGCGAGATCGTGGGGCACGTCCTCGACGCGTTCGAGGCCAACCGCAACGGCGACGGGCTGCGGGTCGAGTCCGAGCTGGCCGCGGCGGAGATCTCGGGCGACGAACGGCTCCTCGAGCGGCTGGTGGCCAACCTGGTCGACAACGCGACTCGGCATAACGTGGCCGGTGGCTGGGTCCAGGTCTTGACAGGCGTCCGCGGGGGCCGTGCGACGCTCAGCGTGTCCAACAGTGGCCCGATGATCGCGCCCGGAGAGATCGACGCCCTGCTCGAGCCGTTCCGGCGGGCGGGGACGGATCGGGCTCGCCATCACGACGGGCACGGGCTCGGGCTCTCGATCGTGGCGGCGATCGCCGCCGCCCATGGAGCAATGCTGCGCGCGGGCGCGAGGGTGGATGGCGGATTGGACGTGGAGGGCAGCTTCGCGCCCTGAGGCGAATTCTTGAAGCGACGGGGAGGAGTCTGTCCGAAGCAGATGGGAACATACGTTCGTGATCGTCTGTGTCCTGCTGCCCCGCTTTCAGCTCACCGTCGCCGCCGGCGATCGAGCTGAGCTCTTGCAGGTCCCGGCGGCGCTCGCGCCGCTGCCGGGAGGCGTGCAGCGGGTGGGCGAGGTGTCGCTCGCCGCCGAGGCGTTCGGTATCCATCCCGACATGCAGTTGGGCGAGGCGCTCGCGCGCTGCCCCAAGCTGGTTCTGGTGCCGCCTGACCCGGCGGGCGTGGCGGACCTCTGGGAGCGGCTGCTGGTGCGACTCGAATCGATCGGGGCGGCCGTCGAGCCGGAGCGACCGGGTCTTGCGTGCTTCGATGCGCAGGGGTTGCTGCGACTCCAGGGCGGCATCGACGGGGTGCTGGCAGCTGCGCGGCGCGCCCTGCGGGTGCCGGCGCGGTTCGGGGTCGCGCCGTCGCGGTTCGCCGCGGTGGCGGCGTCAACGCGCGCTCGGGTGCGCCGTCCGGTGATCGTGTCCGGTGATCGGGCGCAGGCCCGCGCCTTCCTCGCGCCGTTGCCTGTGGCACTGCTGCGCGCCCGCGCCGCGTTGGCCGAGGCCGGACTGCACGTGACCCTGGAGCGCCTCGGCGTGCAGACGCTCGGCGAGCTCGCGGCGCTAGCGCCCGCGGCACTGGCCGATCGCTTTGGGACCGTGGGACTGCTTGCGTACGAGTTGGCGAGCGGGGGCGATGGGGCGCTGTGCCCGCGCCAGCCGACCGAGATCCTGCGCGAGTCGCTCCAGCTGCCGGATGCGGCTTCTGGCATGCAGCTCGAACGGGGGCTGGGACTGCTGATCGACCGTCTGCTCGCGCGCCGCGAGCGGCAGGGCAGGACGCTGCGCGCGGTCGTTCTCTCCGCGGTCCTGGTCGAGCGCGGGACGTGGCGCGAGCGCGCCGTCTTCCGCGAGGCGCTCGCCGATCCTGTCCGGATGCGGCTCGCCCTTGCCCCGCGCCTGACGCTGGTGCCGGCACCGGTGGAGGTGCTCAGGCTCGCGGTGGAGCAGTTCGGACCGCCGGCGAGCGGTCAGCGAGCCCTCGAGGATGAGCCCGCCGCCGCGCGCACCGCGCGCCTGCGCGAGGCGATTCGCCAGGCTCGTGCCACCGCCGGCCCCGACGCGGCACTGCGCGTGCTCGAGATCGATCCGGACTCCCGGGTGCCCGAGCGCCGCGCAGTGCTGACGCCGTTCGAGGGTTAAGGGCCAACGGCCATGGCCGGGCCTCACCGTCTCGCCGTCCCCACTCGGGCGTCGGTCAGCGCCGCTGCCGACGGATGCCCGCTCATGGTCGACGGGCGCTTGGTCGACACGGTGCGCGAGTCGTGGTTGATCGAGGATCGATGGTGGATCGATCGCCCGCTCCGTCGCAGGTACTGGGAGGTCGTCACGACCTGCGGACGTAACGTTGTCGTCTTCCATGACCTTGAGCTTGGGGGGTGGTGGACGCAGCGTTGAGCGTCCGCCGGCGGCCGGGGCTTTGACCTTTGAGCCGCCGGGCGGGCGGGAGCGTCCGCCGGCGCCGCGGCTTTGACCTTTGAGCCGCCGGGCGGGCGGGAGCGTCCGCCCGTTTGCCTCGGGGCTGTGCCCCCGGCTGCTCTATTGAGCCGGGGGCAGGAGCTTCTGCGCGCCCAGGGGCCCTTGGCTGTGGGAGCTGCCGCCGACCTGTATGCGAACATATGTTCTTGTCGTATGTCGAGCTCCATTGCCACTCCGCCTTCTCCTTCCTTGACGGCGCTTCCCTCCCCGACGAGCTCGTTGGGGCTGCGCTTGAGCTCGGCTACGAGGCGCTGTCGCTGACCGATCACAATTCCGTCTCGGGTTCGATGGAGTTCGCCGGCGCGGCTCGGGGGCTCGGCCTGCGAGCGATCCATGGAGCGGAGGTCGACCTCGACGACGGCCGCCACCTCACCTTGCTCGTTCAGGACGCCATCGGCTGGAGCAGCCTGTGCCGCATCCTCGTGCGTGCGCACGCGCACACGCGAGAGGGCTCCGGACCCGGACGCTCCGGACCCGGACCGTCAGCTGGAGGACTCGATCGCCGGTTTGCGCCAGGCGGGGCGCGGAGCCGGCGCCAGGCTCGAGCAGTCTGCGTGCCGCTCACCGAGGTGCTCGAGCATGCCGATGGCCTGGTCTGCCTCAGCGGATGCGCGCTGCGCGGCGTGCACGACGAGCCGACATTGCTGCGCCTGCGCGAGGTGTTCGGGCGCGATCGGCTGCGGATCGAGCTCCAGAGACCCTTCCTGCGCGATGACCGCGCGCGTAATCGACGGCTCGCAAAGATGGCGGAGCAGCTCGGCGTGCCCTGTGTGGCCACGGGCAACGTGCACGCGCACGCGCGTTCGCGCGCACCTCTCCAGGACGCGTTCGTTGCGGTGCGCGTGCACACGACGCTCGACGCCTCCGAGCCGGAGCGGCGGGGCAACTTCAGCCATGTGCTGGCATCCCCGGCAGCGATGGCAGCGCGTTTCTCTGAGTACCCCGAGGCGGTGGCGGAGTCCGCTCGACTGGCGGATCGCCTGTGCTTCGATCTTGGTGCTGATCTCGGCTACCGCTACCCGGGATCGGAGGATGTGGATGCGATGCGCAAGCTCTCCGAGCTGTGCGACTCGCGGTTCCAGGAGCGCTACGTGGACGCCGACACGAGCATCCGCGATCGTGCCGCCGCGCGCCTGAACGAGGAGCTGAATCTGATCGAGGCGCTCTCGCTGCCCGGTTTCTTCCTCCTACATCACGATCTGCTCGAGCTCGCGCGGGAGGTGGCGGTGGAGGTGCGGGGACCCGACACCGCCCGCGCGCTCCTGCCCCCAGGACGGGGTCGCGGCTCGAGCGTGTCCTCGATCGTCTGCTACTTGACTGGCCTTTCTCACGTCGACCCGATTGCGAACGAGCTTCTGATCGGGCGCTTCCTACACGAGGAGCTGACCGCGCTTCCGGACATCGATCTCGACTTTCCACGAGACGTGCGCGAGGTGCTGATCCCGCGCGTGCACGAACGCTACGGCCGCGACCGATCGGCCCTGGTGGCGGCCTTCCCGACCTACCGTGCACGCGGGGCGATCCGCGAGCTGGGGAAGGTGCTGGGGCTCCCGCCCGGGGAGATCGAGCGGGTCGCACGCGGGAGTGAGGGGTGGGATGCGCGGGAGGTAGGGAACGACATCGAGAGCGCGTTCGGGGTGGCTCCAGCCGAGATGGGAGGGCGCGGTGGCCGAGGACAAGGTGCCGCCGACGGCCGAAGACGAGGTGCCGCCGACGGCCGAGGACAAGGTGCCGCCGGTCGCCGAGGGCACACCGGTCGCTGGGACTGGCTCGCGCGCCTGGCGGCCGAGGCACAGGGACTCCCGCGCCACCTCTCCCAGCACTCGGGCGGGATGATCGTCGCCAC
>PMOY01000354.1:15769-20256 GCA_003165655.1 Solirubrobacterales bacterium
GAGCGCACGGTCGAGCTGATCGCTCGCACCCGTGACCAGCACATCGATCTCTCGAGGATCCCCTACGACGATCCGGCGACGTACGAATGCATCCAGAGCGCCGAGACCACCGGGGTCTTCCAGATTGAGAGTCGCGCCCAGATGCAATCGCTGCGCCGCACCCGTCCCGAGAGCCTCGAGGACATCACGATCCAGGTTGCGATCGTCCGGCCGGGCCCGATCCAGGGGGGAGCGGTCAACCCCTACATCGAGCGCCGCCAGCGCCTGCGCGTGGACCCCGACTACCGGATCCCCTACGACCATCCCTCGCTCGAGCCGGTCTTGCGCGAAACGCTCGGGACGATCATCTTCCAGGACCAGGTGCTCGAAGTCGCGATCGCCTTCGCGGGCTTCACGCCCGGGGAGGCGGAAGGGCTGCGGCGGGCGATGAGCCGCAAGCGCTCGGACGCCGCTATCCGCGCTCACCATGAGCGGTTCGTTACGGGAGCGCAGCGCATGCAAGGGGTTGACGAGGCCACCGCCGAGCGAGTGTTCTCGATGATCCGGGGGTTCTCCGGTTTCGGCTTCCCGAAGGCTCACGGAGCAGCATTCGGCCTGCTTGCCTATCAGTCGACGTGGCTGCGCGTTCACTATGGCCCCGAGCTCCTGTGCTCGCTACTGAATGAGCAGCCGATGGGCTTCTATCCTCCTGACGCGCTCGTTCACGAGGCGCAGCGACGGGGGATCGCGGTTCTGCCGCCCGATGTGAACGAGAGCGGGGTCGAGTGCGACATCGATTCCGGCGGGCGTGTCCGGATCGGCCTCGGCTATGTCCGCGGCGTGCGCAGGCAGGAGGTGGAGGAGATCGTCGCCGCCCGCCGGTCGGGCGGCCGCTTCCGCAACCTCGCCGGCCTCGCATCGCGTGCCAGCGCCGGGGCGTCCTCGCTCGAGCTGCTCGCATGGTCGGGGGCGTGTGATTCGCTCGCCCCCTGCGAGCGGGCGGAGGACGAGCGAGGCAAGCAGGGGGCAGGACCGGGCGCGGCCAGGCGGATTGCCCTGTGGCAGCTCGGGGTGGCGACTCCCGGTCACACTGTCGCCGGCGGAACCCAGCTGGCGCTCCCCCTCGACCTGCCAGCGCCACCCTCCCTGCGCGATCAATCCACGTGGGAGTCGATGCTCGCCGACTACGGAACGACGGGGCTGACGACATCCCACCATCCCCTGGCCCTGCTGCGTGAGCAGCTGCCCGCGGATGCTGTGACGAGCCGGGACCTGGAGACGCGCGCGCATGGCCAAAAAGTTCGAGCAGCCGGCCTCGTCGTCGCCCGGCAGCGTCCGGGCACCGCCAATGGGATCGTGTTCGTGTTGCTCGAGGACGAGTACGGGACGATCAACCTGATCGTCCCGCCGCTCGTCTACGAGCGCCATCGGCTGACGGTGAGGACCGAGCCGCTCGTGTTCGTCGAGGGCAAGCTCGAGCGATTCGCAGCCGCGGGCGGGGCCATCAACGTGCTCGTGCGGCGGATCACGCCGATCGCCACTCCCGATCGTCCGCTCGCCGAGGTGAAGGACTTCTCGATGCTCGACGAGCGCGAGCGACGGCGGATCGCCCAGAACAAGGTGGCCGCTGCGGCCGACGCCTCCGACTCCGCAACCCCGGGCGCAGACGACTTCCGCGCCGTCGCGCCGGCCGTGATGAGCTTCGCTTCCGGGCGGCGGCGATAGACCCTAGACACAGACCCCTCTTGCCGCGCCGAGCTGCTGAGGGTCATACAACTCATTCCGGGCCCCGGATCGGTAAGGTGCCCGCGCACCGTGCTCGGCGTCGCACTGTTCATTGCGTTCTGGCTGATCCTCGGACTCGGGGTCTTGTCCATCGCCATGAGTGGCGGGCTCAGGGGCGCCCGTAAATCGCGACCGAGCGCACGCGCCGGTAACCGCGCGGTGACCGCCCTGTTCGTGGTGATCTACGCTGGTTTTGGGTTAGCGCTGCCGATCACTCTGTTGGCTGGGAACCATGCGAACGCGAGCGGCCAGTTCGACGGAGTCAAGCTGACGAAGGCCGACAACGAGGGACGCGAGCTGTTCGGACAGCACTGCGCGATCTGCCACACGCTTGCCGCTGCCAACGCCGTGGGCAAGGTGGGCCCGAACCTCGACATATTGCAGCCGCCCAAGTCGCTGGTCCTGACGACGATCCAGAACGGGCTCCAGATCGGCTCCGGGACCATGCCCGCCGATCTCGTGGTCGGCAAGCAGGCCGAAGACGTCGCCGATTTCGTCAGCACGGTCGCCGGCAAGTAGGCAGTAGCCCGCGCCGCGCCGCGCCGCGCCGCGCCGTGCGCCGGTGCGCCGCCCAGGCCGCGCCGCGTACGCCTCACCGGCGGTCCCTTAAGGTGCGCGCGCGGCCGCGCCGCGGGCAGGATCTCCGCGCGGATCCGCGAACTTGTGCCTAGATGAATTAGGCCTATCCGAGATTGCGATGATCTTGCGTTTATTGGCCCGCGTATAAGGAAAGTAGTCGCATATTCCGTGGGCGTCGCGCAGTTTGCGATGCGTCGCCGACGATTGCTCCAGGGTGAGCCACGAGGCGCTCGGTTCCCTTGTACGATCGCCTCGCACCAGATATACTTATCAACCGTAAGCAAGTCCAGAAAGTGAAGGGTAGGCAGCTTCTGAGCTGTCGAACCGCATCCACCCCGGTGGTCAACGATGAAGACCCAAATGAGCAGATTCCAAATCCATGACGATCTGACCGCGCCAGAGGGCTCGGTGCCCGTGTTACGTGGCGCCCTGGCGACGGGCGGTCAGCTGCCGAATTTCCTCGGCGTACTCGCGGGCTCGCCGGCCGCGCTCCGTGCCTATGCACGGTTCCGGTCTGAGCTCCGCCACGGCAAGCTGAGCCTGGCCACGCTCGAGCGGATCGCGCTCGCCGTGGCCGAGCATTATCGCTCCGAGCCGGGGATCGCGATGCACTCTCGTACTGCGCGCACCGCGGGCCTCGGACTCGATGAAGTGGCGCTCGCGCGTCAGTTCAGCTCGAGGGACCCCAGCCAGCAGGCGCTCCTGAGTTACCTGCACGCGCTTGTTCAGAATGACGGAAAGCCGCCGATGCATCTCCACGAGGAGGCCCGCGAGGCGGGATGGGACGACGAGCAGATCCTCGAGGCGATCGCCGCGTTGGCGCTCGAGGCGTTCACCGCGATGGTCAATGTCGCGGGCGAGGTTCCGGTGGACGGCTCGAACGAGGCGTCGCGGGCCCTCAAAGCGGCGTAAGGTTGGCATATGAGCACCCGCGGCCATACGGCTCACGACGGTCGTGAGGCAGGGGCCGCGGGTTGCTGCCCTCTTTATCACGAGGCAGTCGAGCTGGTGGGCCGTCGCTGGACGGGGGCGATCCTCCGAGTCCTCATGGACGGGCCGTTGCGCTTCTCGGAGGTCGCCCAGGCGGTCCCCGAGCTGTCCGATCGGCTCCTGTCCGAGCGGATGAAGGAGCTCGAGTCGCGTGGCATCGTGGCGCGAACCGTCAGGCCAGGTCCGCCGTTACGCGTCGAGTATGAGCTCTCGGTAATGGGCCGGGAGCTAGAGCCTGCGCTGTCCGAGCTCGAGCGCTGGGCGCGTCGCTGGCTCCGCCCGCGCCGGCACGCCCGGGTCTAGCTCGCCGCTTGGTCTCCCGGCCAGCTCACGCTCGAGCTCAGCGCACGTTCGCGGAGCGCCCGCGCCGGTAAGGTTCGTCTCTCGTGACCCGCAGCTGAACCGACCAGGAGCCTGACGACGATGGCCGACGCCCCGCTGACTTCCGATGACGTCATGGCACTTGCGAAAGAGCACGAGATCCGGTTCATCCGGCTCTGGTTCACCGACATCCTCGGCCAGCTGAAGTCCTTCTCGATCAATGCCACCGAGCTCGCCGACGCGTTCGAGGGCGGGATGGGCTTCGACGGCTCGTCGATCACCGGATTCAACGCGATCGAGGAGTCGGACATGATCGCCATGCCCGATGCGACGACGTTCTCGCTCCTTCCGTGGCGCCCAACCGACACCGGCGTCGCACGGATGTTCTGCGACATCCTGACCCCCGAGCGCACCCCGTACGAGGGCGATCCGCGCCACGTGCTCCGGCGCGCTGTGGAGCGCGCCTCCGCAATGGGATTTGACCATTACTACGTCGGGCCCGAGCTCGAGTACTTCTACTTCCGGGACTCCAAGTCGACGGAGGTTCTCGACGAGGGCGGCTATTTCGATCTCACCACCCTCGATGCCGGCTCGGACCTCCGTCGCGAGACCGTCATCGCGCTCGAGGCGTTCGGCATCCACACCGAGTACACGCATCACGAGGTCGGGCCGAGCCAACACGAGATCGACATGCGCTACGCGGATGCGCTGAAGATGGCCGACGACTGCATGACCTACCGGATCACGGTCAAGGAGTACGCGATGAAGTACGGCTGGCACGCGACCTTCATGCCGAAGCCGCTGTTCGGCGAGAACGGCTCGGGCATGCACAC
>PMOY01000103.1 GCA_003165655.1 Solirubrobacterales bacterium
GCGCCGATCATCAGGCTGAAGATCAGCAGCGTCCCGACGACGGGCACGGTCATCGTCGTGGCCAGGGCAACGACGGTTAGGAAGCACATCTCCATCCGAAAGCTGCTCACGCCGCGCGCCTCGCCCGCCTCGGCGAGCACCGAGGAGAGCATCAGCGGCCGGTAGACCACCACGACGACGGCGATGCACACGACGGCCAGCGCAACGGTGGGGCCGAGCTCATTGCTGCTGATGCCGAGGACCTCGCCGAACAGGAGCGAGTAGATCTCCGGCGCGTTCTCGACGCTCATACTGACGAAGAGGGCGCCGAGTCCGAGCATGAAGACGAGCGCGAGGGCGGTCACCACGTCGTGACGACCTCGCCGGCCGAGAACACCGATGCCGAACGCCCCGAGCAGGGCGAACACACCGAGGCCGACGATCGTGTTGATCCCTAGAAGACTCGCCCCCGCCGCGCCCGCGAACGATCCGTTTGGCACCGCATGCGCGACGAACGCGGACCCGCGCAGCACGGTGAAGAATCCGACCACGCCCGCGACGACGGCGACGATCGTCGCTTCCGTCCACGCATTGATCATGAAGCTAGAGAACATCACTCACCCATCTCCGGCCAGCTGTGGTTCGCCCGCGATCGCTCGGTCCACGCGACGCCGCCTCCTCGTGCGCCAGAGCTCAGGGAGTCCGGAAAGCAGGTAGAGCACGAAGACGATCGTCACGACGAAGAAGCTCACAGGCCACCCGTGCCCGACCGGCGGCCAGTCGTAACTGTCGTAAGCCAGCACGATTCCCAGCCAGGTGGCCCCGATCCCGATTCCCGCCGCGGCGAGCATCGCCGCGCCGGGCCGTCTCGTGAGGCGCAGCGCGGTGGCCGCGGGGCCGACCAGGAGTGCGGTGCTGAGGATCGTGCCGATGGTCATCGAGGCGAGCGCGACCGAGATCGCGAGGGCCAGGAGATACAGGGCGCCGACGAGGCGCACTGAGATGCCCCGCGCGGCGGCCAGGTCGGTGCTCACCGAGCTGAGCAGGAGGGGCCGGTAGAGCGCCGCCACGATCGCAAGCGCGGTCGCGCTCAGCACGATGATCACGGGGGTTGTCGACCCGGCAATGGTAAATATCGAGCCGAAGAGGATGGTCACCGTGGCGCCGGTCGTGTTGCGGTAGGTCGCGTCGAGGTACAGGAACAGCGCCGCCAGGCCGAGTGCGGCGCCGAGCACGATGCCGGTCGCGAGATCGCGTCCGCGCGGGCGCTGGATGCCGATCATCTCCATCGCGGCGGCCGCGACGATCGAGATGGCCACGAAGCCCCACAGCGGGCCGACGCCGATCAGGAACGCCCCGGAGCCACCGGTCGTCCCGATGTCGCCCAGCGCCTCGCCCGCGAACGACTGTCCTCGCATGACCGTGAACAGGCCGACCGCCGCTGCCACGAGCGCCACCGCAGCACCCACGAGAGCGGCGACGTGCACCGTCGTGGACTCGAAGAAGCCGGGCTCGAAGACCGGCGTGAGGAAGTGGCTCATTGGACGATCGTGACCCCGATCAGGGGGCCTTCGTGTCCTCGCGCCGATTCGGGATCGTCGCCCGGGCCGGCCACCACGAGGACCCGGCCGTGAATGTGCAGTACTTCCACCTGGCGGCCGTAGAGCTCGCTGAGAACGTCGGTTCGGACAACCTCCTCCGTCGTCCCGCTCGCCGCCCGACCGCCGACCAGGTAGACGATTCGCTCCATCACCGGCAGGAGCGGGTTCATCTCGTGCGCTGAGATGAGAACGGCGATCCGCTGCTCGGAGGCGATGCGTGCGAGCAGTGCGACCACCTCCTGTCCGCTCGGGAGATCGAGGTTGGCCAGGGGCTCGTCGAGCAGCAGTAGCTTCGGGCGGCTGATCAGTGCGTGAGCGATGAGCACGCGTTGCTGCTCGCCACCGGACAGGTTCCCGACGCGCGTGTCGGCGAAGTCCTGCGCGCCGACCGCCGCGAGCATCTCGTCGATCAGCTCGCGGCGTGCCCGCGAGGGCCGTGCGATCCCGAATCGATGCCCGTCCAGACCGAGGCCGACGAGGTCGCGGGCGCGCAGCGGCATGTCGGGATCGAGGAGGAACTTCTGGGGGACGTAGCCGATCAGCGGGTTTCGCCGCGAGCGGGCCCGTCCAGCCACGAGCACCTTCCCGGTGGTGGTGCTCTGAAGGCCGAGGATGACCCGGAACAGCGTGGTCTTGCCGGCGCCGTTCGAGCCGATCAGACCGGTGAACTCGCCGGCCCCGATGCCGAAGCTGACGTCACTGAGCACCGCTCGTCCGGACAGGCGGACGCTGACGTCCTGGACCGAGAGGATCTCCCCGTGGTCGGCTGTCTCCTGCACAGTCACAGCTTCTCCGTGGACACCCTGTCCGCAACTGCGCGCTCGAGCGCCTGAACCTCGGCGAGCATCCACGATTGGTAGCTGTAGCCCGGAGTGGGCATGGTCTCGTAGACCCCGACCACCGGCACCCTGTAGTTCTTGGCCTGATCGAGAAACGAGGCGGTGAGCGAGTCGGTGACCTGCTCGTTATAGACGAACGCTTTCACCCGGTGGCCGGCGAACAGGGAGTTCTCCAACGTCACCGACTGCGGCGCGGGATCGACTCCGTTCATGATGTCCGCCTGGAGCGTGAAGGGAGTCAGGTTCCTCGTCCCGGCGGCCTCGAGCATGTAGTCGCCCACCGGCTCCGTCGTAGCCACGGGAGTGCCGGGATAGCTGTCCCTGAAGTGCTTGATCGCCGCGTACCACGGCGCAAGCGATCGGTCGAAGCTCTGCGCGTTGGCGCGGAAGTAGGCCGCGTGCTGAGGCTCGATCGCCGACAGGTCGGCGACCAGCGCCGCGGCAAGGACCGGCATCGTCGTCGGCTTGTACCAGAGGTGGGGATTTGGAGTCGAGTCCGGCAGACCAAGCAGCGTCTGTACATCGATCACCCTGCGCGAGGAGCTGGAGGACGCAGACTCGATCTTGTTCATGAAGCTGTCGTATCCGACCCCGTTCTGAACCACCAGCCGGGCGCTGCTGACTTCCTCCGCCACGCTCGGGCTGGCCTCGAACGAGTGCGGATCCGTGTTCGGGTTGCTTTCGACCGCCACCGCCTGCACGTACCTCCCGCCGATCTGCGAGATCACGTTGGCGTACTCATTCTCAGCTCCCACGGCCAAGATCCGGCCGCGAGAGCTACCGGTGAACGCGCTGCCCGCGCAGCCCGCCGCGAACAGCGCCGCGAGCGCCGCGAGCGCCGCGCGGAAGGCGAGCACCGCGAGCAGGCGGCGTGTGGTGCGGGGGTCGAGCAGCGCGAGCACGGGCACGATAATATCTAATACTGGGTCTTGTTATTGTCATTGATCTCGGGCTTGGCCGGGCCCAGCTCTCGGCCCATAGAAAAGCCCCGCCGAAGCGGGGCTTTCCCTTAGCAGGCCTGTAAGCCGGATTCTGTCTTGAGCAGCCATCCATCTCTGCGGCCTACCCGGACCTTGGCGGGCTCACCTACAAACGGTCCTGCTTGGCCTAGCATCGAGTGGGGTTTACCTGGCCGCCGCGTCACCGCGACGCCGGTGCGCTCTTACCGCACCATTTCACCCTTACCGGCCTGAGGCTCTGCAGCGGCCCCAGGCTGAGGCGGTGTCTTTTCTGTGGCACTTTCCCGCGGGTTTCCCCGGGTCGGCGTTACCGACCACCCAGCCCTGTGATGTCCGGACTTTCCTCGAAGGGTTCGACCTCCGCGACTGCTTGGCCTGCACAGACGAGGATAACCGGCTGCGCGTGAGGCGCAAGCAACCCCGCCAGCGGTTCGACCGCCGCGGGTGCAAGGACCCCGCCGGGGGCTCGACCGCCGCACGGCGCAGCCGGCGAGCGTCAGCTCCGAGGCACGACTCAGCTGAGTGTCGTGCCGCAGCTCCTGCAGCGTCCGGCGACCGGCAGCGCGTGCGAGCCGTACTCGGGCACCAGCTCCCCGTCGCACAGCGGGCACTCGACGACGGCATGGGCGGTGAGCTCCTCCCAGGCGCCGGACACGAGATGGTCCAGCGTCGGCCCGCCGCCCGCACCGTCGAAGAGTGACCGGGGTCGCCCCGCGGTCCTTCGCGGAGCGACCGCGCCCGCTCCCCCGCTCAGGGCCGTAAGCGCGGGGATCGCCGGCCTGGCCGTCAGCGTGTTCACGAGATGCTCCGCATCAAGCCAACGACCTTTCCGAGAACGCGAACCTCGCGGCTGCGGATCGGCTCCATCGCCGCATTCTCCGGCTGCAGGCGCACGTGATCGGCCTCCTGAAAGAAGCGCTTGACGGTGGCATCCTCGCCGACGAGCGCGACGACGATTTCTCCGTCCTCCGCCGTCTCCTGCGGGCGCACGACCACGAGATCGCCCTCGATGATGCCGACGTCCTTCATCGACTCGCCGCGCACGCGGAGCAGATATTCGCCATCGCGGCCGCCGGCGAACTCGGGCGTCTCGATGTACTCCTCGATGTTCTCCTCGGCGACCGCAGGATGCCCAGCGGCCACCTGGCCGACGACCGGGAGCCCCTGCGGCTTCACGATGCTCAGCACGCCCGCGGCGGCGCGGTCGAGCAGTTCGATTGCTCGCGGCTTGGATGGGTCCCGGCGCAGTAGGCCGATCCGCTCGAGATTCGCGAGATGAGCATGCACTGTCGACGAGGAGGCGAGACCTACCGCCTTACCGATATCCCGCACCGTCGGCGGGTAGCCGTGGTTGGCCGAGTACCGCTTGATGAAGTCGAAGATCTCCTGCTGGCGCTTGGTCAGGTCCATTCGCCCACTCCTTGCTAGGTCTGCCTGATTGAGGCTCCTGCGTCGAACATGTGTTCGCTACGATAGCGCGCTCACAGGACGGACGATGGGCGATCTGCGCGCGGCTATACTCGCCGCCCCACGCGCCTGTGGCGGAATTGGTAGACGCGCAAGGTTGAGGGCCTTGTGGACTAATTGGTCCGTGGAGGTTCGAGTCCTCTCGGGCGCATGGGAAGAAGCCCCGCACGTCGGGGCTTTTTCTATGCCCTGACTAGCGGACATTGTTTCCGTCCGTCCGTGGACGTACTGTTGTCACGTGGCAAATACGTCCACTCGATACGTCCATCAAGCCGTCGTGACGACGGGAAGGACGTACGCGTGAGCGCAAGCTTCCATCGGGGCGGCTGGGAGGTTCGCTGGCGCGACGCCTCAGGCCGACGGCGTGCTCGGCGCTTCGCGACCGAGGATGCAGCACGGGCTTTTGACGAGGCCCTCGCGGAGATTTCGCCTGGGGCCCGCAGGGCCGACACGGCTCGCCATGGAAGTGGCGGCGGCGTGTATGCCTACCGGACCGCCGACGGCCCGCGCTGGCGGTTCGTATACCGACGCAGCAATGGCACGCAGACGTCCAAGCGCGGCTTTACGAGCGAGCGTGCTGCACGTGATGCGCGGCGGCTAATTGAGCAGATCGAGCGCGGCGAAGTACGGCACACGAAGCAGACCTTCGGCGGTTATTGGGAGCGATGGCTCCATCGTCGGCGCCCGTACCTTGAGCCTGGCACGTGGTCGGGCTATGAGATCGCGGGGCGAAAGCGGCTGCTGCCAGCGTTCGGTGCCGCGCCGCTTTGCGAGCTATCGACTGATGCGATCCGTGAGTTTGTCGCCGACCTTGCCGATGAGGTAGAGGCTGGGGATCTGGCGGTGAAGACGGTCAATAACGCACTGGGAACGCTCGTGGTCTGCCTCAACTCGGCCGTCGAGGACGGGCTGCTCGCCGTCAACCCGGCGCTGCGCGTGCAGCGGCTTCCGCCGGCGCACATCGAGCGCGAGTATCTGCGGCTCGACGAGATTCCCCGTTATCTCGACGCGTGCTCCGACGTGTACCGCCCGTTGGCGGAGTTGCTTATCGGCAGCGGATTGCGGATTTCCGAGGCGCTGGCGCTCAGGATCAGCGACCTGGAGCTGGAGGAGACGGGCGGGGCGATCGTCGTCTACCGCTCCCGTAAGGGATCAGCGCTTGGATCGACCAAGTCAGACCGGTTCCGCTCGGTCGAGATCGGCCCCGGCCTGAGCTCGGTCCTGCGAGATCAGGTCGCTCGCGCCTCCGAGGTGGCGGCGGGAGACCGAGCAACAGCCGTTCTCTTCACGATGCCGATTCGGACCCTGAAACGAAGCCAGGGTCGGTGGGAGAGCGCTGGTGTCCGCCGACCGCTTGACCGGAATACTGTCTCGCGCGACTGGCACAAGGACGCGCTCGAAGACGCTGCGCTTCGCGACATGCCGCTGCACGCGCTGCGTCACACGGCCGCCGCAGCGTGGCTCGCCGCCGGAAATTCGCTCATGTACGTGCAGCGTCAGCTCGGTCACGCGGACATCGGGACGACCGAGCGTTACTACGGTCACCTCGAGCGGCACGTGCTCGCCGCCGGGGCGATCGCAACGGAAGAGGCGATTGCGCGCGCGGCAGACCGCCTGTCGTTAGAGAAGAGACTGCTGACCCCGGATAGGGACGACTGAGCCACCCGCCGTACCGATCGCGTCATCGGAATGGTTCCCGGGCATCCGGTCGTTTCGGCAGGGCAGCCACCTCCCGCGAGCTTCGGCCAGCCATGCCTCGATGTCCTCAGCGAGGAACCGAAGCGGACCATCCTCGCTGCCGAGCCGGAACGAGGGGATCCTGCCGGTGCGAGCTGCCTCGTAGACCCAGGCGCGGGACACGGAGAGCAGGCGGGCGACGTCTTTCGGCCGTAGTAATGGCGAGAGCGCCAGGGCTTCGTGCTGCGATTCAGTCGTGCCGACAGCGCCCGATCCCGGATGGTGTCCGGCTGATACACGATCGTGGTGACGCTCCTGCGACGGCATAATCTCGACGGTCTATGTACGATAACGCAATTGGTGTTGATTGCGATAGCGCATCTGGCTGGTATCGACCTCGATGTCGGACCCTGAAGACCCGGAGGACTTCGACGATCCGTGGCTGACGGTGGCCGAGATCGCGGATGAGTTGCGCGTCAATCCGGCGACGGTCAGGTTGTGGGTGTCTAAGGGGCGGCTGCCGGCCACGCGAGCGGGGCAGCGGAAGCTGCCGATCCGTCGCTCCGATCTGGATCGCATGTTGGAGACGATTCGGCTTGAGTCATCGCCGGTCGGGCGGCGCCCCCCGCGCAGCTCTCATCCTCGGTATCGCAACCGGCCGCCGGTACTTCAGTCGATCAAACAGCTATCCACGGCGGACATTCACGGTTATCGGGTCAGCCCAGGCGAGCAGCAGGAGATCATCGAGGCACTGCAGCACGCCAGTGAGCTGTGGGACGCCGCTCAAGCAGCCAGCGACGATCCCCCGCCGGATCCCGGGTTCCCCGATCGCGTCCGCGCGCTCGCGTACGCGTGCGAGCACCAGGCCGGCTCGTTGGGCAGAGCGGCCAGCGTCAAGGGCTTTAGCTGGACCCCGCGACCCGATCAGCGTCACATGATCGTGTTGCACGAGTTGCGTCCCGGCGCCAACCGGCCCGGCCCGGCTCATCTGTGGCAGAAGTTTGACCGTGACGTGCAGCGGCTGGGGGTCGCGATGGAGGGCTGGATCATGCACGCCGTCGCGCTGGGGTACCGCGAACTCGCCGCCGTCATGCACGAGATTGCTGACCTGCTGCTCGGCGAGACACCCACTACGCGCGAGCCAGAGGAATGGTCGATCTAGCGCGGTCCGAAAGCCGGTCCGCAATTCCCAACATCGCGCGGGTGGGTTTGCGGACCAGCGCCGACCGCCGTCCGCCCCGCACCCGTGCCAACGCCCACACCCAATCTGCCTCCGCGAGCCGCACCATATGAGCCACCGCCGGCGCCGGCGCCGGTGGCCGACACGGCCGAGGCGGCAGCGGAGCGCGAGGCGGCGCTGGCCGAAACGGCCGAGGCTGCGGCGGAGCGCGAGCGACGCTACCGCGAGATCCTCGGCATGGACGAGCCCAAGCCCCGACGCCGATGGCGGCGCTAATGCCTCTGAGGCCAAGCTCCTCGGCCCACTTCCCGAGAGCACCAAGGGGCTGCGCCGACCGCTGCGCCCTGAAACACAACCTCGCCGACGCTCAGTGAGAGCATCAGGCGAGCGACTAGGAGGCCGCGGGAGGCTTCGTTGGGCTGGGCTCTCGGCGAGATCTTGCATCCCGCCGGGGATCCGCGTGCGAAGATCCCCATCGTGAACATCGACGTTCTTGATCGCGAGATTTTCAGCGAAGCAGAGGCCGCGCGGCTCCTGCGAGTCGCCCAAGCCACGCTGCACTACTGGCTGGAGGGGGGCACGCGCCGCAGCAAGGCCTATCCACCTGTGATCAGGACAACGCCGCGCGACAAGCGGTCGGTGACGTGGGCGGAGTTTGTGGAAGCCGGAATGCTCCGTCAGTACCGGCGAGAACTGTGGGTCCCGATGCACGAGCTCAGGTCTTTCATCGACCGGCTTCGTGACCGCTTGGGGATCCCGTATCCCCTCGCGCACGCCCAGCCCTTCGTTGGCGACGGGCGGCAGCTCGTGTGGGATGCTCAGGAGGCCAGCGGGTTGGACCCCGATTTCTCCCGGCGGTCAGGCAGGTGAAGCTGAGGTTGATCGCCGTGGCGCCTCTCGGGGGCGGGCCGAGATCGACGGTCTGCGTACCGCTGCCAACAGCGGTGACCGGCGAGGCGAGATCGGTGACCCGGCTGCCTCCAGGCGGCGTCGTCCACGCGCCGGTGGCGTAGGCGATGCCGCCACCGCCCGCACCGAGAACGAGCACGACCCTCCGCCGGTCCCCAACGTCGTGCGCGCACACGAGAACGCGAGCATTCACACGGCGATGCGTGTGGGGAAAATGTCGTAGCGACAATCCGGCGGAGCGCGGTCAGGTCAACTTCGGGCTCGTCCGGCGGCGCCGCCGATCTAACGAGGCCTTGAGTACCACCGCGAACTCGCCGAGTGAAGTCCGCTGGGTCAGGGAGTTGTTGGCCCCGTGTACCCGTCTCCAAACGACCTGGGCCTCGACCGTTGCGTCGACGATTCCGGCTTCGCGGGCGCGGAGGAGCCAGTCCAGCCCATCGGCG
>PMOY01000133.1 GCA_003165655.1 Solirubrobacterales bacterium
CTCGGCGGCCGTCGGCCCAGACGCGCCCGCGTGCTCGGCCGTGCAGCAAGCCGGCGAGCGCGCGCGCCAGCGGAGCGCCTACGCGACCGCCGCGGCCGCCTTCGAGCGGGCGGCGCGGCTCACCGCGGACGACGATCTGTGCGACCAGCTCCTCTACGCGGCCGCGGATGCGGCGTGGCTTGCCGGTGCGGTCGATCGGGCGGCGGCGCTCGTCGATGAGCTGCGCGCGCGGGCACCCCAGGGCGTGCTGGCGGCTCGCGTCGAGCGCCTCCGGGGGGAGCTACTCGTCCGCCGCGGGCCCGTGACGGAGGGTCATTCGGTGCTCGTCGCCGGCGCCGAGCTGGCCGCCGCCGCGGGCGAGCCAGAGCTCGGCGCGCTGATGCTCGCGGAGGCCGCGAGCGCGTGCTTCTACGCCGGCGCCGCCGCGACGATGGCGAGCACGACCGCGGTTGCTCTGAAGCTCCTCCCCGCCGCACCGAGCGAGCGATCGGCGTTCGTGTGCACGATGGCCCACGGGCTGGCCCTGGTGCTCGTCGGCGACGGCGAGCTCGGCGCCGACACGATCCGCCGGGCGTTCATCCTGATCGACTCGTCGCCGGCGCTTCGGCAGGACACATCCCTGCTGGCGTGGACCGTGCTCGGAGCGCTGTGGCTGCGCGAGGCCGGCGGGCGCGCCGTCATCGACCGTGCGGTGACGGAGGGACGCAGGCAGTCGGCGGTCAGCGTGCTGGTCTATCTCCTCCAGCTCGCGGCGCGCCATGACGCGACCGCAGACCGCTGGACGGCGGCGGCAGCGGGCTATCACGAAGCGATCGCCCTCGCCCGGGACACCGGCTATGGCACCGACCTCGCGGCCACCCTCGCCGGCCTCGCCTGGCTGGAAGCTCGCCAGGGCAAGGAGCCCGAGTGCCGCGCACATGTCAGTGAGGCTCAGGCACTCGCCGCCCGGCTCGGTGTGGGCACCCACCGCATCTGGACCTTCGCCGCGCTGGCCGACCTGGAGCTCGGACTCGGTCACCTGGACGTCGCGCTGGAGCACCTGCGAGAGCAGCAGGCGGAGCTTGACACCCTGGGCATCGACGATGTCGACCTGTCGCCGACGCCCGAGCTGGTGGAGATCCTGATCCGACTCGGAGATCCGGCCGGCGCCGCGACGATTGCGACCCCGCACGCCTTGCAAGCGTCCGCCAAGGGACAGCCGTGGCCGCGCGCGAGGGCTGCTCGCTGCGCCGGCATGCTTGCCGCCGACGACGGGTTTGACGCTTGTTTCAGCGAAGCCCTGGAGTTCCACGGGCTGACGCCGGACGTGTTCGAGCGCGCGCGAACGCACCTCGCGTACGGCGCCCGTCTACGACGGGCGCGGCGGCGCGTGCAGGCTCGCGAACAGCTGCGCGCGGCGCTTGACATCTTCGAGCGCCTCGGGGCGACGCCGTGGATCGGACAGGCCAGCGCCGAACTGGCCGCCACGGGCGAGACGGCCCGCCGCCGCGACGCCAGCACGCTCGACCAGCTCACTCCACAGGAGCTCCAGGTCGCACTCCTGTTGAGCGAGGGGCACACCACCCGCGCCGCAGCCGCTCAGCTGTTCTTGAGCCCAAAGACCGTCGAGTACCACCTCCGCCACGTCTATCAGAAGCTCGGCATACGCTCGCGCACCGAGCTCTCCGCATCGCTGGACACCGGCAGCGACCGGACACTCGGACCTGCTTGACCACTGACGCGCTCGACCCCGTCATCTACGCCCTCGCGCGACTGCGAATCGTCGCGACGCTGGCCGCCGTGCCCGACGGCGACACGCTCTCCTTCACCCGCCTGCAGGACATGCTCGATCTAACCCCAGCCAACCTCATCACACACCTGCGAAAGCTCGAGGACGCCGCCCACCTCACCAGCGAGAAGATCGGCAACGGACAGCGTCACGCACCTCGATCGCACCGACCGGCCGCGCCGGGCTCGACGCCTACTCCGGCTGAAGCTCCTGAGGTCGATCATGGAGCAGCCGGAGACGGCACGAGCAGCGCGACGGTTCCTGCTTTCCGCCGCCTGGGCGTCAGTCACGTCACTGCGTCTGATGACGCTTTCGTGCGAGGGCTGTTGTACGGTTTCGCACCGTGCCAACCGTCACTCTCCAACTGACCGAGCAGCTGCTGGAGCTCGCCACCGCGCGGGCCGAGCAGCTCGGCAGGTCCATCGACGAGCTCTATGCCGAGGCGATCGACCGGTACATCGAGGTGACGAAGTACGCGTCGGCGGGGTCGTTGCGTAGTCGGCATATCATGCCGCGCTCGTCGCCGCAGATCACCATCGAGATCCCGGGGGAGCTGTTCCAGCGCGCCGAGGAGCACGCCGAGCGCCTGGAGAAGCGGCGAGACATCATGTATGCCGAGGCGCTGGCCAAACACGTGGCGCGCTCGCTGCCTGCGGAGAGCGCCCTGAACATGCACGATCTGCCCCGCGGGGCGTGGCGCCCGAAGGGGCCTGCCTGAAGGCATCTCCCGGGTTTGAGCTTCCGCGTGCAGACGGACTGCCCGACCCAGGCCTTTCTCGACGTCGACGACCGGCAGCTGGATCGGCAGGCCCTCCCGGCGCTTGAGCATGACGGCGAGCATCGAGTCGCTCGAGCGCGCCAGCGCGCCTCGGCGTCGACCTTCCAGAGTGCTCCGCGAGCGCGAGCTCGTCCAGAGGCGGGTCGCGCCGCGCGGCGAGAACGCTGCAGGGGGTAGCTGTAGATATCCTCAGGGCATGGCCATGATCAAGATCGGCGAGGCTGGCGGATTGACCGTAGAGGCCGTCATGCATGCCCAATTCACCGTGCTGCCCGCGACCGCGACCGTCGCCGAGGTCCGCGACTACTTCGCACTCAGCAGTCACCGCCGGCTGGCCGTCGTCGCCGACGACGACGGCGTCTACCTCGGCGCGCTCACGCGCGCGCACCTGACCGGCGGCGATCCCGCCCGGCCCGCCGCCGAGGTCGCCGACCTGGGACCGACCGTGTCCCCCGGCGCGCCAGCGGAGACCGGGCGCGACCTCGCGCTGCTGACAGACTCGCGGCGCATCCCGGTCATCGACGACGACGGTCGCCTCGTCGGTATCCTCGCTGTCACCAACGACCTGCAGTGCTTCTGCGGCACGACCGCCGGCTGAGCAGCGCCGCCGCGGCTACGCGTGGCTCAGCTGCTGCGTTTCGATCGCGTCGCGGGTGGTCGCGGCCGAGCAGCCGTTCGCTGTCGGCGGCGCGGGTGGATGCAGTCGGGGCGTGTGCGTCACGTGTCACGTCTTGTTGCAGGCTTTTGCAGCTCGCGGGATGGCGGGCGCGTTGCGGCTGATTTGAGGCCCGTTTCCGCTCTCGATGCCGCCGCCGTCCGGGAAGGTTGGGTCGGGGTAGCTGGGTACGCCGTGGGCTCGCATGCATTGGGCGAAGTGGAGCGCGGCGAGCCGGTAGCTCTCGGAGAGCTGTGGTGGCCCGTTTCCGCCGTCGCTCATGAAGCCGCAGGTCTTCTTGGCGGCCTCGAAGGCTGGTCCGCTGAAGGGGATGCCGTGCACGGTGACGACCGAGCTGCCGGTGAGGAGGACGGTCATGCCTTCGCTACCGCCGGCGCCTTTGCCTGGGTCGGGGAAGTTGGGGACGCCGTGCGCGCGCATGCATTCCGAGATCGCGAGCTCGGCGTTGGTGCCGGCGGTGGCCTTGTGGCTCGAGCCGCCGCCGCACGCGCTGATCGCGATCCCGCATGCGATCGCAGCGAACGCTGTTGTGATTGTGCTCTTGCGGTTCATAGCCCGGTCTCCGTGTTGCAGGTCTGTGCGGCTTGCGGGAATGCGGGCGAGCGCTTGTTGTAGCTGGGGCCCGGTCCTCCGTTGCCTCCGCCGACGATTAGGGCGCGCTGGCCGACAGGCCGGCGCTTGGGACTGGCTTGGTGGTTGTCGGGGTCGGGTGCTCGGGCCATGGTCTGTCCTTCCGTCGGTGGTCGTACGGAGGGCGTTCTACGCGATCGTTGGCAACGCGGCCGCGCGGACACTCCTGCTTCGGGCAGATCGCTTGCCGGGACCTTGCAATCGGGTCGAAGCAGAAGCCAGCGCGATTGAGCTCAGCGTTCCTGCCTTTGAGCAGATCACTGCCCGAGGGACGGGCCGGCGGCAGAGCACTGCTCGGCTCGGCGGGCGGACTGCCACGTTCGGCCAGCCACACGCGCACTAAGGCGGCGGTCTGTTTGGTCAGTGGGGTGATCCTCCGCTTGCGGCCCTTGCCGGTCGTAGTGGCGTGCTCGCCGGTCGCGAGGTGGATGTCGCCGGTAGCGAAGGCCGGTCAGCTCTGAGGCTCGCATCCGGTCTGGGCGAGCAGGATGACGATCGCGTGGTCGCGGCGACCGGTCCAACTCAAGCGATCGGGCGCGTCGATGAGCGCGTCTACTGGGCTGCTTGGCGATTCGCGTTGACAGGCTGGACGCGAGGATGAGAGCATCGGCGTGCCTTCGTCTGGTGCGGAAGCATTCGCGACAAGGATCGATGTCCATGGTTTCGGCGTCCTTTAGCGGCCGCCGTCGGCTCTGATTGGCCCGTACCGTCTGGCGTCCAGCGGTTCGGTGTCATGTCTTTGTGCTCGGGCTGGCCCCGATGTACGGCATTTGTCCGCCTTGACGGATCAGCTTGGGCTGCTCCCTGGCCGCTCGAGGCGGGAGCGCGTCCGGCAATGTCATCAACGTGAGGTCACCATCACCGTGGATACCAAGATCCAACACTTTACCGTCGCGAACCTTCGCCGTCGTCCCCTGGTCGTGGAGATCGGGCCGTTCGTCGCGGGTTTCGACCCCAGGATCACAGCTCGATTCATCAACTACGCCACGCCGCTGCCCGGTGCTGAGCCGACTGACGGGGACGTCGCCGCGCTGATCGCGGCGTTTCGGGAGCGCGGTCTCGTGCCTCGCCTCGAGTTCGCTCCTCAGGCCGCCCCCGCCGTCGAAGCGGCGCTGTGTCGGGCGGGGTTCACCACCGAAGCGGTGCACGACTACCTGATCTGCACTCCCGGCTCGCTGACACGGCCCGTCTCGCTGGCCGGGTCAGGGTCCGGGCCTGCTGCGGCGGGTACGGGTGCGAACCGCGTCGTGCTTGGTGTCGAGGCGCCCGTCGAGGATGGGGACTTCGCCGCTGTCGACGCGACCCTCTCCGAGGGGTTCGATGGCACGTACGCGTCGTCGCCTGAAGGCGTCGCGCGCCTGCGGCGCAGCGTCGCCGCGGGCGGCGCGGTCAGATTTATCCGTGCCGTCGACGGGACGTGCGCCGGAGCTGCCTGCTGCTCAGGTCCGGCCGCCGGCACGGCTGAACTGTGGGGTATCGCCACCCGCCGCGCCTACCGACGGTGCGGCATCGCTGCAACGCTCACCGCTGCGGTCGCCGAGGCAATGTTCGAGACCGGCCCCGAGTCTGTGTGGCTCGAGGCGGCGGGCGACGGCTCGCGGCGCGTCTACGAGCGTGTTGGCTTCGCCGCCGAGGGTACCCGCCTGTACATGGCCCAAGAAGGGTGAGCGCGCGGCGGGCGGCGGGCCCGGAGATGAGCTCGCCCGCTCCGAAGGCGGGGCTGTGACGCACCGGCACCGCGACCTGCGACCGCTGCGAGCCACGCGACTCGCTGCCGAGGCCAGCGCTTACCCGCTGTGATCGCGGTGAATGCCCTCAGCGCCGCCCACGAGCGACACCGGCGCCCGTAAGGCTGCTGCATCGGAGTGCTGAACGAGGAGCCCACACACGACCCGCGCCATCTTCCTGAGCAGGACCCACCTCGACAGCGGAAACCATTTTCGTTTCTTTCGTTTCTCGTTCGTGCGTGACACTGGCGCCGCTGGCGGGCGCGACGGTCAGGCATGATTCCTCAAGCAGGTCGGGAGCCATCCGCAGACAGTGCCCGACGCCGCCGACGCACAGCAGCGCGGGAAAGAACGTGCTTGTAGAGCAGCCGCTGCCGTGTCGCTGGATGTGTTCTGTCGGTGGTGGTGACGGCGGGTTCGTGTCGGTGGTGGTGACGGCGGGTTCGTGTGGGTGGTGGTCGATGTGCTTGATTGCGTGATGATGTCGCTCTCATGAGCGAGCCGGTCATCGCGGTGCATGCAGGTGCGGGGACGTACAGCGATGCCCTGCGCCAGCACGAAGCCGCGTGCAGGGACGCGCTCCAGGCGGCCCTCGAGTCCGCCGGCGCAGCGCTCGAGGATGGGCAGGACGCCGTCGCGGCGGTGCGGTCGGCCGTGATGGCGATGGAGTCGTTTGCGCTGTTCAACGCGGGGTTCGGGTCGGCGCTGTGCGCGGATGGCTCGGTCGAGATGAGCGCGGCGGTGATGCGCGGGTCAGACCGGGCGGCTGGTGCTGTCGCCGCGATCACGCGCACGAAGCATCCAATCGTTGGCGCCCACGCGCTGCTCGACGCTCCACAGGTGCTGATGATCGGCGATCGCGCCGACGAGTACGCGGCCGCCCGCGGGGCCGACGCGTGGGAGCCGTCGATGTTCGTGACCGAGCGACAGCGCAGGCGCCTCGAGGAGCGCGAGGCCGGCGACAGTCCTGGCGAGCATGGGACCGTGGGGGCTGTGTGCCTCGATTCCGCCGGGCTACTCGCGGCGGCCACCTCGACCGGGGGGCGTCTCGGGCAGCCTCCCGGGCGCGTTGGCGACACGCCCCTGATCGGAGCGGGCACCTGGGCCGACCGCACGGTCGCGGTGTCGTGCACCGGCGAAGGGGAGGCGTTCATTCGAGTCGGGGCCGCGCGCCTGCTGGCCGCCCTGGTCGAGCAGGGCATCGCTCTCGAGGCGGCAGCGCAGACCGTGCTCGACGAGGTCCATAGCTGTGGTGGCGGCGGTGGGCTGATCGCCGTCGATGCCCGGGGCAACGTGGCAACGCCGTTCTCCACCGAAGCGATGCCGCGCGGGGTTTGGCGAGCAGGCGGGAACCTGACGCTGGAGCTCACGTAACCCGAGCCGCGGTTCCTCGGGGGTCCGCAGCAGGGCGACCATGTGGCAAAGGCACGGCCGCGCTTCGGGACGCTTGCGACCTTTCGATGGCTGCGGCAACGGAGTGGTGGCCGTTCGCCTCTCGGGGGCTGACGAGGTACGATCGCGCGTCACTGTCCGGGCAAGGAGTCACCACACGTCGTGATCGATCGAATTCGACAGGACATCCAGGAGCGCCTCGACCAGCTGCTCGCCGAAATCGAGAAGCTCCGGCACGCGTTGGCCGAGCTTGATCCGCGCGAGCGGCAACGAGCGCAAAGTGCGGCACGCTCCAAGTCGACACCGGCCTCGAAAACGAGGGCGGCCAAGCCGACTGCAGCGCGGACTCGTACTCAGGCCGCGAGCTCTGGGGGGCCGTCGACGCGCACAGCGCCCGGAGCGACGAAGACCAAGGTGCTCGCCGCGCTCTCAAGCAGTAACGCGCTGACTGCCGGCGAGTTGGCGAAGGCGACTGGGCTTGGCCGCGCGACCGTGAGCACGACGCTCTCGAAGCTCGCCAAGAGCGGCGAGGTCACGAAAGCCAAACGAGGATACCGACTGCCATAGCGCCAGCTCACCCATTGGGTTCGGAGCCGCCGAGCAGATCCCAGCGGCCCTCGGATGCCGCGGGATCGCTGTCGTGGCCCGACCGAACACATCTCAGGCTCGCCACACCCGAAGTGGGGGAAACGGTCGAGTACCCCGAACCGAGTGGCTCCAGGACTTGGAGGCGTTGATCCTGCCTAAGCTTGACGACTACGCCGCTGTCGCCACGCAGGACATCGGCGACTTATGGTCGCGCTGGCCGTCTGAGACAGCGACCGCGGCGGATCGGTAGGGCTGGGGCTTGGCCCACTTCGCGCTCGTTCTCGTTCACGGCCCCGGCTGGGACGCATCACGCGCAATCCGCGAGCAGCCTGGCTGGACCGCGCACGCCGCGTTCATGGACAGCTTGGTCGCCGACGGGTTCATCTTGCTCGGCGGCCCGGTCGGTGACGGACAGCAGACGTTGCACGTCATCGAGGCAGATCACGAGGACCAAGTCCGGCAGCGCGTCGCAGAGGACCCATGGGCTCGTGACCGCTTGCTTGAGGTCGGCTCCGTACAGCCCTGGGCGCTCTGGCTCGACTTCCGAGAGGGCAGCACTACCACCTGAGCCGATCCCAACCGTGCCGCAAGCGGATCCGCCAGCGAGACAGACAGGGCGGACGATGACAGTGACAGGAGTCTGGGATCGGTGGCCGCCACGGCGACAATGCAGCACCGAATCGAACGGCTTCAAGATGCGGAAACGAGCCACTGAGCAACCCAGGTTGACAGGCCGTGACTCGTCAACTAAGGTTGACAGCATGGTCGTTCAGTCAATCGAAGTTCCCGAAGACCCCGCCGACGCGCTAGCAGCCGTCGGTGCCTTGCGGCGCCTCGCCGACCGCGTCGAAGGAGCGGCTGTCAGCCAGGCCATCAGTGACGGCTGGACCTGGGCCCAGATCGCTGAAGCGCTCGGCGTCACCCGCCAAGCAGTTCATAAGAAGCACGCGCGGCGCGTTGAGACCGCCCGCGACTGACCCATAGGAGGCTCTGGCCATGTTCGAACGATTCACCAAGGGTGCTCGCGCTGTGGTTCACACCGCGGTCAGCGAGGCGAAGGCCAGCGGTCAATCCAGCGTCGAGGCTGAGCATCTCCTGCTGGCGCTGGCAACAAGTCCCGAACTACGATCGTTGGGCCTCGATCGAGAGCAGCTGGCCGAGGCGCTCGTCGAGGAAGAGCGCCGAAGCTTGTCGGCGGTCGGGCTCAGCGCCGAGAACCACCAGCAGCACCAATCGGCGTCTCGTGAACCGCGGTTCGGCGCCTCCGCCAAGCTTGCATTGCAACGCGGAGTCAAGCTCGCGCAGCTGCGCGGCGGTCGACGGTTTCGCCCCCGGGACCTCCTGGCCGGGGTGCTCGCTGCCGAGCATGGCCGGGTTCCTCTCGCGCTCGATCTCGCCGGTATCGACGTCGATGAGCTACGCGCTCGCATCTGACGCCACCGACCCGCAGGCCGCGGTCTCGTAGGACACGCTGGCCCCGTTGATCCGCGAGATCTCAGGCCTCCGGAGACTTCCCCCTCCACGAACGAACAGCAGTCTCGCTGCGGGTGTTGCGATCACCGCGAGAACCCGGGGAACCCCAACCGAGATGGTGGCCTCGGACAACCCGTGACCCACCGAGGCCCTGCGAGCAGGGGTGGCGAGCGCCTGGAGGGCGATTCGGTGAAAGCGATGGCCGCGGTTGGCCCGCTAGCAGGCGCGCTGCTGCCTCGCACGAGGGCGCGATTGTTCCCCCCGCCGGCCGCTGTCTACGGAAGCCAGCCGTCGCGATAGGCGGTTGGCTGACGTCTGGTCAGGCCGGAGTAGGCTTCGTGGGCATCAGCTGTCTCGCGCTCGACGCTTGCCCCGTGGCGCGCCGCCACAGCGTCGAAGGGGTAGGCGCCCCAGTCGGCGCGCGAGGCGTGTTCACGGGCCCCGACTGCAAGCACGAGGCTTGGACCGCGGCCGGCGCCGACAATGACGTGCGCCGTCCCCGGGGGACAGTGAACGAAATCCCACGGCCGCAGCGGCCGCTCCTCGCCCTCGACGACGAGCACGGGCTCGCCTGCGAGCACGAGGAAGTCCTCCTGATCCCGCTCCCAGTGATACCGAGCCATCGCCTCGCCGGGCTCGAGCACGCTGAGGTTCATGCCGAGCTGAGCAAAGCCTGACTCGCCCTCGAAGTCGACATAGGCCGTGCGTCCCTCGGCGTGGTACCACCTCGCGTCCCGGGCGTTGACGGCGAACCAGCCGTCGCCGACCGGGACTAGCCCCTCAGGAGTCGGCTCGAGCGGAGTTTGCGGCGGCATAGGACGATATAACCACCCGCTGCGGCGGAATCGACACGCTGGCGGTCGGCGCCGAGCCGAAAGGAGATTCGCAAGCCGCATCGGGCCCCCTTCCATCGGACAGGACATCGACCCGGATCGTGTTACCGGCCGGCAGCCGAGCGAGTTTCCAGCGCCGGTTCGCTCTGGTTCCGACGAGCAAGTCCTCACGCAATATCGGGCCTCGTGCTGGCTTGGTGCATAGTCGGCGTAGAGGAGCGTGGCGGCAAAGCGCGTCTTGGCGGTTGCGCCCCTATTTTGGTAGAAGCCTGGTAGTTCGAGACGACCGGTGACGGCCGGATGCTCGTGCCGACACCAAACCAGGGCCCGCCCTGCCAGCGGGAGCGCGCCCGCCGGAGCGCCCGGTCACCGCCGCTTAGCCGCGTTGCGAGAGCATGCCTCGGCTGCTCGTTGTCGTCGAGGAGGAGAAGGCCAAGCGCCGCTCAGACCAGGCCTTGGGCCGCTGCCGCGAGCTGGCCGCATCCGTTCCGGCCCAAAGCCACACGGTAGAAGCCTTGACAGCACAGCTCGTATTTAGTCAAATGTATTAGTCATATGGCTAATGCGGTCGCGCGTCCCGGATATGCGAGCGAGCAGGCGTTGCTCGACGCGGCCGAGCGGCTGCTTGTCGAGGCCGGCGCGGCCGGGTTCACGACGCGCAAGGTGGCCGAGGAGGCTGGATCGAATCACGGCCTCGTCCACTACTACTTCGGCTCGATCGAGCAGCTGCTCGTGCGGGTGCTCGAGCGCTTCACCGAGCAGTTGATCGAGCGGCAGCGCCAGATGTACGCCGCGGACGTCCCCTTCCTTGACCGGTGGCGCACCGCGATGCGGTATCTCGAGGAGGATCGTCCCTATCAGAAGATCTGGCTCGAGGTGCAGGCGCTCTGCTGGAACCGGCCGGAGCTTCGTGAGCGCCTGGCGCAGGTGCACGGCGAGTGGCAGCAGGTGCTGACGGAGGCGTTCGCCCCCGTGCGCGACCGTCTCGGCATCGAGATGCCGCTCGATGCGCTCGTCACGCTCGTCTACACGGTCAACGAGGGGATCATGCTCGAGCGGCTGTGCGGAATCGAGACCGGGCACCACGAGTTGCTTGAGTGGATCGAACGCTGGCTGCAGCTGCGAGAGGAGGCAGTGTGATGAGCGCCACCGCGCCGAGAGTCGTGACGGGCACGGCGCATGAGCAGTCGCGAGCGCGCTATCCCGATCAGGAGGGGTTCGTCGAGCGGGACGGCATCCGCCTCTTCTATGAGGTGTACGGGAGCGGCTCGCCGACGGTCTTCCTGCTGCCTACCTGGTCGATCATCCACTCGCGCCACTGGAAGATGCAGATTCCTTACCTGGCACGGCACTGTCGCGTGCTCACCTTCGACGGGCGCGGCAATGGCCGCTCTGACCGGCCGGCGGACCCGAATGCGTATGACGAGCCGCAGTTCGCCGCCGACGCGCTCGCGGTCATGGACGCGACCGGCACCGATGCGGCGATCCTCGTGTCCTTTTCGCTCGGGGCGCAGCGGGCGCTGTTGCTCGCGGCAGAGCATCCCGAACGTGTCGATGCCGCGGTTTTCATCGGCCCGGCGTATGTCGGTGGCGGCGAGCCGCTGGCCGAGCGAGCCGTCTACTCCTGGGAGGAGGAGCTCGATACGGACGAGGGCTGGGCAAAGTACAACAAGCACGTCTGGCTGCGCGACTACCGCGGCTTCCTGGAGTTCTTCTTCTCGCGCCTGTTCACCGAGCCGCACTCAACCAAGCCCTTCGAGGACTGTGTCGGCTGGGGCCTTGAGACGACCGGCGAGACGCTCGTGACCGCCGAGGGCGCAGCGCTACTCGCGCCGGAGGAGGCGCGGGAGCTGGCCAGCCGGGTTCGCTGCCCCGTGCTGGTGATCCACGGCGCAGACGACGCGATCATCTCCCACACCCGCGGTCTCGCGCTCGCCGAGCACACGGGCGGGGACGCCGTCGTTCTCGATGGGTCGGGCCACGGACCGCACGTCCGCGACCCGGTCAAGGTCAATCTGCTGCTGCGCGAGCTCGCCTGCCCACCGAGACCCGCGGCGAGCTGGTCACGCGGGCGCGGGCGTCGCAAGCGCGCGCTCTACATCTCCTCGCCGATCGGCCTTGGCCACGCGCAGCGCGACGT
>PMOY01000071.1 GCA_003165655.1 Solirubrobacterales bacterium
CCGGTGCCGGTGTAGTTGGTGACGACGCCGCTGGTGCTGATCCGCCCGATCGAGTCGTTCCCCTGGTTGGTGAACCAGAGCGCGCCGTCCGACCCCGCCGAGATCCCGTACGGGCGGCTGATGCCGGTGCCAGCGTAGTTGGTTACGGTGCCGCTGGTGCTGATCCGCCCGATCGAGTCGTTTGGGTTGTTGACGAACCAGAGCGCGCCGTCGGGCCCCGCCGCGATGCCGACCGGGCCGCTGATGCCGGTGCCGGTGTAGTTGGTGACCGTGCCGGGCACCGCCGCGCGCGCCGGGGTGGCGGTCACACCGCTCAGCAGACAGGCCCCGACGATGAGCACGAGCACAAACGTCATCAGCCAACGCCGACCTGGACGCAACCAGCCGGCGCTCGCTCCGGCCCTGATCCACGGGCCAGAGAAGCCATCCACCATCTTCGATCTCGATCGACGCATCAAACCCTCCCCATCACAATTGCGGTCACCTGGTGCCTCGTCCGTCAGAGCGCGATCGCACCTTTCGCGCGACCCCAAGTCTTCATCTGGCCGCGAGCTTGCCCGACACACCACCGAATGTCCTCAGTAGTCCACTACTGCAATCAACGCTCCGCAGCTACTGAACCTGTACCGAGCACCGGCACGCACGTCATCCCTCGGCTCCCGCCCCGTCACTGGCGGCCGTGCACCCGCTCTGTCAGGGCCCGCATCGTCCCCGCCACCGAGGTGTAGGGTCAGTGCACCGCTGGCTCTACGACCGCTTGGCCGACGTGCTCGGCGGTGATGAACTCCGCTACCCGCTCGCCGATCATCAGGCTGGGCGCATTCGTGTTACCGGACGTGACGGCGGGCATGATTGAAGCGTCGGCCACGCGGAGCCCTTCGATCCCGTACACCCGCAGGCGCGGGTCGACGACCGCCTCGGCGTCGATCCCCATCTTGCAGGTGCCGGCCTGGTGGTGATACGTGATCGCGGTCCGGCGGACGTAATCGCGGAGGTCCGCGGCGGTACGCACCGTGGGACCGGGGTAGAGCTCACGTGCTCCCCACTCCTCCGCGAGCGGACGTGCAGCGCCGATCTCGCGGACCTGCTGAACCGACGCCACCAGGCTTTCGAGATCCCCGTCGGCGGCGAGGATGTTGGGGTCAATCAGCAGCTCGTCGTCGGGATCGGGACCCGACAGGCGAATCGCACCGCGGCTGGCCGGACGGACCAACCCGCCCAGCATCGTGAAGGCGTTCTCCGGACCCTGCATCCATGGCTCGTACAGCGGGACGCTGAAATGGATCGGCTGCGTGTCGGGCACGGGCAGTCCTGGCCGACTACGCCACCAGAGATGTGTCTGGATCGGTGACATTCCGGGCGCCGGCGGCTCGATGGCGCGGTCGGCAGCGAAAATCGCGGCAGACAACAGATGGTCGTGCAGGTTTCGACCGACGCCCGGAAGATCCACCGCCACGTCGAGCCCGAGGGCACGCAGATCGGCGGCGGGGCCGATGCCCGATAGCAGCAGGAGCTTGGGCGAGGCGATCACGCCGGCGCTGAGCACCACCTCAGAGCCGGCCCGTGCGGACTCGAGCCGGCCGTTGCGCCGCCACTCGACGCCAAGGCAGCGGCTGCCGTCAAGCAACAGCCTCCGAACGTGCGCCCGGGTGATGACCTGCAGGTTGGGGTGATCCATCGCCTCGCGCAGGTACGCGTCTGCGGCGCTGTGGCGCCGGCCGTCCTTGATCGTGAGCTGCTGTTGCGAGATGCCGTCGAGCTCCCCGTCGTTGTAGTCGGAGTTGCGCTCGATCCCGAGCGCCTGGGCCGCGGCGACGATCGCCTCGTGGATCGGCGCGAGCTGATACTGGCTGATGATCCGCAGCGGGCCGCCGACGCCGTGCACGTCGGACTCGCCGCCGTCGAAGTCCTCCATCCGCCGGTACACGGGTAGCACGTCCTTCCACGCCCAACCGTCGTTTCCCAGGCAGGCCCAGTGGTCGAAATCGGCGCGCGCTCCGCGCACGTGAATGAGCCCGTTGAGCGAGCTCGAGCCGCCAAGGACCCGGCCGCGCGGCCAGTGCAGAGCGCGCTCGACGGCGTGGCGCTGGGGGATCGTGTAGTAGGCCCAATCCTCCTCGGCCAGCCACAGCTCATGAAAGCGGCCAGGATCGTGAATCGCGGGGTTGTCGTCCGGGCCGCCGGCCTCCAGCAGCAGTACCCTGATATCGCCGCGATCGACAAGCCGGCGGGTCGCGGCGCACCCGGCGGAGCCGGCGCCAACGACGATCACGTCGGGGTTCCACGTGGCCTCGGACGCCGGGGCATTAGCAGGAATGTTCACGTGGACCATCATCTCTCCCTCGTGGTTGGGCGCGATCCCGATGCGCAGATCTTGTCGTGCTCGATCAGCGAGACGTTAGATTCACGCTACCGACTCGTCAATCGTCAATCGTCAGGAAGGGCCTCTATGCCAGACCGCGCTGCCATCGTGACCGGAGCCTCTCGTGGTATCGGCCTTGCTCTTGCCGAAGCCTTAGGCAGCGAGGGATTCGGACTGACGATCACCGCCCGCAAGCCGCACACTCTCGAGCAGACAGCTCGAAACCTGCAAGATCGGGGCTTCGACGTCGCGTTTCTTGCTGCCAATATGGCCGATGAGGAGGGGATTCGCGAGGTCGTACGGACTCATCGCGAGCACTTCGGCCGTCTCGATGTGCTCGTCAACAACGCTGGGATCGGCGTGGGCGCCGCCGCCGACGAGCACCAGACGAAGTTCGTGGACATGCAGCTCGGCGTGAATCTGCGGGCCATCGTCCTCTTCTACCGAGAATGCATCGAACTGCTTCGTTTCGCCGGCGCCGAGCACCACAATGCTCTGGTCGTGAACATGGCCTCGCTTGCAGGCCAGTCACCGCAGCCTTGGCTTTCGGTATATGCCGCCACCAAGGCTGGAGTGATCGCCTACACCCGGGCCATGAACAAGGAGCTGGGCGCGGACGGCATCAAGTCCGTGGCCTTCTGTCCTGGCTTCGTTGACACCGACATGTCCGAATTCGTCAAGGACTCGATTCCCGCCGAGAAGATGCTGCGTACTGACGACATCGTCGAGGCGCTGCGCTTCCTGTTGCGCGTCTCTCCCGCGTGCGTGGTCCCGGAGATCACCTTCCAGCGGCCCGGGGAAGCGATCTGACGGCCACGATCGGCCGGTCGCGGAGCTCGCGCGACTGGCCGGTGAGGGCGGTCGAATCAGAGATCGCTCAACAGACCCCCAAGTGCATTGACGAGACTCACTGATGCGCCGGCCTGTTTGTGGGTTGTCCCGTTGCTGCTCATGGCAATGCGTAGCCACACCGTTCCGGACACGCTGACCCAGGGCTCGAGGGGATCCGTGACCTTGATCCCAATGTTCGTCCACATCGACTCCGCTCCTCCGTAGGCCGTGATGCGGTAGCAGCCGTCGGTGATGTCGGTGACCGACACGAACGGATCTGCCCACCAGGGGATGTCGTAGCTCACTCGCGGTCCACCCGAGCAGGAGCCGGTGCCACCGGTGCCGCCACTGTCACACATGCTCCCGGTCAGCGTGGCCGAGAACGGCGCGCTGCTCCAGCCGACCCCCTCGTTGTGGCAGGGCGTGCTCGTCTGAGCGCTCGCCGCCTGCGCCGGAGCGCTGATCGCCGCAGCACACGCCGCCGCGGCGACGAACGAAGCGCACGCCGCCGCAGCCAGTCGGGCACGCACACGCAGAGGGTTGCGACGACGCGACCCGCTCGCGCGGAAGGCCGTGCCCGCATGAGGTGCCGCCTGTCGCTCCGTTGCGGTCGGATCCTGGGACTCGATCTCGCGCAGCGGACCATCTTCGCCGCGGAGGATGAAGGAATTGCGCATCGCCGCTCTCCTTTTGTTCGTGTCGTTTTAGCGATGCCGCCAAGCTACGCGCGGGTCGAGGCCGTGTCGTGCACGGCCGCGACACGCGTTGTGTCACGTTGGCGACAGAGCTCTCAGGCGACGCGGCGGCCCGTCAGGGTCGGCGCCTGCGCCGTGCTCCGAGCTCAGTCGGTGAGCAGCTGCGCGAGGAAGCGCTCTCGCGCGGCAAGGAAACTCTGCGTGAGCCGGACGGGTTCGGCATCTTCGTAGGCGACCGCTTCTACGCCTCCTGCACCGCAGGCGTAGATCGTCGCCTCGGGGTAGGCGAGGATGATCGGCGAGTGGGTGGCGATGACCAGTTGCGAGCCGTCGCGGACGAGCTCGTGGATGCGTCGCAGAAAGGTGAGGCAGTTCTGGGTCGAAAGCGCGGCTTCGGGCTCGTCAAGCAGATACAGGCCGTCCGGTCCGAACCGGTGGATCAGCACCGCGAGGAACGACTCGCCATGCGATTGCTCGTGGAGCGACACCCCGCCGTAAGCAGCGAGTGGATCGCCGTCCAGCGGCGACTCGGCCAATTGCTCGAGGTAGGTCGCCGCGGTGAACAGGCTCTCGGCCCGAAGGAAGAAGTCGGTCTTGGGGCGGCGCCCGCCCCGCGATAGCCGCACGGCGTCGGATAGCTCGGAGTGGGAGTCTCGGGTTGAGAAGGCGAAGTTCGACGATCCGCCTTCGGGATTCATGCCCGCGGCGACGGCGACGGCCTCGAGCAGCGTCGATTTGCCGCTGCCGTTCTCACCGATGAGATACGTGACCCTCGGGTCAAGCGCGATGCCGTCGGCCAGCGCGGCGATCGCCGGCAGCTCCCACGGATATCCCGAACGGCTCTCGCCGCCGCGAGCGGGAAGCAGCCGGACCGATGTGACGAAGGCTTCAACCATGACCGCGAGACCGTAGCCGTCAGCGTCACTGCGCGCTCCTGCCTCGAGCGGTTCCAGGCGGCTAGACCGGCGCTCTGAACCGGAGCACGAGCTCAGTGTCCGAGGGATTGCGGTTACGCCGTCGGCACGAAGGACGGCACCGCTGGGCCCTCCCACCACCAGTTCGGAGGTAGGCGCTCGTGATCCTGGATCCAGTGAGCCTGCTGCTCGGCGTTCCACTGAACCCAGGGCACTTTGCCCTCGATCTTGCTGTAGTCGTAGGCCTTCTCCCAGTCCCCCTGGGTGAGCTGAGCGAGGGCTTGAGCACTGAGTGCGCTCAGCGCGTAGGCGAACGGAATGCCGTTCTGGTGCTGCCAGACGTGCGCCGCCTCGTGGATGAGGTCCTTTCGGCTGAGCCCTGTGCCGGGCGAGTTGATGATGTTTCCCGTCGTGCGGTTGCAGTTGCCACTACCGAGAATGGTCGCGTTCTCGCGGATGCGGATGATCGACGTCGCGAGGGCGTTGCCGAACACGTTATCGAGGATGGTCTTCTCGTCCGACCTGAGCCCGCGCCCCACGATCAGGTCCTGAACGATCGCCGCTGGATTGGTGTGATGGAGCCACCATTGGGCGGCCGGGCCGACGTAGGGAAGCCCCTGGCTCAACCGCTGTAACCGGCGCTCGTCGTTGCCGGTGCGACTGACCATCGCGACAACTGCACGGTTGCCCGCAGTCCTCTGCAGTCGCAGCACCGCTTCGGCTCGCGCGATCGCGAATCCCCCCGCCACGCTTGGCACCGCACGGGTCGAGGAGGCGGTGGCAGCTTCCGGTTCGGCGACAGTGCGCTCGTCGGCCATCGCCATGGATCCTGTCATGCCCACGGGGTCCGCGGCAAGCGCGAAAGGCTCGGGCGATGGCTCGTAGCCGGCGATCTCGTGGCTCAGTGATTACCAGCCCGGATCGCCTTGGCGCTGACCGTCGCAACGTTCAACTCCACCCGGTCGGCAAACGCGAGCGCCCGTGCGGACGATCGCCCGCTTCACTGTCCCGTCCAGAACGGATGAGAACGGCGCCCGGATAGACGTCGTGCGCTACTGGAACCTGGACGGCGAGGACCCGCGCCGAGGGCCGCCTGCGTTCGGTCTTCCAGCCAACTCACCCGCTTCCAAGGTCAGATCGCCCGAACCGCCGCCACGTCGAACGTGAAGCGCTGACCTCGGTCCAGCCCCGGCGCACCGACAACCTCCATCTCGACCGTACATGGGGGCATCGGTTAGGGTGAGGTCGATTCCCGCCCAAGCGTCGCCGGCAGGAGAATGATCATGAGGATCGCATCGATTGTCGCGCTCGCCGCTGTCGCGGCTGCACTCGGGCTCGCGTCCGGAGCCCCGGCCGGGGCTTCACGCGCGCGCACCGCCGCGCTCTCGCCCCCGACGATCCACGAGCCCTTTACCGCGCTCCCGTGCACGGGCGCCCCAAAGAACCGCTCGACGGCCCAAGATGTGGGCTGCGCCGAGCAGGCGATCCTCAAGAGCGACAAGAAGATCGATACCTTGAACGCGCTGATCTTCGCCAAGCTCGAAGACAATGCTGCCCGCCGCGACTTCACGGCGGGGCACAACGCCTGGGTCAAGTACCGGCGCGCGTATTGCCTGAGCGAGTCCGACGTCTTCCAAGGCGGAACCGAAGCGACGGTTCTCGCCGCCGACTGCGAGGCGGATCTGAACACGGAGCACATCAAGGATCTCGATGCGTTCCTCCGCGACCTCAGCGAAAACGACTGACAGCCACGGCAGCCCGCAGGTCGACTCGATCACGTCGGAGATCACAGTGAGTTCCTCCGCGGAGCGGACACCGCCAGCCCGCTGACCCCGCAGATTCTCGATTTCGTCACCAAGAATCCTTAGCACGGGGCCGAGCGGCGCCCCAGGACCGACGTGCCCGTCTCCAGGCATCGGCCGGTCTCCGTCGTATAGAACTCGATCTATATGATCGGATCGTAGTTTGCTTGTTTCTATATCAGGCAACGCGTAACGTGCGGTGTTCGGTTCGGCCGGACCACCGCGAGGTTTCCGTGAGTGCAGTGAAAGCACGTGACGTCGAGCGGCGGTCGGGGACTAGCCTGCGATTGCTGGCCCACGATGTCGCGGGAGTGGCCGTCGGCGAGGAGACCCGCTACGTCGGCGATCTGTTGACCGTCGGCCGGCGGGAGGCGATGGAGTGCTTCACGCATCACGCCCTCGCCGGGGTGCGAGTGTCCTGTTGCTCCCCGGGCGAAAGCACGCGGATCATCAAGGTCCTCGATACGGTCGAGCCCCGGTGCAAGGGTGGCGAGGGACAGCGGTCCGGAGCCGACGGCGCGCTTCAGCGATCCGCCGGAGGCGTGTTCCCAGGGCTCCTCGGCCCGGCGCAACTGGGCGGACGGGGTGAGACCCACGTGCTGCGTGGCGCAGCTGTCCTCAGCGCGGGGTTCCTACCGCGGGCTCAGGAAGCGGTCCTGCAGATGTCGGGGGCGGGTGCCGAGCTCTCGCCGCTATCGGCCACCCACAACGTCGTGGTTGAGTTCGAACCCGCGCCCGAGGCGCCGTGGGACGCGGTCGCGGCAGCCTTGCGCCTCGGCGTGCTGCGCCTCGCCGCGCGCCTCGCGCACGCCGCGCGGTCGGCCATCCCCGACTCGATCGATGAGCTCGAGCCGCTGCCGGCCAGGTCCGCCGGGCTGCCGCGCGTGGTGGCGGTGACCAATATCCAGACCCAGGGGGCATTCAAGGATGTGCTCGTGTACGGGAGAAGCATGGCGGGCTCATTGCCGACCTGGATCGATCCCTGCGAGCTCGCCGACGGTGCAGTGGTCAGCGCCCAGTATGGCCATCCGGCGCTCAAGAACCCCACCTTCGTGCACCAGAACAATCCGGTCGTCGCCGCTCTGCGAGCGAGCGCGGAGGTCGAGCTCGCGGGCGTCGTGCTCTGCCCCGAACCAGTTACGGAGCACGAGAAGCGCTTAGTCTCAGAGCACGCCGCACGGCTGTGCGCGGCCGTCGGCGCCGACGGCGCGATCGTGACCAAGGAGGGAGGGGGTAATGCCGACGCGGACGTCGCGCTCAAGCTCGACGCGCTCGAGGATCTCGGCATCTCGGCCGTTGGGCTGTTCGCAGAGATGGCCGGCCGCGATGGTACCGGGCCGGGACTTGTGGTCGCCCCCGCAAGCGCGAACGCGCTGATCTCGACGGGTAACTACGACGAGTTGGTTCGGCTTGACGGCACCGACCGTGCGCTTGGCGGCGAGCGCCTGGGGATCCTGGACGCGGCGGCGACAGACGAGCTGGAGCTTCCCGTCGCGGTGATTTACGGCTCGCTGAATCCGCTCGGTTGGGGCTGTGTGACCTGCGCCGGGGGGTCGTGATGCGGATCGTCCACTATCTCAACCAGTTTTTCGCCGGTGTGGGCGGCGAGGAGGCAGCCGGGGTCCCGCCGGCCGTGCGTGAGGGCGCTGTCGGTCCCGGCCGGGCGCTGACAGCGCTCCTGGGTGACGGCCACGAGATCGTCGCGACCGTCTTCTGCGGTGATGACTACGCCGCCTCCGACCCGTCGGCCACCGAGGAGCTGCTGATGCTCGTGCGCGAGAGCTCGCCTGACCTGCTCGTCGCCGGGCCGGCGTTCACGAGCGGTCGCTACGGGCTCGCGTGTGCGCGCCTGGCCGCGGCGTCAGTCCGCGCCGGCATTCCCGCGGTGGTCGCGATGCACCCAGAGAACCCGGGGCTCGACGAGGCCGAGCGCGCGCCGGTGATCGAGAGCGGCAGGATCGGACGCGAGATGCGCCCGTCGCTCGAGCGGCTCGCTCGCGCGATCGCAACGCTCGCAGGCGGAGACGAGCTAGGCGAGCAGGATGGTCGCATCGGGCGAGCCCCGCGGCGGAACCGGCTCGCCGAGCGAACGGCAGCCGAGCGATCAGTCGAGCTCCTTCTCGCGCGAATTGACGGCGACCGAGAGCGCACGGAGGTGCCACTGCCGAGCTTCGGTTCGGTCACTCCGAGCGCGCCGCTCGAGGACCCGGCGCGCGCCCGGATCGCCCTGCTCACGGAGGGTGCGCTCGTCCCGATGGGCAACCCCGATCGGCTCGAGTCGGCGCGCGCGACGCGCTGGCTGCGCTACCAGCTCGCCGGACTCGACCGGCTCGAGCAAGGCGCCTTCCAGTCGGTCCACGGCGGCTTCTCCACTGTCGCCGCGAACGCGGACCCGCACCGGTTGCTGCCGCTCGACGTGGCTCTCGATCTCGAACGCGAGGGGCGAATCGGCACCCTCCATCACGAGTACCTGACGACGGCCGGCAACGGAACCCAGGTGGCCACCGCGCGCAGGTTCGGGGTCGAGTGGGCCGCCGAGTTGCGCCAGGCCGGCGTCCAAGCCGCGATCCTGACGGCAACTTGAGGGACAGGCACGCGTTGCGGGTCAACGCTGAGCAAAGAGCTAGAGCGCGCTGGCATTCCCACGGCGCTGCTCTGCAACCTCGTCTCGATCGCCATTCGCGTAGGGGCGCCGCGGATCGTGCCCACTCGCGGAATCCCTTACCCCACCGGAGACCCCGCGCTCGGGGCCGAAGAGGAGCGGCGTTTGCGACGGCAACTGATCGAGCGGGCGCTCGAGGCGCTGAGCACGCCCGTCGACGGGCCGACCGTGTTCGAGGTGTCCGCGATCGCGGTGGATTCGGGCGCGGACACCGCCGAGTCCGCGTCTCCCGGGTCGGCCGCGAGGAAGGTCCCGGGCCCGTGATACGCCCCGTCGTCTCCGCCGCCAGCCCGATCCTCGCGCATACCCCCAGCCTCGCGCGCCTCGGCTCGAAGCCGTCTCGTGAGCTTGCCCGCGATCCGGGGCTCGAGGAGAGGTTCCTCGGCTCGATGAGGACCTTTGAGCAGGCGGTCGCCTACCCCCCGCACCGCACGTTCCTCGGCGAGATCCATCCACGCGACCTTCCCCCCAGGCCCTGGACCGCTACCCCTCCGAACGGCGCGTCGCGGTTCACGCCTGCCGGAGAGATCATGCCCGAAGATGAGTTCCTCGCGCTGCTCGCGAGCGTGGACGAGTTCGGACTGATCACGCTCGAGCCCTCGCTCGCCGAGCGCACGGCGTCCGCGCTCGCTCGCCACCCGCTCGCGGCGCGGCTCGCGCTCGAGCGGGTGGTGTCGGCCGCCGGCGACGTTCAGACCGCGCAGGACGAGCCGGGCGCGCTGCCGCTGCCCTTCGCCGGCAGCAGCCTCGGTGGCGTGATCCGTCGCGCTCACGATGCCGACGAAGCTCTGGCGGCCCCGGTGTTGCTCGAGAACCTGGCCTCCAAGGCCACCGCGACGCTGGCGCTCCTGCACCTGCTCGACCGCCGCGGGGTCGACCCCGGGTCGATCGAGTACGTGATCGGCTGCGGCGAGGAGGCAATCGGCGACCGCTATCAGCGCGGCGGAGGCAACCTGGCCAAGGCGGTCGCCGCAGCGGCCGGACTCTCGAACGCCTCGGGTGTCGACGTGAAGAACTTCTGTGCTGCGCCGATCCCGGGGCTCGTGATCGGAGCAAGCCTGGTCGCCTCGGGCGTATTCGAGCGCGTGGCGGTGGTAGCCGGCGGGTCGCTGCCTAAGCTCGGGATGAAGTTCCAGGGCCATCTGAAGCACGGTATGCCGGTGCTCGAGGACGTGCTCGGCGGGATCGCCGCGCTGATCGAGCCGGACGACGGCGCCTCGCCGGTGCTCCGGCTGGATGCGGTCGGTCGCCACCGCGTGGCGGCGGGAGGCTCCGCGCCGCAGATCATGGAGGCGCTGACGATCGAGCCGCTGCGCCAGGTGGGGCTGCGGATGCTCGACGTGGACGACTTCGCGACCGAACTGCACAACCCCGAGCTGACCGAGCCACAGGGCTCAGGCAACGTACCCGAGCGCAACTACCGCCTGATCGCCGCGCTCGCCGTCCGCGCCGGCGAGATCGACCGCGAGGATCTGCCCGGGTTCGTGGCACAGCGGGGGATGCCCGGCTTCGCGCCCACTCAGGGCCACATCGCCTCGGCGCTCTGCTATCTCCCTCATGCGCTCGACCGCCTGCGCGCGGGAAACGCACATCGGGTGCAGATGGTCGCCAAGGGGAGCCTGTTCCTGGGGCGGATGTCGGAGCTGTCGGACGGGATGAGCCTGCTGCTCGAACGCAACCCGGGAGAGTGACCCATGAACGTGATCGAGAGGAGCTACACATGAGCACAGGCGAGGTCGTAGAGGCGACGCGAGAGAACTTCCGCGAGCTGGTGGCAGACGGGCTTGTGATGGTCGATATCTGGGGACCGGAGTGCAAGCC
>PMOY01000177.1 GCA_003165655.1 Solirubrobacterales bacterium
TCGAGACCGGCGAGCGGATCCCCATCCTGTGCGCCATCCGCGCGATGTTCTTCGTCCCAACCTTCATTCCCACCTGGGCGTAGATCGAATTGTCCGAAACTGTGGTCGCGCCCAGCAGGGTGTTCGTGCCCGAGTACGAGTTGTCGAAGTTGTGGACGCTGAAGTGCCCCGTGCCGCCGCCGGGGATCTTGAATGGGATGTCCTGCGGCGCGGATTCCCAGACCGAATACGGGGAGATGCCGTCCTCGAGCGCGACCGAGAGCGTGAACGGCTTGAACGCCGATCCCGGCTGACGGAAGCCCTGGGTGGCCAGGTTGAACGGATCGGTCTGGTAGTTCGGGCCACCGACCATGGCGCGGACCTCGCCGTTCTGATTGTCGATCGCGACCAGTGATGCCGAGGGGAGGTCCTCCCCCTGCGGCAGCTCATCGTTGACGGCGTTCTCGGCCGCCTCCTGGAGCGGCAGGTCGACCGTGGTGCGGATCTTCAGACCGCCGTAGTAGGCGCGGTAAGCGGCCACCTCGGGGTTGTGCCCCATCGCGGCGAGGATCTGCGGGGCGAGCCAGCTGGTGAAGTAGGGGGCGGCCGTCGGCTCCTGCGGCTGGAGGATCTCGTTCGCCTTCGGCAGCGGCTGGCCGATCCCGCTCGCGTACTCGGCGCGGCTGATGTAGTTCTGCTCGAGCATGTCGCGGAGCACCAAGTTGCGCCTCGCCATGGCCGCCTGCGGGTGCAGGACCGGGTCGTATCCCGTCGGCGACGCGACCATCGCGGCGAGCAGCGCGGCCTGATAGGGGGCGAGCTTCGAGGCGCATGACGGAAGCGGGCTGTCGCCGCACGCACCAGCCGGTGCGGTCGATCCGGCCGCGGAGACGGTCGCGGTGTCGGCAGCGGTGATCGATGTGTCGGACTCGCTCGACGCGCTGGAGTCGAGGAAGCCGAGCTGCGAGCCGAAGTACACCCGCGCGGCGGACTCGATGCCGTACGCCCCGTTACCGAAGTAGATCGCGTTGAGATACTGGGTGAGGATCTTGTCCTTGCTCCATCGGTGGTCGAGGTTGTATGCGAGCGCGGCCTCGCGGAGCTTTTCGAAGATCGTCCTGTTGTTCTGCTCTGACAGTGCGACCTTGACGAACTGCTGCTCGATCGTGGAGGCTCCCTGGAGCGCGCCGCCGCCGGTCACGTCGGCCAGGACCGCCCGCGCGATGCCACGGAAATCGATCCCGGAGTTGTGGTAGAAGCGCTTGTCCTCCACGGCGACGATTGCGTCCTTCATAAAGCCCGCAATCTGGTTGCTCTGTACGAGGACCACGTTGTTGGGCGGCGCAAAAATGCCGATCGGACGCCCCTCGTCGTCGTAGAGCACCGAGTTTGCGGCGTGGTGGTACTGCGCCCTGTTCTCGAGCTGGGGCAGGTCTTGGGCGACCGCCATCATCATTCCAAACGCGGTTGAGACCAGCGCGAGCGCCGCGAGGCCGAGCAGAATCAGCGTCAGCCGGAACTTGCGCACCCGGGGCTTCGGGGCGCGGTCGCGGCGCGCGCGCCTCGGCAACGGCCGCCTGCGCTTGCGCGGGAGAGGAACTGGCGCGCCGGGGTCATCGCCCGCCGTGGTGCTGTGAACGTCGTCGCTCATGCGATCGGGGGCTGCGTACGGGTGGCTCAGCCCGGCGGCCCGAATGAGGGCGCGCGTGGCGGGACGGCAACCTGCCCCACCGCGAGGCGAGAGTCTAGCATTCGCCCGGATGCCAGGAGAGCGCGCCACGCCCGCCGACGCGGCTGCGTGGCTGGAGCGCAACGCGGTGGATTCGCTGCCGGAGCGCGGGCTCGAGCGTAAGCTCGCTGAGGAGCGGCCGCTGCGGGTGAAGCTCGGGATCGACCCCACGGCCCCCGACATCCACCTCGGTCACACCGTCGTCCTGCGCAAGCTGCGTGAGTTCCAGGACCTCGGACACCTGGTCGTACTCATCATCGGCGATTACACCGCGCGCGTGGGCGACCCGAGCGGGCGCTCGGAGACGCGGCCAATGCTCTCGGGGGCGGAGATCGACGCCAACGCTCGCACCTTCCAGGAGCAGGCGTTCAAGATCCTCGACCGTGAGCGGATCGAGGTGCGGCGCAACGGCGAGTGGCTGGACATGCCGATGGAAGAGCTGTTCCGCCTCGCGCGCACGAGTACCGTCGCGCAGATCCTCGAGCGCGACGACTTCGCCAAGCGCCAGCTTGCGCACGCTCCGATCTCGCTCCTCGAGCTGCTCTACCCGTTGCTGCAGGGGTACGACTCGGTCGAGGTCGAGGCCGACGTCGAGCTCGGCGGCACCGAGCAGAAGTTCAACCTGCTGCTTGCGCGAGACATCCAGCGCGCATACGGCGTTCCCGAGCAGACGATCCTCACGATGCCGATCCTCCCGGGCACCGACGGCGAGCGGCGGATGTCCAAGTCCCTCGGGAACTACATCGGCGTCAGCGAGCCGCCCGCGGAGATCTACGGCAAGACGCTGAGCATCCCAGACTCTGTCGTGCCGCTCTACTGCGACCTGCTCCTCGGACAGGCCGTGCCCGAGGATCTCGGCCCGCGGGACGCCAAGCGCGCGCTCGCGCGCGCGCTCGTCGAGCAGTTTTACAACCTCGAAGCGGCCCAGGCGGCGGAGCGTGACTTCGATCGCGTACACCGCGACCGAGAGATTCCCGCGGTGATCGACGAGGTCCATTGGCCGGTTGCCGAGCTGGGGGACACCATCCACCTGCCCGAGCTGATCCGCCGCG
>PMOY01000035.1 GCA_003165655.1 Solirubrobacterales bacterium
GACGCCCTGTCGAGCCCGCCCTGGTCGAGCAGATGGAAGAAGAAGACGACCTGCCGCACGGGCTTCGCGATCCCGGATTGCAGTGGCTACACGGCGCCGAAGACGTCGACCACCGCCACATCCAGCACCACGTCGACGACCACGACACCGACGACCACGACCCCGCCGCCGACGACCACGACCACGACACCGACCACGACGACGCCCAAGAAGAAGAAGTAGGCGGGCCGCGTGAGCGCGGGGAGGTCGGATATCCAGGATGCGCTCGCCCGCCTCGACGCGATCACGCGCCGCCTGCGCCGCGAGTGCCCCTGGGATCGCGAGCAGGACGAGCGCACGATCGTGCCGCACACGCTCGAGGAGGCGTACGAGCTCGCCGACGCTGCCCACCGTCGCGACGACGCGAAGCTGGTCGACGAGCTCGGGGACGTCCTCTTTCAGGTGCACTTCCTCGCACTCCTGCTCGAGGAACGCGGGGCGGGCGACCTCGCGGAGGTCGCCGATGCCTGCGCCGAGAAGCTCGTGCGGCGTCATCCGCATGTTTTCGGCTCGGCCGGCGAGGGGAGCGAGGACGGCTCGGCCGTCGAGCGGAGCCTGGAGAGCCTGGAGGGCTCGGCCGGCGAGGAGAGCCCGGAGGGCTCAGCCCGGGTGGACGGTCCCCTGACCGCGTCCGACGTCCTGCGTAACTGGGATCGGATCAAGGAGGGCGAGGATGGGCGCGAGCGCGGAATCTTCGCCGAGGTCCCCGAGAACCTGCCCTCCCTGCTCTACGCGCGCAAGCTCCAGCGTCGGGCCGCCACCAGCGGCTTCGACTTCCCCGGGCTCGAGGTGCCGCGGCAGGCGGTCCGAGACGAGCTCGAGGAGCTCGCGCACGCCAAGACCCCGGAGGAACGCTTCCACGAGCTCGGTGACGTCCTCTTCGCGGTCGTCAACGTGGCACGCAAGCTGCGCTCCGATCCAGAGCTCGCCCTCCGCGCCGCGTGTTACCGATTTCGGGACCGGGTGAAGCGCGGAAGTGACCTCGCGACATCGGAAGGCCGCGACTGGAACGATCTCGATCCCGATGAGCAGCTCGCGTACTACGCGCGCGTTCGCCTGACCGAAGGAGACGACCAGACCCGATGAGCCAGATCGAGCACGTGCACGCCAGGCAGATCCTTGACAGCCGAGGCAATCCGACAGTTGAGGTCGAGCTCAGCGTCCGCTCGGGAGCGTGGGGACGGGCGGCCGTTCCCTCCGGCGCATCGACCGGCGAGTTCGAGGCGACCGAGCTGCGCGACGGCGGCGCTGACTGGATGGGCAAGGGCGTCACGCGGGCGGTCGAGAACGTCAACGGAGAGATCGCGACGGCGATCCGCGGCGAGGATGCGAGTGCCCAGGCGGCGCTGGACCGCCAGCTGATCGAGCTCGACGGCACTCCCAACAAGTCGCGCCTGGGCGCGAACGCGATCCTCGCGGTCTCGCTCGCCGCGGCCCACGCCGCGTCCGCGGAGGTCAGGCTGCCGCTGTGGCGCTACCTCGGCGGTGACGCCGCCCACGTGCTGCCCGTGCCCATGATGAATGTCATCAACGGCGGCGTCCACGCCGACAACAGCGTCGATTTCCAGGAGTTCATGATCGTTCCGGTCGGGGCGAACACGTTCGCGCAAGCGCTCCAGATGGGGAGCGAGGTGTTCCACCACCTCAAGCAGGCGCTGCATGAGCGCGGTGCCTCGACCGGCGTCGGCGACGAGGGTGGCTTCGCTCCTGACCTCGGATCCAACGAGGAGGCGCTCGAGGTGCTGATGAGCGGGATCCGAGCCGCCGGATATGTCCCCGGTGACCAGGTCGCGATCGCCCTCGACCCCGCGACCAGCGAGTTCTATCGGGACGGCGCCTACGTCCTCGAGCACGAGGGCAAGACCCTCACCGGCCAACAGATGTCGAGCTATTGGGCGGACCTGGTCGAGCGCTACCCGATCATTTCGCTCGAGGACGGCATGGCGGAGGACGATTGGGACGGGTGGAAAGTGCTGACGGGCCGCCTCGGCAAGCAGATACAGCTCATCGGCGATGACATCTTCGTGACCAACACCGAGCGACTGAAGCGCGGAATCGACTCGGGCGTCGGCAATTCGATCCTCATCAAGGTCAACCAGATCGGCACCCTCACCGAGACGCTCGCGGCCGTCGCGCTGGCGCGAGAGAACGGCTACACGGCAGTGATCTCCCATCGCTCGGGCGAGACGGAGGACGTGACGATCGCCGACCTCGCTGTCGCGACCGGCTGCGGTCAGATCAAGACGGGCGCGCCCTCGCGAACGGACCGCGTCGCGAAATACAATCAGCTCCTGCGCATCGAGGAGGCCCTGGGGCGCGAAGCGGTGTACCCGGGACGCACGGCCTTCCGGGCCTGATGGCCTGAACGTCCGCCTGCAGCAGGAAGGAGGACGCGGCCGGCGAACGAAGGGCTCAGCCGATGTCGCTCGCGCGTCCTGCATCCGCACCTACACGCCGTCCCACGCGCCAGCCGGTTGGCGCCGTGGCTCGGAGGGCAGCGATTCGCATCCGGTGGGATCGCGTCGGCCGGGTCGCGCTGCTTGTGACGCTCGCAATCGTGGTCGGCCTCTACATCCAGCCCGCTCTGTCGATCCTCAAGACCTGGCGCGCCGAGCGTCGGCAGGCGAGCGTCGTGCACCAGCTCATCCGCAGCCGCGGTGCGCTCGAGCGCCAGGTGAGTTCGCTCAACAATCCGACGACGGTCGTCGCCGAGGCCCGCGCGCTGGGCATGGTGCGACCTGGCGAGAAGCCGTACGTGGCCTTAGGGATGCCGCGTTAGCGCTGAGGGGCCTAGGCCCTGGAGCCGGCCCCGGTCGGCTACTGTCCGGCGGTGCGCTTCGAGGACGCGATCGGTCTGTGGGAGGACGGTGCACGCCGGCTGCAGGCCGCTGCCCCTCCCGACCGGGCGACGCTCGAGCGGATCAGCGACGAGATCGTCATCGAGCTCCGCCGCCGTCTCGGCGGGCCATTCACCTCAGATGAGCTCACCGAGCTCTACTCCCGTGGCACCGACTGGTGCTTCGACATCGCCACCAAGACAGCTCCGAACGCCCCCGAGGCGTGGGATATTCCGACCGTCGCGGGGGCCGCGTTTGCCAGCTACCTGAGGGAGGCGAGCGACTACTCGGGCGGTCGGCGGATCGAGCGGCAACCGGCGCGCTAGGAGCGCTACTCGTCTTCGTCCTCGTCCTCGTCGTCGTCGGCGCCGGCGCGACGGATCACGATCTGGTCTTCCTCGACCGTGATCTCGACCGGGCGGTGGCCGGCCCAGTACTCGGCATAGACGGGGTCGTCCTGGATTGCGGGGTCGAGCCACAGGCCGTAGCCCTCGTCGCCGTGGTCGAACGTGCCCTCGAGCGTGCTCGTCGTCGACTTGGCCCGGCGACCGCCGCGACCGCCGCGCCGCCCTCGCCGGCGGCGTGACGGTGGCTCGTCCTCTCCGTCGCCGTTGCTCCCCTCGTTCTCGTCGAGCTTCTCCTCGCTCTCCTGGGCGGCGGCGACCTGCGCGGCCGCCTCGAGCTCCGCCGCGATCAGCGCGTCGTCTTCGGCGCGGAGATCGATCTCGTCGTCATATTCGGGCGCGGGCGCGCCGCCCTCGCCGTCGGCTCCCGCCTCGAGACCCTGCTCGCGCTTGAACGCCTGAATCTGCTGTACGGTGACCTCGAGCTGATGCGCGATCCACGCGTCGGTGCGTCCCTGGCGGACCCAGGCGCGGATCTGGTTCAGCTGTGGGCGTAAGGATCTGCGAGCCATCCGCCCTGGAGACTAATACAGCGCCCCGACGTCCGGGTTCACCCGTTCCCCATGGGTCCTTGTGATCTCGGCTCGGCAGACGCTATGCTGGCGCCCACCAGACCGGCTGTTCCGAGGTGGGGGGCTGCCGGACTTGTATCCATCAGGCGAGCAGGGAGGCAATCCCCTATGTTGGTACTGACGCGCAAGTCCAACCAGAGCATCATGATTGGTGATGACATCGAGGTCTCGGTACTTGCGATCATGGGCGAGAAGCTGCGGATCGGCATCCAGGCTCCACGGGAGATCCCGGTCTTCCGCAAGGAGGTCTACCTCGAGATCGAGCAGGAGCGGCTCGCTGCGTCGGGCAAGGACGATCGAGCCGAGGTCGACGCCGCTCTGGGCGAGCTGGGCGAGCCCCGCTAGAAGCACCGACGCCGCGGCCCGCGGGCGAGGTCAAGCGAGCAGCAGGTTCAGCGTCTCGAACATCGCCACCGTCACGATCACGGCGGTGGCGATGAGCGAGAACACGAGCATGACGAAGCGAACGTTGCTGCGGGCCTTCTCGCGCTCGTGCCGGCGCTTGCGTGTCCGCCGAGCCGTCGTGCGTCGCAGGTGATCGCGCCGCTGACGGTCCTGCTGGGCCTCGTGGTGGAACGCCTGCTCGAGCTGAGCAAGGCTCTGGCGCATCCGCATGGCCATCAGTCGCGCCAGGCTAGCACCGATGCCCGGAGCGTCGACGATCAGTCGGCGCTGTGTCGCTCGTAGACGTCGATGAAGCGCAGGTAGTTGCCGGCGATCTGATCGCGCGCCTGCGTGCGGGAGAGACCCTGCTGGAGGAAGCCCTTGAGCGCGGCCCACCAGATCGAGCGGCCGATCGCGAAGCCGATGAAGCCCTCGACCGGCGCGGCCTCCCTGAGCCAGTGATCGACCTGATCGTCGGATCCTGCGCGCCCGAGCAGGATGCACACGACTGCTTCGCGGCCATTGCCGGTACGGGCCCGCTCGGCGAGCATGGCGACGTCGTCGCGTCTGTCGACCCCCTCAATCTTCCACACGTCGACCTCGATCCCATCGTTCTGGAGGATCTCGATCGTGGTCCGCATGAGATCCGGGCGCAGCTCCTTGTCATAGCGGTCGACGTCGCCGCCCACGCGCGCCAGCTGATCGGCGGTGGCCGGCACCAGCAGCTCGAAGAGGAACTTGCGTTCGTGCGCATGCAGCCAGTCGGAAAGCGTCTTCAGCCGCTCGCTCTGGCGCTGATTGAGGGCCGGGTCGCCCTCGGGGTTGTAGCGCACCAGCACCTTGGAGAAGTCCGGGTCAGAGCGCTCGATATGGACGCCGAAGTCATCGCCATACTCGAAGTCGAACTCGTGTTGACCGGACTTCTCGACCGGCATCGCGAGCTTCAGCCCGTGCTCGCGGGCGCGCGCCGGCAGGTCCGAGCCGAACTGCTCGTCGACGAGGATCCCCGTCGCGCTCGGATCAGCTCCGCGCGCAACCGCGTGGAGCGCCCCCTCGAAGATCAATCGCTTGGTGTCGCAGATCGCCTCGATCTGCTCGGGCGTGGGATCGCCGACGATCCTGAACATGTCGTGTTGGAAGGATCCGCGGTGGTCGAACGCGAGCATGAAGAGCTTGCCGTCATAGCCGAGCGCCATGTCACACCCTTTCGTCGTCGTGTGCAGAGTCTAAGAGCCAGCCTCACCGGCGGGATTCGTCGGTAGGCTGCCCGGCGTGGAGCATCGATTCACGGGACCCGCGTTCACGCTCGGGATCGAGGAGGAACTGATGATCCTCGACGCCGAGACGCTCGAGCTCGTCAACGCTATCGAGTCTATGCTCGAATCGTCTCCCGCCGGCGAGATCAAGCCGGAGCTGATGGAGTCGGTGCTCGAGATCTCGACCGATCCGTGTGCCAACATCGGCGAGGCGGCCGTCCAGCTCCGTACGCTACGGGGTCAAGTGATCGAGACCGCCGCGCGCAGGAAGCTCGCGATCGGATCGGCTGGGACGCACCCGTTCGCGTTGTGGGAGGACCAGCGGATCGTCGCCCGCCCGCGATACCGCGATCTGATCAGCGCCCTGCGCTTCGTGGCGCGCCAAGAGCTGATCTTCGGCATGCACGTGCACGTGGGAATCGACGATCCCGACAAGGCGATCCACGTTGCCAACGGTATGCGCGTCCACGTGCCCTTGCTGCTCGCCCTGTCCGCCAACTCGCCCTTCTGGCGCGGGGACGTGACCGGGCTGGCGTCGACCCGGACGCCGATCTTCCGCGCCTTTCCCCGCGTGGGGATGCCGCCTCGCTACCGGGACTGGAACGATTACAGCGAACGGATCGAGTTCATGGTCGGGACTCGAGCGATCGCCGATTACACCTATCTCTGGTACGACGTGCGGCCGCACCCGAACTTCGGCACCGTCGAGGTGCGCGTGATGGACTCACAGACGCACATCGAGCACACCATCGGCTTGGCGGCCCTCGTTCAGGCGCTTGCCCGCGAGCTCGCGGAGCACTTCGACGCCGGCGGAGAGCTCGGGAGCTATCCCTTCGAGGTGCTCGACGAGAACAAGTGGCTCGCCGCCCGTCACGGGCTCGACGGGGAGCTCGTCGACCTACCCCACCGCGACCGCGTCGCGATCCGCGCGCTGGCGCGGCGCCTGCTCGACCGGATGCGCGAGCACGCCCAGGATCTCGGTTCGACAGCCGAGCTCGAGGCGATCGAGGACCTGCTCGACCGCGGCAATGGGGCGGCCCGCCAGGTCGTCGTGTACGAGGCCAACCACGATCTTCGCGAGGTTATGGCGGAGATCGTCGCCGCGAGCGCGGTGTAGCGTCAAATCCTCCCCGCCCCCCATGGTCGCCGTTCTACAATCCGGGAGTGAGCACCGGCGGCCCGGATCTTTTCGTTGTCTGCAAGAACTGCGGATCCGAGGTAAGTCCGTATATAACCGAATGCCCGTACTGCGGTAACCGGCTGCGCAAGCGCGCGCCGAAGATCGATCGAGAGGGTCGGGTGACGGAGCGCCAGCGCCGCCTGCGATCCCCGACACCGGCGCTCCCGCGGCTCAAAGCGGGTGAGATTCCCGGGATCCGTGGCGAGTCACACCCCTATGCCACGTTGCTGCTCGTGGTGCTCGGGTTCGTGGGCTGCCTGCTCTGGCGCACCGGACTGTTCCACGATTCGTTCGCGGATCTCGCGATCGTCGGCCGACCCGACACTCGGCACCTGTGGAAGGTCGTCACCGCCCCGTTCGTCTACGACAACACTGGCTTCGCGTTCGCCGCACTGGCCGCGATCGCCCTGTACGGCTGGCTCATGGAGCGCCGCCACGGAACCCTCGTCGTGCTCTCCCTGTTCCTGCTCGGCGGTGCCGGCGGCGCCGCAGCGGCGACCGCCGTGTCCTCGACTGCCGTCATCCTTGGCGGTAACGGGGCGGCCCTGGCCCTGCTGGTCGCCTGGGCGGTTCCGGACCTGATCGCGCTGCGCCGGGGCGCGGACATCGACGGCGACCTGATCGGCACCGCCGCGATCGCGATCGTCGTCGCGCTGATGCCACTCGCGGTGAGCGACGCAAGCTGGGTCGCCGACGGCGTCGGCATCCTCGCCGGCCTGCTCGTGGGCTGGCCACTCGCCCGGCTCGGCGAGCGTTGATCCCGGGCGGCCCTGGGGGCGCAGCCTGATCCCGGGCGGCCCTCGGGGCCGCACCCTGGTCCCGGGGCGGCCCTGGGGGCGCAGCCCTATGATGGCCGCGTGGTGCCCGACCGCGCCTATACCGATGCCGAGGTCGAAGCAGCGATCGCCGCCCTCACAGACGGAGAGCGCCTGCGTGCCGCGCAGGAGCTGGTCGCGCGCTCGGCGCCGGGCCTGCAGCGCGCGCTGAACGAGGCGCTCGTCGAGGGCGGGTGGTTCGACCAGGCGCATGAGCAGTCCGTACGCGAGGCGGCCACCGGGGGTGATCCCGACGCGCGGGCGCGAGCCGTGCGCACGCTGGTCGCGGAGGAGACCCGACTCGCGATGCTCGTCGGCGTCGCGATCGGCTTCGAGCTGGCCCGCGAGCTGGGGGCAGCTGAGACAACAACACAGGAGGATTGACAACCATGGACCTGCGCTTCCTCGGCCACGCCGCGTTCTCGCTCTCAGACGGGGACACGGCGGTCGTGATCGACCCTTTCCTGACCGGCAATCCGAAGGCGGCCGTCAGCGCCGGCGATGTGAGCGCCACCACGATCCTGCTCACCCACGGTCATGCCGACCACGTCGGCGACACCGTGGCGATCGCGAAGCGCACCGGCGCGACCGTCGTCGCGATCACCGAGCTCGCGGGTGAGATCGGAAGCGAGGGGGCCGAGGTGCGCGACCCGAACCTCGGTGGCACCGTCGCGTTCGATTGGGGGTGGGTGAAGCTGGTCCCCGCCTGGCACACGTCGACTACGCTTAAGGGCACGGCCAATACCCCCGCCGGCCTGCTGATCAACTTCAAGGACACGATCGTCTACCACCTCGGTGACACCTGCCTGTTCTCGGACCTCCAGCTCGTGGGCAAGCGCACGCCGATCGACCTAGCCCTGATGTGCATCGGCGGGCACTACACGATGGACCGCATCGACGCCCTCGAGGCCGCGTCTCTGGTCGGCGCCAAGACCGTCATCCCTTGCCACTACAACACCTTCCCGGCAATCGAGACCGACGCCCAAGCGTTCAAGTCGGACGTCGAAGCCGCGACCGGATCGAGCGTCGCCGTGCTCAACCCCGGGGAGACCCATTCGACGTGACCCACGCGATCGTTCTGATCCAGGCGGAGCGCACCGCGCTTGCCACGCTCGGCGGCGCGCTCGCCGACATCGACGGCGTCGCCGAGGCGTATTCGGTCACCGGCGACTGGGACTTCGTCGCGATCCTGCGCCTGCGCGAGCACGACGAGCTCGCGGAGGTGGTCACCGGCCGGCTCTCGCAGCTCGAGGGGATCGTTCGAACGCGGACCCTGGTCGCCTTTGAGGTCTACTCGCGCCACGACCTCGAGGCGCTGTTCTCGGTCGGGCAGTAGAGGGTTGGGCTGCCCGGGGTGGGTCGCGAGCGCGGGCGCGCCTGGAGTGCCGGGCGCGTGGATCGGTGAACATGGACACGTTTCAGGGCGTGTAGCGACTTCACCATCGGTCACCTCCGAGGCAGACGTGGGTGAGCCACTCGACTGCTGCGGATCCGCTGAGCTCAGCTGAGATCGTGCGGCCGGTCCGACGGGCCGGTGGCGTGGCCTCGCCGGCTCTGACTGGCCCCCGTCGCGCGTTTCCGGGGAACCTGGTCGAGTAACGCTACTCACAGTCGCGTAACTCGACCAGGTCCGCGCCCGGGCGCCGTTAGGGCGAAGTTCCCGATGGCCGCCGGCTCGACATAGCCGCCCACGCCAGCGCGAGGTCGAACGCGTGCTCCATCGCGTCGTAGGTGAACCCGGCAGTGACCTCGGCGCGCCCGGCGGCGCCGAGGCGGGATCGCAGGTCGGCGTCGCCGAGTAGCCGATCGATCGCGCGTGCGAGCGCGGCCGGATCGCAAGGTGGGATGACGACGCCGGTCTCGCCGTCACGCACGAGGCCGCCGGCCACGGCCCCGACCGCGGTGGTCGCGATCACCGGGCAGGCTTGGTGCATTGCCTCGTTACAGACGAGCGCCCACGGCTCGCGAAAGCGTGCGGTGGGGATCGAGGGGACGACCGTGACCTCGGCGAGGGCGTAGGCGACCGGCAACTCGGCCCGGGCCAGCGGTCCGAGCAGGCGTGCGCCCGGGACGTCGCCGACGGCGCCGGCGAGCGGTCCGTCCCCGACGAGCACGAGGGTCGCGGGAGTGATCACCTGCCGCCATGCGTCGAGCAGCGCCCCGACGCCCTTCTCGGGCACGAGCCGTCCGGCACACAGGACGCATGGCCCGGGCGGGAGCGTGTGACGCGCGCGGAAGGCGCCGATCTCGGCCTCGCCCACGGTTCGCGCGAACAGTTCGGGCTCGACCGATTGGGGGGCGATAAAGACCCCCTCGGGTGTGCCACGCATCCGCGCGACGAAGCGGCGGACGTGCTCGCCGTAGGCGATCACCGAGTCTGCGTCGCGGTAGATGCGGCGCGTGATGGGGACTGTGAGCGCGTGCGTGAGCGACCGCGGCTGGACCCACACCGACGCCCAGAGCACGAACGGGCGCCCGTGCGCGCGGGCCGACGCGTACGTCGCGGGGAGGATCCCACCGCCCGCGAACGGCGCGATCAGGGTGTCGTAGCGGCGCCCGAGCGTCAGCGCCTCGAGGACGCCGTTCAGGCGTCGGGCAGGAAACGGCGCCTGCTCGAGCTGACGGTCGAGGTCGCGGAACCACTCGGGGATGTAGCGATCGCCCGCGCCGAAGCAGAGCACCTCGATGTCGTGGCGCTCGGCGAGGCGCGTGTACAGTGGGACTCGATACGGCGTCAGGTAGTTGGTCACGAGCGCGATCGGCATGGACGGGAGACGTTGACAGAATCGGACGCATCGACATGCGAGTCCTCCTGCTCCACAACCGCTATCGAGCCGAGGGCGGTGAGGAGCGATCGGTCGAGGAGATCACGCGGCTGCTCGCCCAGCGGGGCCACGCGGTGGAAGTGCTCGAGCGCTCGAGCGCGGGACTGGGACGCGCGCGGGCAGCGGCCTCGCTGTGGCGCGGCGGCTTCGGAGACGATGAGGTCGCTCGCGCCGTCCGCTCCATGGGGGCCGACGTGGTCCACGCACACAACGTGCATCCCCTGTTCGGCTGGCGGGCGCTCGCGGCCGGACGCGCGGAAGGCGCGCGGGTCGTCCTGCACCTGCACAACTTCCGGTTGTTCTGTGCGATCGCCGTTGCCTACCGGGACGGAGCCCCATGCTTTCGCTGCCGGGGCGGTGACACGCTCCCAGGGCTTCGCCTGCGCTGTCGCGGCTCCCTTCCCGAGGCGGCCGCCTACGCCGCCGGCCTGCATCGCCAGCTCCCGCAGTTGCTGGCTCATGCCGATCAGCTCGTGACCGTCAGCGACGCGACGCTGCGACGCCTGGTCGAGCTCGGGTTACCTGCGGGGCGGATCGTCTCGCTGCCGAACTTCGTGCCGGCATCCGCGTTCGCGGATCGCTCGCGCGCCGACCAGGGTCGGCACGCGCTGGTCGCCGGACGATTGGTGCCCGAGAAGGGCTTCGACACAGCGGTGCTCGCCTGCCGGGCTGCCGGCGTCCCCCTGGTGGTGGCGGGCGAGGGTCCCGACGAGGCACGGCTACGTCAGCTCGCCGCAGGCGCCGACGTGCGGTTCGCAGGCATGCTCCCCCGCCATGAGCTCGCCCGGATCCGGGCTGATGCGGCCCTCGTGCTCGCGCCCTCGCGTTCGGACGACGCGTGCCCATTCGCGGTCGTCGAGGCGCTCGCGGCCGGCCTGCCGGTGATCGCGAGCGACCGCGGTGGCCTGCCCGAGTTGGCGGGAGCGGGCGCGACCCTGCCGGCGGAGGACCTCCAGGCATGGACGCGCGCGGTAGCGCGAGCATGGGAAGACCCCGCCGATCGGCTCACGCGCGGCGAGGCGGCGCTCGCCCGCGCGCGGGAGCGCTGCCATCCGGACGCCTACTACGAGGGGCTGATGCGGATTTACGGCCGATCGCAGGAGGACTGAATAAGCTGGCCGCCATGAGCCGCCGCACGCTCGCGCTGGGATTGTTGGGAGCGCTGGCGCTGGCGGGCTGCGGGGGGACGAGGCACGCCACGAGCTCCGCGGCGACGACACCCGCGGCGGCGCCGGCGCTGACGAGCACGTCGACGACCACGAGGACTGCGACCACGAAGACCGCGACGACGAAGACCGCGACCACGAAGACGGCGACCACGAAGACCGCGTCGACGAAGACCGCGTCGACGAAGCCCGCCACGACGAAACCCCGGTCTCAGACGTCCACCTCCGCGCAGCCGGCCCCGCCCGTGACGCTCGTGCCTGCGACCTTCGTCGTCGGACCCGGGGGAGCCCTGTCACCGTCGACGGTGTCCGCTGTCGCCTCCGTCCCGGTCGAGCTGACGGTGATCTCCGGCGACGGGAGGGCACACAAGGTGATCCTGACGTCGCCCACCCCGCATTCTCTCTCGGTCCCTGCCGGTCGCCGGGCGTCGGTGCTCGTGACCGGACTCGCGTCCGGCCGCTACCCGATCAGCATCGATGGGATCGTCAAGGGGGCGCTCGTGATCGGATTCACCCCCGGTCCGTAGTCGACGCGTCTTGCACGCGCGGACGAGGATCTTGACCGCCGGGTCCGCCCCCCGGCAATGAGTCACAAGACTCCTGAGCGCGGTTTCGAGGACTTCCGAGCGCGGTTTAAAAGACTCGCGAGCGCGGTTTCGGGTTGGTCCGACATACCGAAGCTAAGCTGGGAAATGGCATGCGCCGGTTTGGGCTAGCTTTGGTCAGGTTGTCCCATCTCTCAACAGAATTGAGGAGCCGTGAACATCCGTAGCAGCTAGTAATTGCACGCGCGCTCGGTGATAGCCTCACGACGGTAGGTTGTTCTTACCGAGCGGTGACAGGACGGTCAATTCGAGCGTGAGGCTGCCCTATCTCAGGCATGAACGGCGCCTCAACCCCATCAAGATCAGTGAGGCTGGCAGCGTGGCCGGTGGCGACGGTGCTGTTCATCTCGGCAACGGCGATCATCGTCGGGAACTGGGCGGACTCGATTCGTCGCCCCACGGACCTGGCCTTGCTCGTGGCCCTGGCACTGGCTACCTACCTCGCCGGCACTGGCCGGTTCTCGATGCCGGCTTTCCAAATCGACGTCAGCTTGGTGCTGGCGCTCGCGGCTATCGTCCTGACCGGGCCGGTCGGTGCGTTGATCGTCCTCGCGATTCCGGAGATGATCCGTCCGCTCGTCGAGCGGCCTCGCGTGCGTCGCATCGCCACGCTGTCGAATCTCGCGTCATTCGCATCGCAGGTGCTCGTCGGCCAGACGATGCTGGTGGCGCTCCAGACCGACAGCTCGACGCTTACCGGCCGGTGGCTCCTGTGCGCACTCGTCGCGACCGCCATGGTCCTCGCCAACGTCGTCGTCACCAGGGGGATCGTGGCCGGACTGGTCGATCGCGGGCTGATCTCCGGTGGGCGGATCGAGCTGCGTGCGCTTGCGGCATGCCTGGCCCTCGTTCCCTTCGCCGCCACCACCGCCTGCCTGATCCCGGCTCTCGGCATCCTCGCGCTGGTGGTGGCCGCGGTTGCCGAGACGTTCCTGCGCGTGCTGGTCCACCTGGTCACGTGGAGGGCGCCGGCGGGTGCATTGACGGTTCCTGAGGCGCGGGCGCGCTATGCGGCGGCGCTCGCCTCGCGGATGACGTTGTCGCGCTCGGAGCGGCGTGTGCTGCGCGCGGCGGCGCGGTCGGGCACTGGTCGAACCGCCAGGCGGCTTTCGACAGCCAGCGATCGTGATGGCGCGGCCAAGGCCCTGATGCTGGCAGGGCTGTGGTCGACGGGCGACGACTGCTTCTCGCGGCTCCAGCCTGCCGAGATGGGGATCGAGAGTCGGGTGCTCCTCGTCGCGCACGGGTGGGCGAAGCTCACGGCCAGGGGGACCGAGCAGCTCGAGCACCGCCTCGCGCTGCTGACGCTCCACAACAATCCGCGCCGCTACGACCGCCGGATCGTGGCGCTCGCGCGGGAGCTGGCACCCGACTACGACACTCAGGTTCCGCGCGCCCGGGTGCTCAAGGCGCGCGAGCTGCCGCGGCGGATCGCACAGCTCAAGCAGGTGGCCTGACCGGGCCGCCCCCCGCCCGTCCGGCCGCCGCCCCCGCCCGCCCGCCGGTCGCCCGCCGCGCCCCCGCCCGTCCGCCCCCGCTACGCGATCCGTGCTCCGGGCTCGACGTCGTCGTCGGGCCGGAGCAGGATGACCGTATTCGCCTGGTCGAGCGCTCCGAGGACCAGGACCTCGGACGAGAACGGTCCGATCCTGCGGGGCGGGAAGTTGACGACGGCGACGACGAGCCGACCTTCCAGCTGCTCGCGGGCGTAGCTCGTGATCTGAGCAGATGACCGCTTGACGCCGATCTCAGGTCCGAAGTCGATCGTCAGCTTCCATGCGGGCACCCGCGCTTCGGGGAAGTCGTCGACCGCGATCACGCGTCCGACGCGGAGATCGACCGCGCGGAAGTGGTCCAGGTCGATCAGCTCAGCGGTCAGGGGACCGAGTCCGACGGAGGGCTGGCGGGAGCCGAGCCGGCGGGCGGGGGAGCGCTCGGCGTCGGGGAGTCGCTCGGGCCCGAGGAGTCGCTCGGCCCCGGTTCGGTGAGGGCGCCAGGCGCCGGGCATGTCGGGGTCGTCGCGACTGGGGTCGTCGTGGCTCCGCCCGTGCTCGTGCCGCCGGTTGGGTTGGTGGCGCCGGTCGTCGCAGTGCCGCCGGCGCCGGCACCCGTCGTGCCGGAACCCGTCGTGCCGGGCCCCGTCGTACCGGAACCCGTCGTGCCCGAACTAGTCGTGCCGGCACCCGTGGCGCCGGAACCCGTCGTGCCGGGGCCCGTCGGATCCGCTGCACCCGCTGGAGTTCCGCCGGCGGTCCCCGTTGTGCACGCTTCGGCCGGGGTGGTGGTCGGGGTGGTTGTGCTCGTCGTCGTGACCCCGCCGGCGATGGTTGTGGTGCCCGCTCCGGTGGAGGGCAGCGTCGTCGAGACGGTCGTGGTCACGGTTCGCCCGGGGGCGGCAACGGGAATGGCGGGCGTCGTCACCGTGGTCTTCACCGGAACGGCGGCGACGGCCTTGCTCTTGGCCGGATGCGTCGCCGTCCTCTGTCCGGTGGTGTCGGTCATGACCGCCTTGAGAGCCGCACGGGAGGCGGCGATCCGATGTGGGGCGGGGGTGACGATCGCCGCTGCGATCGGCGCACCGCGCAGAGCAGCATGCACGTTGCGGCCGTTCTGCCCGACCTCGACGGCGCCCGCCGTGACGAGCGCCGCGGCCGCTAGCCCGGCGGCCGCCTTCGTGGCAACGGCGCCGACGCCGGCGGAAATGAGCCCGCTCGCGGTCGACCCGGCTGCGACCGTTGACCCGGCCGCGACCGTTGACCCGGCCGCGACGGTGGTGCCGGCTGCGACCGTCGATCCGGCCGCGACGGTGGTGCCGGCTGCGACCGTAGACCCCGCTGCGCCCGCCGCAGCCGTTGACCCGGCTGCGGCCGTCGAGCCGGCCGCGGCCGTGGTGCCCGCCGCCATCGTTGACCCGGCAGCCGCGGTCGACCCCGCGGCGGCCGTCGATCCCGCGGCGGCAGTCGCGTGCGACCCAGCGCTCGCCCCGTGGCCGAGATGGGAGAAGACGAGCTTGCGCAGCACGACAAACGGGCCAACCGGCAGCAGCGCCGCGAGCGCCCG
>PMOY01000219.1 GCA_003165655.1 Solirubrobacterales bacterium
GGAGCGGCAGTCGTGCCAACCACCTTCCACGAGCAGCTCGCAGCCGCCGGACGCGCTCGCCACGCCCCGCCTGCGCCGGCTGTGGCAGATACCCCCGGAGCAGCGCCGTGCGCCGGAGGAGAGGGAATGACCGCCCCGTCCCGATCACAGGAGTTCCCCGGTGCGTTCGCCTACGAGCACACCGATATCCCCGCGGGCCTGACGATCCGCGAGTGGCGGCAGCCGCGCCACCGCTGCCGTCGGTTACGGGCGCTGTGGCGGCGATCCAGATGAGCGGCTACCGAGTGATCGTCACCGAGCACCGCACCCGCGGCCTAGTCGACAGCGACGGCACCACCTACATCAGCCCGCCGCAGACCGAGCAGCAGGCACGATCGCTGATCGCGCTGCTCGCCGGCGCCACCGCAGGTCTGGACGGAGGCGGGCCGTGGCGCCAACCGGTCGCGGGCGGCCAGCGCATCATCGAGCTGGAGCGTCAGCGATGACTGCCGACTCTCCCGCCGGGCAGCTCGACCGCTACCTTCAGACCATCGCCGGCGACCGTCGCGGCGACGAGCTCCTCGAGATCCGCTACGCGACCGGCGACGGCGGGATGCGACGCCGATTCATCTCCATCCGGCGCCTCGACGCGGCCGCGCGAGCGATCCGCTCGCTCTCGCCCCGCAGCGACGTCTACTGCGGAGTGCTGCTGCGCTCACACCGCGCCGGCGGCCGCGACGCTGTCACGAGATCGCACCTCGCGTTCGTGGAGATCGACGCCGTCGACGCGCTCGACCGGCTGCAGCGGTTCGCGAGGACGCCAACCATGATCGTGAGCTCCGGGACCGCTGGGCACGCGCACGCCTACTGGCGGCTGCGCTCGCGGGTGGAAGCGGTCGAGCTCGAGCAGGCCAATCGCACGCTCGCGAGCCACCTCGGCGGCGACCTCGCAAGCATCGACGCCGCGCGGATCCTTCGGCCCGCCGGCACCCTCTCACACAAGCATCGACCGCCGACACCGGTCGAGCTGCTCCACCTCGACCCGGCCGTCAGGTACGAGCTCGCTGAGCTCGTCGACGGCCTCACGCCGGCGCCCTCACGACCGGCCGCGGCCGCCGCCCGCCGGGAGCGAGCTGCGCGCACCGAGCTCGACGAGCTGCTGCTCGCGATCCCGGCCGCCAGCTATGTCCGGGAGCTCACGGGGCTCGAGCCGCGCCGCAACGGCAAGGTCAACTGCCCATTGCACGCCGACGACACCCCCAGCCTGCACCTCTACGAGGACGGCACCTTCTACTGCTTCGGCTGCGGTGCCGGAGGCAGCATTTACGATTTTGCCGGGCAGCTGTGGAGCCTCAAGACGAGTGGGCGCGCGTTCCTCGAACTCCGCGCGCGGCTCGCCGACTCCTTCGGGCTGCGCGCCGGCGCCGGTTCCTGAACAGCCACGCCGCCGCTGGGCCCGCTGCCGCGCGTTCCCGATTGTGGTTTGCGATCGGCGGCCTAGTTTGAGCGGGCTCGCCGCGCCGTGATCTCCACTTCGGGCGTCGAACTCGGCCGCAGCGGTCGTCGCCCGCCCGAGTTTGCCGCTCGACGCCCGGGGGCCGAGAGAGTGCGCTTCACGACTCGCTCGTTGCCGTCCAGATGATCCGGGCCGCCTGTTCGTACTCGTCGGTGGACATCAGCAGCTCGTTGCCGGCGGAGTCAAGTGCGTTGCCGAGCATCGTCCACGGCACAGCTTGCCCTGCAGCGCGCGCGGCGAGCACAGTCGCATGCCCGCCCGGTGCGCCGAGGAGGTAGACAGGAAGGCCCTGCGTACGGGCGAGCCGGATCTCTTCATCGATCCCAGGTGTGTGCAAGCCGTCCTCGTCGGTTCGCCCGCCGACGGCAAGGACGGCCGCTGCTTGGCTTTCTTGGATCATGCGGGTTCGCATGATGGTCAGCGACGTGTCCCGTGAGGCGCCACGAGCTGTGAGTATCACGGTCGCCTGTCCAGAGATGTCATCAACCTGCGCCGGGGCCACGAACCATTCCGACCAGTAGACGACGAGGCGTTCTCGCCCGACGTCGCCTAGGACTCCACTCGCGGCTTCAACGAGGAGCGGGACAAAGGTGGGGTGCCCGCCGCAGATGATCATCCCGCCCATTCGCAGCCACGTTGTCGTCACAGCATGCACGGCTGGGGCGATCTGGTCCCGCGCCAAATCACCAGCCGGGAACGCACCGAGCAAGAGTAGGCGCGGCGGCGCGGCGTTCTCGACAACATCGCGAGGCGCCAGAGAGCTGAGAAACCGTTGGGGGTGCTCCGTCACTGNNCGAGCATGATTGCTGCATCGAACGCGCGACACTCGTGTTCGTGTGGCCCCATGCCTCGGTCCGTGAGGAACGCCTCGAGAGCCCGGTGGTCGCTGTCGCTCGGTGTCCGGCCGAAGAACTGAACGATGTCGGTCGCTTGGCGCATCGGATACGACCGGGCGCCTTTGGCGCGAGGGTGACGGATCTGGAAGATCAGTTGCCGCGCGTCGAGCACCTCGATTTTTGCCCCCGCTCCAGCCGCCCACGCCTTCAGCTCGCGTAGCGCCTGGCGGCTGGCTCGTCCGTGCTGACGGGCCAGTCGGACAGCGACGCGAAGGATTTCGTCCGCTACCTCACCCGCGCGATCTTCCGAGAGCTCGCCGTCTCTGACGAAGATGTGTGGTTCCGCTGCGGGCTCGACGGCAAGCTTGGCACGATCGTCGGACTCCGAACCAATCCGAACCCAGACGATCGGGACGTTCCGGCCGAGCGCGGTCGCGAGTTCGTGAGCGATCCACCACGACTCGCCCGCGGTGGGCGTGTCGAGGAATGCCAGGACGTCGGCACCGGCGAGGTTCTCGTCGATCTTGTCCTGGGCCTCGGCACCCGCTTGGATGTCGATGAGGTCTCGGAACACGTGCTCGTGTCGTGCCTGGAGTGCGCGATCGACGAGCGCAGTGGACGTCTCGCCATCCGCGCGTCGATGGCAGAGGAAGATCCGCAGGTGCGACTGCACGAACGTCGGCATGGTCATGCTCATAGCTTCGCGCGCGAAAGCCACGCCGATTACCGCGAGCTGGTCCTCTCCGAGCTCTCGGCGCCGAAGATGATCGACCACGTCAAAGCTCTGCTTGTCGCCAGCCGCGCCCGGTGGT
>PMOY01000139.1 GCA_003165655.1 Solirubrobacterales bacterium
TGCGCGACGGCGAGCAGTCGCCGGGGATCTCGCTGAACACGCAGGAGAAGCTCGAGATCGCCCAGCAGCTCGCTCGGCTGGGCGTCGACGTGATCGAGGCCGGCTTCCCGATCACCTCGCCCGGCGACTTCGAAGCGGTCGAGGCGATCTCCCGTAGCGTCGAGGGCCCGGTGATTACCGGTCTCGCGCGCACCCACGTCGCGGACATCGATGCTGCCTGGAACGCCGTCAAGGATGCCGCACGGCCCCGGATCCACACCTTCATCTCGACGTCGGACATCCACATCCGCTATCAGCTCCAGACGACGCGCGAGGATGTCAAGGGCCAGGCGCGCGCCGCTGTCGCTCACGCGAAGCGGTACCTGGACGATGTCGAGTTCTCGCCGATGGACGCCACCCGCGCCGAGATCGAGTTCACCGCCGAGGTCTGCCAGATTGCCATCGACGAGGGCGCGACGACGATCAACATCCCCGACACGGTCGGCTACACGATGCCGCACGAGTACAGCGCGTACCTGGAGAAGCTCTACGAGCTCGTCCCGGACCTGCGGGGCGTGGTGCTGTCGGTCCACTGCCACGACGACCTCGGCCTCGCGGTCGCGAACTCGTTCGCCGGCCTGCTGGCGGGCGCGCGCCAGGTCGAGTGTGCGATCAACGGCATCGGCGAGCGGGCTGGCAACGCGTCCCTCGAGGAGATCGTCATGCTCCTCCACACGCGCCGGGCGGACATCGGACTGCACACCGGCGCGGTGACGCAGGAGATCGCCCGGAGCTCGCGCCTCGTCTCCCGCCTGACCGGCTACTCGGTCCAGCCGAACAAGGCGATCGTCGGACGCAACGCGTTCGCCCACGAATCCGGTATCCACCAGGACGGTGTGCTGAAGGAGCGCACCACATACGAGATCATGGACGCGACGACGGTCGGCCTGGAGACGAACTCGATCGTACTCGGCAAGCACTCGGGCCGCCACGCGCTGCAGCAGGCCCTTTCCGACCTCGGCTTCGAGGTCAGCGGACACGCGCTGAACACGGCGTTCAAGCGCTTCAAGCAGATCGCGGACAAGAAGAAGCACGTGACGGCCATGGATCTCGAAGCGCTCTTGACCGACGAGCTCCGCGAGGAGGTGACCGGCTACCAGCTCGAGTGGTTCGATGTCGAGGCCTCCTCGCGGCGACCGCCGCATGCGACGGTCGGAATCCTCACGCCCGACGGGGACGAGGTCACCGGCTCGTTCACCGGCGACGGCCCCATCGACGCGATCTTCCACGCGATCAACACGGCCACCGGCCACGACGCTCGCCTCAGGGAGTTTCGGGTCGACGCGGTGACCGGCGGCCAGGACGCGCTCGGCGAGACCTCGGTCGTCCTCGAGCTCGGCGGCGTGACGGGCTCCGGCCAGGGCGTCTCGACCGACATCCTCGAGGCCGCGGGCCACGCCTACGTGCGGGCGCTGTCGAACGCCGCTCGCCGGCGGGGCGTCGACGTGGACGCGCCGCCGGTCACCGCCGCGGCGGTCACGGTTCGCTGACGCGCGAAGAAGCCACCCGCGGTCCGAGGTGACGGTACTTACCCGCGCCGAGGTGACGGCACAGCAATAAGGGGCCGAGGTTGCCGGCGGCCCGGATACCGGCCCCGATTACGGTGCCGGGATCGGGCTCGTCGTCAGGCCGCTATAGACGTTGGGCTCGTATCGCGGATCATCGATACCCGCCGCGAAAGCGGACTTGGAGGAGCTCGATGTCTCGATCGGCCAATCTTCTGAGCCTTGGTATGCCTCGTACCAGACGAGCGCGCGTACGGCGGTATACGAGGTCTTCAGCTCCGAGAACATGTTGGAGATCCATGCCGATTTCGAGCCGCCATACTCACTCGAGGAGATCTCGCCGAGCATCATCGGCTTCCCGGGCGCGATCGTGTCGACGATCGGCGTATACGTACTGTTGTACACCGTCGAGAACGTGTCCCAGCCCCACGGCCCCGCCGGATTCGTGCCGTAGTTGTAACCGTCCAGGCAGCTCCAGTTGACGTAGGAGCTGCCCGGGTAGTACTCACTCAGCGGCGAGCCAATCGCCGCCCAGTAACCGGTTGGGTCGCTGTTCGGGCACCAGACCCAGGTGGCGTTCGTCGCGCCGACGGAGGTGAAGATGTTGTGCACGTGCTGCCACGCCTGGACGTACTGTCCGCGGCTGTTGCCATTAGCGTCCTCGGACCACGGGAACCAGTTGCCGTTCATCTCCCAGTCGAACCTGAGGAAGAATGGGTGACCCCAAGCCGCGGCCTGCTCGGCGAAGCTGCGGATGTAGGTGTCATAGTCGCCCGCGATGATGTCCCTGAGGGTGAATGAACTGTTGTAGGAGGGCGCCTGCAGCGCCTCCGAGCTCCAGCTCAGCATTGGGATCGCACCGTAGTTCCGAATCGACGTCATCGCCGATGATGGGAAGGCATACCCGCTACACGGCACGCTCGCGCAGTTCTCCCACGGTGACCCGAAGCTGACGATCGAGAGTCCCCTGGTTTCATGAGAGAAGTCGAGCACCGGTGTCATGTCATATGGCGGCGCGGTGCCGGTGAATTGTGTCCCGATGTAGGCACCCCAATACACGTTCGCCTGGGCCGACGTCGCGGACCCGAGCGCGATCACGGTGAGGACTACGAACGAGCACAGAGCCGCAACCAGCCGAGTTCGCGCAAGGGCAACACGAGCACGAGAGACCGATCTCTCATGCACCCTTGCTAACTCCGCCTGGCCGGCTCCTGCCGCGACTGGACGCGTGGCAAGAAGCACTGCGGTGAACCCTACCTCATCTCGCGGAAAATTTCACCAACGTTGCAATTGCCGCGCAAATGTCACCAAATTTTCACAGCGGGTGACTGGTGCACGCGGGGATTGCGCCGGCCGCCCAGGTTGCGCCGCGCCGCGAGGTGGAGTCGTTCAGGCCGGGCCGGGCACCGTGAGCCCCTGCCGATACCCCGCGTCGAGTACCACGCCGCGCGGATCGGGATCCATGAAGTCGGCGCCCATTGCCGCGGCGCATTCGAGGTTCGGGAAGATCGTCCTGACCGTCGCGCCGCGGCGGCGGAGGGTCATGGCTTCGACCGATACTGCGGATCGCGCAAGATTGCGTGCGACCGTGAGCAGCGCTTGCGCTCCGCGGACCCCGGCGGTGGGATTCAGGCACAGGACGTGCGTGTCCCGACCGGCGGGGGCCACGTCGAGGTTCGTGGCGCTCCAGACGCCGCCGTCGACGT
>PMOY01000106.1 GCA_003165655.1 Solirubrobacterales bacterium
CGCGGACACGGTGCGCATGGGCGACTTCGACGCCGCGATCGAGCGCGTGGTCGCCGGCATGCAGTCGAGCCGGGCGCTCTCCGATCACGAGAAGCGAGTCGTCGCCTACCACGAGGCGGGCCATGCGCTGTGTGGGGAGCTGCTGCCCTCAGTCGACCGCGTGCATCGGATCTCGATCGTGCCCCACGGGCAGGCGCTCGGCTACACCCTCAACCTCCCCGAGGAGGATCGCTACCTGAAGACACGAGAGGAGCTGATCGACTTCATGACGATGCTGCTCGGGGGCCGGGCGGCGGAGCAGCTCGTCTTCGGCTCGATCACGACAGGCGCGTCCGACGACCTCAAGCGGGTCGCCGAGATCGCCCACTCGATGGTCCACGACTACGCGATGGGGACCGGCACTACGTCACTTCGTGTGGTCGGCGGCGACGACGCCTCGGAGAGCACCCGGCGGGTGCGCGACGAGGAGGTCAGGGAGCTCGCCGACGAGGGCTTACGCGCCGCGCTCGACCTGATCGATACCCACCGCGCACAGCTCGACGAGCTCGCCTTGACCTTGCTCACGAACGAGGTCCTCGAGCGGTCGGACATCGACCGGATCCTGGGCGAGGTTCCCGCAGCGGCGCCATCGAGGCGCGGCGGCGGCGAGCTCGGGATCGCAGCGGCAACCGCCAGCAAGCCCGCACCGCGACAGGCGCGTCCGTAGGCCAGACGGGCGGTCGCGCTGAGTTCAGCGCGGCGAGCGGATGGCGACGATGGTCGGGTTTGCCCCGATCGTGCTATCGCCGAGCCGCCGGCCAGCCTGAGCTCGCGTATCCTGGCGCGCATGCTCGGAGCAATCGACCACGTCGGTGTCGCCGTGGAGGACATCGACTCGGCGCTGCCGCTGTACCGAGAATCACTCGGGATGCCGCTCGTCCATCGCGAGATCGTCGAGTCCCAGGGCGTCGACGCCGCGCTGCTCGACATCGGTGACGGGCACGTCGAGCTGCTTGCCCCACTCGGACCGGAGACCCCCGTCGGGAGGTTCCTGGCCAAGCGTGGACCTGGCCTGCACCACGTGGCTTATCGCGTCGACGATGTCTCCGAGACGCTGAACGTGCTCGCGGCGGCGGGCCTGAGACTGATCGACGAGCGCCCGCGCGTGGGTATCCGTGGCTCGCTCGTCGCCTTCCTTCATCCGGCGTCCACCGGCGGCGTCCTGACGGAGATCGTCCAGCCGGCGGCCGGAGGGCACCCCGCATGAGCGACGCGAAACCACAACGGATCAGTATCGGCTTCCTCGGCGGCCAGGCCTTGAGCGCACGCGTTCAGCTGGATGAGCTCGTGCGCCTGCGCCAGGCGCTCGGCACCGCGCGCTGGCACGAGCTGAAGGCCGAGGACGGCACGGTCGCCCTCGACCTCGCGAAGGTCGTCTTCGTCCAAGTCGACGACGAGGATCATCGCGTCGGCTTCGGGACCTGAGGACGACGGCCCACACGCCTCCGCGACCGCGCGAAATCAGCGCTCCGGGTCCGCTTCGCTGCTCCCGTGGTCGGCCTGAGCGCGCCGCGCGGCGTCGCGCAGCTCGAACACGTCAGTGGCCCAGCCGCCGAGCTCCGACGTCACGTCGCTCACGGCGCCGGTGATGATGCCGATGATCCGCCCGACATGGTCGATGCCGGATTCGAGCACCGACTGAGCGACGTCCTTGCGGGTCTCGAGCTTGTCCAAGGTCATCGGCGGCCAGTATGAACCACGCCCGCGGCCTGCCAGTGCTCAGCCGGCGACCAGGAGCGGCTCGTGCGGTGCGTCGGCGGGAGGCGCAGCCGCTGCCGGTGCCGGTGCCGGTGTTGCGCCGCGGAGCCGGTCCGGCAGGGCGAGTCGGCAGATCTTCTTCACCACACTGCCGAACTGCTTGCCCAGCGGGCCCGTGTTGTACGGGATGCCAAAGCGCGCGCAGAGCTCCGAGACCTCGACCGCGATCTCGCCGTAGCGGTGCGCTGGGATGTCGGGGAACAGGTGATGCTCGATCTGGTGGCTGAGGTTGCCGGCCATGATGTGGAACAGCTTCCCGCCGGTGAGGTTGGCCGAGCCCAGGAGCTGGCGGAAGTACCACTCTCCGCGCGTCTCCTGCGCCGTTTCCTCCTCGGTGAACTCGATCACCCCGGCGGGGAAGTGCCCGCAGAAGATGATCGTGCACGTCCACAGGTTGCGGACGATGTTGGCCGTCGCGTTGCCCACGAGCACGAGCGCCGCCTGCGGGCCGGCGAGGATCGGGAACAGGACGTAGTCCTTGAGGACCTGCCGGCTCGCCTTGCGCCAGATCCCGGCGAGGAGGTCGCGCTTCTCGTCCCATGCGATGTCGCCGGAGCCGAGCCGCTCGACCTCGAGGTCGTGCATCGCGACGCCCCACTCGAAGAACACGGCGAGCAGGACGGCGTACACCGGATTGCCGAGGTAGTAAGGGTTCCACGACTGCTCCTCGGACATGCGCAGGATCCCGTAGCCGAGGTCGCGATCCTTGCCGACGATGTTCGTGTGCGTGTGATGCATGTAATTGTGTGAGTGACGCCACTGGTCACTGGGGCAGGCGGTATCCCACTCGAAGCCATGGCCCGAGAGCGCGGGGTCGCCGGTCCAGTCGTACTGGCCGTGCATCACGTTGTGGCCGATCTCCATGTTGTCGAGGATCTTCGACAGCGACAGCGCGGTGACGCCGGCGAGCCATGCCGGCGGGATGCAGCTCGCGAACAGGAGTCCGCGGCCCGTCACCTCGAGCCCACGCTGGATCCGGATCATGCGGCGGATGTAGTCGAGGTCGCGCTCGCCGCGGTCGTCGAGGACGCGCTGGCGGATGGCGTCCAGCTCCTGTCCGAAGATATCGAGCTGCTCGGGGGTGAGTTTCGGGACAGTGTCGGTCACGGATGCGTCTCCAGGTGTGGGAATCGGAGCGATAGGGATTCGGGTGGCTTCTAGAGATCGAGCGCGACGCTACCCGCGGGCACCGACACGCAGATCTGGATGTCCTCGTCCTCGGTTGAGGAGATCTCGCCGGTCACGACGTTGCGGACACCGCCGGCGAGCTTGCGGCAGGTGCAGGTGTGGCAGATGCCCATGCGGCAGCCGTGGGCGGGCTTCAGGCCGGCGGCCTCCGCCTGTTCGAGCAGCGTCGCCCCACTGTTCGGGGCGTCGATGCCGCTGCGGGCGAAGCTGACAGCCCCGGCGGCGTCGCGGGCGTCAAGGGTCAGCGCCGGCGGGACGAAGCTCTCGCTGTGTACTCGCTCGGGGTTGCACGCGGCTCGGACCGCGTCGATCAGGCCCGCCGGTCCGCAGACGTAGATCTCGGTGGCGGCCAGCTCGGGCGCGATGGCGCTCAGATGGTCGAGACTGAAGTGCCCCGCGAGCCCGTTTCCCCGTGCGCCCTGTGGTCCGCCTCCCCGTGCGCCGCGTGTGTAGGCGAAGGCGACGTTCACGCCCGGCGCCTGGACGGCGATCTGGGCAAGCTCGCGTGCGTAGGGCACGCGGTCGGGGTTTCGCGCGTAGTGCAGGAACGCGATCTCGCCGCGGTGGTCCTCCTCGATCAGCGTTCGCAGCATCGACATGACCGGCGTGATCCCGCTGCCGCCGCTGATCAGCGCGAGGCGATCGGGCCGCTCCGCGCTCAGTACGAAGTCCCCGGCCGCCGGCTCGAGGCCGACGACCATGCCGGGCGCCGCGTGCTCGTGCAGGAAGCGCGACACAAGTCCCTCAGGATGGGCGCGCGCGGTCAGCTCGAGCATCCCATCGGACCGGTGCGCCGACGAGGCGGGCGAGTAGCAGCGCGCACGCCGCACGCCGTCGATCTCGACCGTGCAGCGGACGAACTGGCCGGGCTCGTGACCGCGCCAGAGATGGTTCGGACGCAGGGTGAGCGTGACGCTGTCGGGAGCGGGATGGTGCACCGCTGTGACCTCTGCGCGCAGCTCGCGCACCGACCAGCCGGGCCGTACGAGCTCGAGGTATCGGTCGGCGCCGTGCGGCGCCGCCAGCGCCTCGATCAGGCCTGACCCCAGGATGCGGTGGCCGAGGTTGCGGCGCCGGCGGGGCGGTGGTGACGGGCGTCCGCGCTGGCGGCGGGTCCGATCGGTACGCGCGGTTTCAGTGTACATGTGTACTCCAAGATAATGGTACCGATCGCTGTCGTCAAGCAAGAACGGGCATGATTGAGTGACATGCCGCCTTCACCGAACGCACACGGACGTACTCGCATACGGCGCGAGGAGGTCGGCGCCACGCGTCGCGAGCGCAAGCAGCGCACGCGCGAGGCGCTGATCGACGCGGCGCTCAGGCTGCTCGAGCAGGAGAGCTTCTCGAGCCTCAGCCTGCGCGAGGTCGCGCGCGAGGCCGGGATCGTCCCCACCGGCTTCTACCGTCACTTCGAGAACATGCAGGAGCTCGGTCTGGCGCTCGTCGACCGCTCGTTCCGGAGCCTCCGCGAAATGCTTCGCGACGCCCGCGCTACCGCCGACGGCGACCAGCGCATGATCCGGCGCTCGATCGCCGTGCTCGTCGCCGACGTCCACGAGCACCGCACGCACTTTCGCTTCATCGCCCGCGAGCGATCGGGCGGCGTGGCCAGCGTGCGGCAGGCGATCCGCAGCCAGATCCGGCTGCTCGGCTCAGAGCTTGCGACCGACCTGGCGCGATTGCCGGTACTCGCCTCGTGGAGCACCGACGACCTCCAGATGCTCGCCGCTCTGCTCGTGGGCGTGGGTGTCTCGGCGGCGGACGCGTTGGTTGACGTGGCACCCGGGGACGAGGAGACCGAGCAGGAGATCGCGTCGGCCGCCGAGCGTCAGCTGCGGCTGATCACGCTCGGAGTGCCGGCGTGGCGAAGCGACCAGGGGGGGGCCTAGGTCCCAGCACGTCGCTGCGGGCGGGGCACCTCCGCCCGCGCGCTGCCGGCACTACCCTGATGCCGCTCGCGCCTGCTCCAGTGCGGCCGGCGGATCGAGCTGTCGGTCCGCCCGCGAGAGCTCGAGCGCGCGATCCGCGAGCTCGGCGGCCTCGGCGCCGGTCGTCGATTCGTCCTGCAGCGCGAGGGCGAGGAGCACCTGCCGCAGAAGCTCGGGATCCGCGGTGTCCGGGGCCGGACCGGCGGGCGGAAGCGCTCGCAGCGTCGCGAGCAGGCCCGCTGCGTTGCCGGCGCCCGAGAACGACATCATGCCCGGGTGACGCGCCGGGATGCGGGCGACGATCCCGCCCGTGGCGGGGTTGACCAGGTTGACGTTGGTCCTCAACCCGTCCCGTTCAAGCGCGACGCGGTAACCGGACAGGCGCCAGTAGCCGAGCTGGGCGGCAAGCTGCTTGAACGCGGATACCTCGCTCTCGCTCTTCACCTTCCCGTGATGGAGGGCAATCTGCGTGCCGAGGTCGGGCAGGGTCGGATCGTGATCGGGCGCCACCAGCAGGAATGCCTGACGCCCGAGGCGTCCGGCACCGACGCCGCCGACCTCGGCGAGCAGCTGGTACCCCCCGAGCCCAAGCGCGCCGACGATGCCGGGCGGGAGTGGATTGCCCGCGAGGTGGCCCGGGGGGTAGGTCATGGCGCGGTCGGCGTGGCGGGGGTCATGGCGCGGTCGGCGCGGCGGGGGTCATGGCGCGGTCGGCGGGCGGGAGAATGGGTCATGGCGCGTCGGGGTGCCGTAGCGTAGGTCGTTCGCATCGCGTGAGGCCACTCTAGTTGTCGAGCAGGCCGCCGACGAGGCCGCCGAGGAGCCCGCCGGCGCCGGCCTGAACCGCGGGGCTCGATGTCTCCTGCCCCGGCGGGTGGTAGTAGGCGCTCTGTAGGCCGACCCTCCCGGGCCCGGTGAAGCGATTGAAGATCAGGTTTCCGGCGCCGCTGAGCATGCCCGTCTTGAATCCGTAGACCTCCTGGGACATCTGCACGGAGTGGTCGCGGAAAAGCCAGCCGCCTGGCTCGATGTCGATCGTCTCGCCCGGATCGAGGTGCTTCTCGAAAACGTTGCCGTATCCGTGAACCCACACAACCCCCTCCTGATCGGCGGCGAAGAACTGATCTACGAAGAAACCGCCGCCATACATCATGTTGGCGAAGCCCTTGATCCGGCTGTAGTCGTACTGAACCCCACCTGTCGCGGCGAGGAACTGGTGCTCGCGCACGACGATGCCATCCCCCGCCTGGAGATGGAGCGCGGCGATGTGGCCCGGAGCGTCACGGCTGAACGCGAGCTCGCCGGCTGACTGGGCCTCGAGCAGGAGCAGCGGCATGCCCCCCATGACCCGGCGCTTGAGTCCCTTCTTCAGCGGATGCAGGCCGAGCTGCATATTCGGGTACTTCCAGAGCAGCACGTGGTGCTCGAAGTAGACGGGCATGCGACCGTCGAGCGCCATGTGGAGCACCGGGACGAGCTCGCCCTCGAGCCGGTACCTGAGACCGGGAGCGGTTCCCTCGGTGATCTGGGTGGGCAGGATCTGTGGCGCGGTGGGCATCTGCTCTCTCCGTCTCGGGTGGTGGCGGGCGGCGGTCTCGCGGCGGGCGGCGGGTCGCTCGGGATGATGGCGCGAGCATAGTCGCAGTTCCATACTGCGCAGGAGACCAATGGCGCCGTCCACCCTCACAACCAGGCAGCTCAACCGGGCCACGCTCGCGCGGCAGCTGCTGCTCGGGCGCGAGCAGATCTCCGTCCGCGATGCCGTCGCGAGGCTGTGCGGCCTTCAGGCACAGGAGCCCGGTCCGCCCTTCATCGGGCTGTGGACCCGGCTCGCCGGGTTTCGCGCTCTCGCCCTCCGTGAGGCGCTCCACGACCGCGCCGTCGTCCGCGCGACGCTGATGCGCGGCACGCTGCATCTCGCGACTGCGGCAGACTACGCAGCCTTTCGCGCTCCGCTGCAGCCGGTGCTCACGCGCGGAATGACCGGCGCTCTGCGCGAGCGCGCGGAAGGGCTCGAGCCCGACGCCGTGCTCCCCGTCGCGAGGGAGCTGCTGGAGGACCGACCGCGGAACTTCGACGAGCTCCGCACACTGCTCCAGGAGGCGTTTCCCGAGGTGAACCACCGTGCGCTCGGATTCGCGGTCCGCATGCTCCTCCCGCTGGTGATGGTGCCGACGAACGACCGCTGGGCGTTTCCCCGAGTCGCAGATTTCACGCTCGCAGAGACCTGGCTGGACCGGCCGCTGGCGGTCAGCGAGGAGCCGGACGAGATCGTGCTGCGTTATCTGGCGGCGTTCGGACCGGCGTCCGCGGCCGACGTGCAGGCGTGGTCGGGGCTCCAGCGCATCAAGGGCATCCTCGACCGGCTGCGTCCCCGCCTGGTGACGTTCACCGGCGAGCAGAGTGGCGAGCTGTTCGATCTTCCCGACGCCCCGCGGCCGGACGAGGCCACCCCCGCACCGGCTCGGTTCCTCCCCGAGTTCGACAGCCTTGTGCTCGCGCATGCCGATCGCACGCGGGTGATCTCGGACGAGCACCGCCCCGCCGTGATCACCAAGAATCTACGCGTCCGGGCCACCTTCCTGATCGACGGGTTCGTCTTCGGAACCTGGGAGATCAAGCGCTCTCGGCGCGCCGCGACGCTCACGATCAAGCCGTTCGGGCGCCTGTCAAAGCGCGATGCGGTGCAGCTGAGGGCCGAAGGCGAATTGCTGCTGAGGTTCACCGACGGGGAGGCGAGCGAGCTCGAGGTCACGGTGGCGGCACCGTGAGCGCGGGCTTCAGGTCGCGCCCGCGCCGTGATCGCGCACCCGTTTTACCTTAGCCGCGACGGAGCGCCGCGAAGCCCGCGTTGAGCAGCTCGGGCGCCTGATCATCCTCGTCGGCGGAGTGCAGCAGCACCACGCCGAGCCACGTGTGGCCTCGTCGCGCCGTGGCCACGAGGCAGACCCCCGCGGCGGTCGTGTAGCCCGTCTTGACCCCGTCAGTGCCTGGGTATCCGAGCTGGTAGAGAGGGTTGTTGTTGTACAGGTAGAGCTTGCCGCCCTTGATCGGGAAGGGAATCACCGCGCTGGCGCTACCGACGATCCGTGCGAGTCGCGGTACGTCGAGGACGGCCCTGGCGATCTTGGCGAGGTCGGTCGCGCAGGAGTGATTACCGGCGTCGATGAACCCCGAGACCGTCGTGTAGTGCGTGCAGCCGAGCTGCATCGCCTGGGCGCGCGCGTTCATCATCGCGATGAATCGGGCCTGGGTGCCGGCGACGTGCTGAGCGAGCGCGATCGCGGCGTCGTTGCCTGAAGGCAGCAGCAGACCGTAGAGCAGTGTCTCGAGCCGGACGTGCTTGTGGAGTGGCAGCAAGCCGACGCCAGAGCCCTGGAAGTCAACGGCCGCGCGCGTGATCAGCACGGGCGCGCGCGGCCGATCCAGCGTTGCGACGATCAACGCGGTCATCATCTTCGTCAGGCTCGCGATCGGCAGCACGCGGTTGGGACTGCGCTCCCACAGCACCTGGCCCGTGTCGACGTCGAACAGCAGTCCGCTGCGCAGCGGCGCTCGCAGGTGGATCTGGACGCGCTCGCTCGGCGGCGCCAGCTCGACGCCGTAGCCGGTCGGAACCGTCGGTCCGATCGACGCAGCCGGGGTGACTCGCTTGATCGCCGCGCGCGTCCGCCCTCGCGGGCGCGCAGTGGGCCCCGACGCCCCGCCGACCAGCATCACCAGCAGCACGGTCAAGCCGAGCGCGACTGTCAGCGCCGCGGCCGCCACGGACACGGTCCGGCGCCGCCCCGAGCGCTGTCCTTGCGCCAGGTGCTGCCGCTGCCGCAAGCGCCGCCGCCGGCGGCGACGCCGCTGCCCCCCGAACAGCATGCTAGGGCCGGACATTGCTCAGTACACCGGTCGCGCGGGCGGGGGCTGTCTCGGTCGTTTCGCGAGCAGGCGGATCGTGAGCAGCCCGAAGACGAAGCCGCCGACGTGGGCGAAGTAGGCGACGCCGCCCCCGCTGCCCGTCGGGTTGGTCAGCCCGGCCGCGCCGAAGACGGCCTGCTCCGCGAACCAGATGCCCAGCATCACCCAGGCGGGAAGCTCGATCACCGTGAAGATGAGGACGATGAATACGAGCGTCAGGACCTTGGCTCGTGGATAGAGCACGATGTAACCCCCGAGGACGGCGGCGATCGCACCGGAGGCGCCGAGCGTCGGCGCTGTCGAATCGGGGGCGACAGCGACCTGGAGCCCGAGCGCCACGAGGCCGCCGACGAGGTAGAAGGCGACGTACTTGGCAGGTCCTATCGCGCCTTCGACGTTGTCGCCAAAGATCCACAGGAAGATCATGTTGCCGCCGATGTGGATGATCGAGGCGTGCATGAACATGCCGGTGAAGATCGTCTCCCAGGCCGGGACAGTCCCTGTCGCCGGGACGTGCGCGACCGGCCCGCCTGGAAGTCTCTGGCCGCTGCAGAACACACCGATCGGCGTCTGGCCGGACAGTGTCGTGCGCGCGTACTCGGCGCAATGCGCGCCCCCATGCGTCAGCGAGTAGGGGATCGCGCCGTACTTGAACTCCTCTCCGGGGCTGGGACCGCTGAAGAAGGATCCACCGTGCCTGATCGCGAGCAGGTAGACAAGGAAATTGATCGCGACCAGAGCGGCCGTCACGAACGGGAACCCGCCCGTCGGGATGTTGTCCTTGAGCGGGATCAATGGCGCTGGAGCTTATGCCCTGTGCGGGCGGCTCGGACGAACCTGTGTCAGCGCGCGCTCGCGCGCCGGGCTCCGCGGATGCTGAACGCGCGCCGGGCCCTGCGGATGCTGCTCGCGCGGCGCTCCGCGGATGCTGCGTGCGCGCCGGGCCCTGCGGATGCTGAGTGCGCTAGGCCCGGACGGCGGGCGCGCCGACCTCGGCGATCCGCCAGGGCTGATCGTCTGGGCCTTCGAGCGCAAGCGTCCAGCGCTCGGTGAAGGTGGTGGCGCGAGTTCGGCTTCCGGACACGACGGTGGTGGTGTTGCGATCCTCCATATAGCGGCGTCCGGCGAGCTCGACGTCGATCGTCATCGTCGGCGGCCCGGCACCCGCGTCGAGCGCAACGATCCGGATGTGACGAACCTCGAGGCCGCGTACGACGAGCCGGGTTTGTCCGCCTCCCGGATGCAGGAGCGCGTACGCCGCATCGGTGCGGGCCAGCGCGAGCAGCGCCCGATCGTTGCCATCGATCGCCTCCGCCCAGGCGGCGACGGCCCGGCGGGCTGCGACCTCGAGCACGGCGGGGGCGAAGCGGCCGTCGGCGAGNNGGCGAGCGAGAGGTCGAGCGCCGCGGCCCGGGCATCGCCCTGGTAGTCGAGATCGGCGACCTCCGCCACGCTGGTCCCGACGGGGACAGCGTCGGCGACGGCGCCCTCAACGAGCGCTTCGTCGTGAAGGGCCTGCTCATCGGACCACGGCGTGGCGGCGACGGCGTCCCGCAGCGCGTGCTCGCCCTCGCCCCCCTGCTCGATCGAGATGAGGATCCAGTGTCCCGCGCGCTTGCCGAGCGTCCAAAACTCCCGCACGCGCACGGTCTCGCTGATGCGCCCGGAACGCTTGACACGGTGGCCGTTGCGATCCTCGACGTAGTCGCGGAGCTTGGCCTCGATTCGGACGACCACCCTGTCCTCGATCTCGCGCTCGCGCCGACTGAGGCCGACGTACTCGACCTTTGGCTCGCCGACGGGCTGCACGCGGTTATGCCAGCCGCGGCGATCGAAATCGTCGAGCCGCCGCTCCCACTCGTTCAGGAGCTCGGGCGCCACCAGCCCGCGGAGGGCGACCCGGTCGCCGCGGTCCCACGCAGCCTGGATCTCGGTGAACAGCCTCTGTGCCGCCGCGCGCACGTTGTCGGGCGCGAACATCGGATCCTCGTCGGAGGCCTCGGCCGCCGCGAGCTCGACCTTGCGCGAGCGCTTGGCAACCTGGCGCCGGGCCGCGTGACCAGAGCTCTCCCGGCCCGCCCACCACCTCCGCACGCGAGGACCGAAGTAGAAGTACGCGACCGCGGCCACGATGCACCCGATCACGATGATTCGCACAATGCCGTGCGTGAAGAGCACGAGATCGAGGATCAGCCGGAAGATGAAGTAGAGCGCGAACCCCTTTCCGCTACCGCCGCCACCACCGCCACCGCCGCCGCCACCGAAGCCCCCGGAGCCCCCGCCGGCGGCGGCGAGGGCAACGGGAGCGAGGACGAGAACGACGACGAGCGCAAGCAGCACGGCCAGCGCGGCGCGGCGGGTGCTGGGGTTGCTCAGCAGCCGCCGGATCATCGCGCTTGCGCCTGCGCCGCCAGCGGGCCGACGCCCACGTGCTCCTGGACGATGTGCTGGTCGGCGTGGTAGCTCGAGCGCACGAGTGGACCCGCCGCGACGTGCTCGAATCCGAGCGCGTACGCCGCCCGCTCGAGCTCCGCGAACTCGTCGGGGTGCCAGTAGCGGACGATCGGTAGGTGGTGGACTGTCGGGCGCAGGTATTGACCGACGGTGAGCACCTGCACGCCGTGCTCGCGCAGCACTCCCAGGGCGTCCACCATCTCCTCGAAGCTCTCGCCGAGTCCGACCATCAGACCGGACTTCGTCACTACCCCGTCCCCACCCATCTCCTTCGCGTTGCGCAGGACGCGGCACGAGCGCTCGAAACGCGAGCCACGGCGCGCGATCGGGTACAGGCGTGGCACGACCTCGACGTTGTGGTTGAAGACATCAGGGCGCTCGGCGACCACCTTCGCGAGGGGCATCTCGGCACCGCGGAAGTCAGGTGTGAGGACCTCGACCTTGCAGCTCGGGGCCTGGCGACGAATCTGGCGGATGACGCCGACGAATGCGGACGCGCCGTAATCAGGCAGGTCGTCCCGGTCGACGCTCGTGATCACTGCGTGGCGGAGGCCCATCCGCGCCACGCTGCGAGCGACTCGCGCGGGCTCGAGCGGATCGTCCCAGGTGGGCTTGCCGGTCTTCACGTTGCAGAAGCCGCAGCGCCGCGTGCACGTATCGCCGAGGATCATGAACGTCGCGGTGCCCCGCTGCCAGCACTCGCCGATGTTCGGACACGCCGCCTCCTGGCAGACCGTGTGCAGGCCCTCGGCCTCGATCATGCCCCTGAGCTCGCGGTAGCGGGGACCTCCTGGGGCGGGGACCTTCAGCCACGGTGGCTTGCGTCCGCGATGGGGCTGGACGTCGGATCCGAGGACGTTCAGCACGTCCATCCCACCGGGGTTCGACCGCGATCGGGTGGCGTGCTCGCGCGTGACGCGGTTGTCGCTCACGATCCAAGGCTAGCGTGCGGGAGGTCGCATCGGGCCGCTCGGGTCGGCGAGCCGGCGGGCGGGGGGTTTGGCGGGCGGGCGCGAGGGGGCTGGCGGGCGCGGGCGGGGGGCCGCGGTCGGAGATTCCACGCCCGCGGTCGGAGATTCCACGCCCGCGGTCGGAGATTCCACACCGCGGTCGGAGATTCCACGCCCGCGGTCGGAGATTCCACGCCGCTCGTCAGAGATTCCACACCGCTCACACACGTGTCACGTTTTGCGTGTCAGCATCGCTAGATGACCGAACCTGGTCGAGTTACGCTACTCACAGTCGCGTTACTCGACCAGGTCCCCGTTCGACACGGCGTTGGCGGCTCTCGCCACCGTGCAGCATGGAGTGTTCGCGCTCGAGCAGCTGCTCGAGCTCGGGCTGACGGCCGGGGCGATCCGCAAGCGCGCCGCCACCGGACGCCTGCACCGCGTCTACCGCGGCGTCTACTCGCTCGTCCCGGCGGAACTGCTGGATCGCGAGGCTCGCTGGATGGCCGCGGTCCTCGCGTGCGGGCCCGGGGCGGTCCTCTCACACCGCTCGGCTGCCTCCCTGCTCGAGCTGAGACCAACCGACCGCGCCCGGATCGACGTCACCGTGCCGGCGCGCTCGGCACGTGATCGCCCTGGCATCGACCTGCATCGCTCCACGACGCTCAGGCCGGCCGACGTGACGCGGGCGCAGAACATTCCCTGCACCACCGTCGCGCGCACCCAGCTGGACATCGCCGAGGTGATCCATCGGCGTGGGGTCGAGCGAGCGTTCGACCAGGCCGAGATCCTCGAGGTGTTCGACCTCCGCGCGCTCGAGGAACAGCTCGAGCGCAGTCCGCATCGACGCGGTGCGCCGGTGGTTCGCGCCGTTCTCGCCGAACACTACGTGGGCAGCACCCCCACATGGAGCGAGTTCGAGGAACGGTTTCTCGCGTTCATCGGCGCTACCGGTCTTCCGCAGCCCGAGGTCAACCACTGGATCGTCCTCTCAGATGGCGGTCCCGCGATCCGGGCCGACTTCGCGTGGCCCGCCGATCGCGTCATCGTCGAGACCGACGGCCGCCGCACTCATCGCACGCGGCAGGCGTTCGAGCGCGACCGCAGAAACGATCTGCGGCTGACGGTCGCTCAGTGGCGGCCCGTCCGCGTTACCTGGCGACGGCTCAACAGCGAGCCAGGCCTGATCGAGGCGTCGGTCCGCTCGCTACTGAAGCTGTAGGGCGCCCGCCGCTCTCGCGCCGGCGGCGGACGAGTCCGGCCGCCCCCGCGCCGGCTGGTAGGAGTCCGGCTGCCTGCGCGCCGGCGCCCACCGCGGCCTCGAGCCGCGCCATGCTCACGAGGCGCTGGCGGCGCCCGAGCGTCTCGGCGAGCTGGAAGGCGGCCCGGCGGCGGAAGCACTTGATCACACCCGCGAGCTGGTCGGTCTCGTTGATCATCGAGGTCATCTGGACGCCGTCGAGACCGCAGGGGACGATGAAGGAGAACGGCTGCAGGTCGTTCTCGACGTTGACCGCGAATCCGTGTGTCGCGACGCCGCGGGCGACATGGACGCCGATCGAGGCGATCTTGCGGTCCTCCACCCAGACACCCGTGAAGTCGGGACCATCCTCGGGGCGAGCGCGCGCGGCGATGCCCTCCTGCTCGAGCGCGGCGACCAACGCGCGCTCGAGCGCGCGCACGTAGGCAACGACGTCGTCGACGCGCACGATCGGATAGCCGACGAGCTGGCCGGGACCGTGATACGTCACCCGTCCGCCCCGGTTGGTGTCGACGATCTCGAACCCGTGCGTCAGGTACCACTCCTCGCCCAGCGGCAGCTCGACCGGCGACGAGCGCCGGCCGCGCGTAAAGACCGGGTCATGCTCGAGCGTCAGGAGTACGTCGGGCAGGTCGTCGGCCTGGCGGGCCGCTCGCAGGCGCTCCTGGAGCGCAAGCGCCCGCCGGTAGTCGATCGTGCCGAGGTGACAGACCCAGAGCTCGGGGAGGGCGCCGCTGACCATTCTCCCCATCGTAGAGCCACGGCGGCGGCGCGTCGCCTACGCCGAGACCGCCTCCAGCCCCCGCTTCAAGCTCGCCAGGAATTGCGCGCTGAGGGCGCCGTCGAGCGCACGGTGATCCCAGCTGAGGCCGAGGATGGTCATCGCGCGGATCGCGATCGAGTCGCTGCCGTCGGCATCGGTGACGACGACGGCGCGCTTGACGATCGCCTCGAAGTCAAGGATCGCGACCTGGGGTTGGTTGATGATCGGCGTCGCCATGATCGAGCCGTACTGCCCGGGATTGGTGATCGTGAAGGTGCCGCCGCGGACCTCGTCGGGGGTCAGCTCGCGAGCCCGCGCCCGCCGCGCGAGATCGCGGATTCGCGCCCCGAGGCCCTCCACCGACAGCTCATGCGCTCCGTGGATCACCGGCACGATCAGCCCGTCCTCTCCAAGCGAGACGGCGATCCCGAGGTTGACCGCAGCGTGCTGCGTGTAGCGGTCGCCCTCGAGCGAAGCATTGAGCTGCGGGTACTCGCGGAGCGCCGCGACGACGGCGCTCGCGACGAACGGGAGTGCGGTGACGCCCAAACGCGTCCGCGCCGCCTGCACCCGGGTCATGTCGACCTCGATCCAAGTGGTGCAGTGGGCTGATGTCTCGAGCGAGCGCTTCATGTGGGCGCCGATCTGGCGGCGCATCCGTGACAACTGGCCGCTATCCGCGGCGGGCTCCGGCTCGGGCCGATACGGGCTCTCGATGTGCAGCGGCGGCTCCGTCGATGCCTCCACCAACGCGAGTACATCCTGCTTGCGCACGCGGCCTCCACGTCCGGTGCCGGTGATCTCGTCGAGGTCGATCCCGTGCTCGGCCGCGATCCGCTGTACAACGGGAGAGTAGCGACGGATCGATCCGACCCGGGTGCCGTTTCCTGAAGTTGCGCCTGAAACCGGTGTGCCAGAAGGTGGTGGAGCGGGGGGTGCGGGTACGCGCCGCGGGGCTTGTGCCGGCGCCGCGCCCGCCGCCGCGCGAGAAGCGGCCCGGCCCTCGCCCGCCGCCGCGTGAGAAGCGGCCCGGCCCTCGCCATCGGCCGCGATCCGCGCGAGGACGACGCCGACGTCGACCGTGGCATCCACTCCGACGAGGATCTCGGCGACGGTGCCGCTCACGGGAGCTGGGACCTCGGTGTCGATCTTGTCGGTCGAGATCTCGCAGATCGTCTCGTCGGCCTCGATCCGATCACCGATCTGCTTGGCCCAGGCGACGACGGTACCCTCGGCAACGGACACGCCCATCTGCGGCATCGTCACATCGACGAGGGCTGCTGCGCTGGGCCTTGGCGCTTCAGTACGCGAGGAGCTCACGGCACGCCTCCCGCACGCGCTCGACGCTCGGCAGCACCGCCTGCTCGAGCGGGGGAGAGAACGGAATCGGGACGTCCGGGCTGGCGACGCGCACCACCGGTCCGTCCAGGTCCTCGAAGCCGCGCTCGGCGATCATCGCGGCGACCTGCGCGCCGGCGGCACAGGTCGCGTTCGCCTCGTCGACGATCACGACCTTCGAGCATCGCGCGACCGAATCCAGAATTGCATCCGCATCGAGCGGCACGAGCGAGCGGAGGTCGAGCACTTCGATCGAGGCGCCGTCGAGGTCCTCGGTGGCCTCGAGCGCGACATGGACCATCGCGCCGTAGGCGATCACGACGAGCTCGGACCCCGGCCGGGCGATCCGGGCGGTCATCGGCGTCTCGTAGATGCCCTCGGGCACCTCGCCCTTGATTCGGCGGTAGAGGTGCTTGTGCTC
>PMOY01000155.1:0-9917 GCA_003165655.1 Solirubrobacterales bacterium
TCTGCATGATCCGCTCGATCTCGGTCTCGCGACCGACGACCGGGTCGAGCTTGCCCTCAGCCGCGAGCTTGGTCAGGTTGCGGCCGAACTGGTCGAGTAGCTTCGAGGACTTCTTGCCGCCGGCCTCGGCGCCGGGCGCGCCTGCTTGACCGCTGCCCGAACGTTGGCGGCTCCCGGGTCCGGAGAGCATGCGGATGACCTCGTTGCGAATCTTCTCCGAGTCGGCGTCGAAGTCGAGCAGGATACGGGCGGCGACGCCTTCGTTCTCGCGCACGAGCCCGAGCAGGATGTGCTCGGTGCCGATGTAATTGTGTCCGAGGCTGAGCGCCTCCCGGAGTGCGAGCTCAAGGACCTTCTTGGCCCGCGGTGTGAACGGAATCTGGCCGGAGGTGACCTCCTCGCCGGATCCCACGATCCGGACGACCTGTGCGCGCACGCGCTCCACCGTGATGTCCAGCGACTCAAGCACCCGAGCAGCCAGGCCCTCCTCCTCGCGCAGGAGCCCGAGCAGGATGTGCTCGGTGCCGATGTAGTTGTGCTTGAGCGTCCTCGCCTCTTCCTGCGCAAGGACCACCACCTGGCGGGCTCGCTCTGTGAATCGCTCGAACATGGCTTGAGTCTCTCTGGTGCGGTGCGGGCTCGAGGCCAGCTGGGTTTATCGAAGGTCGAGGGTTGAACGCCGTTTCCCGGCTCCTACGTAGCCAAGGCCGCCAAGTCAATTGCCGGCCGTAGGGACGCAAACGGCCCTGTCTGTCCATCTATTCGACCGACACGCGATATTAGATGAGCGGAGCAGGGCCGATCTGGGGCCATGCCTCAGTCTACCAGTCGTCCCCCGGGGCCCCTGCCGGCAGCCGGAGCGCTCTGCGCTCAGTGTGGCTAGTCCCGCATCGCGGGGAACAGGACGACCTCGCGGATCGAGCGCATCCCGGTCATCACCATCACGAGCCGGTCGATGCCGATCCCGATCCCTCCGGTCGGTGGCATCCCCTGCTCGAGCGCTTGGATAAAGGCCTCGTCATACGGCTGCACCTCCTCGTCGCCGGCGCTCGCCAGCGCGCGCTGCTCCTCGAACCGGCGACGCTGCTCGTCGGGGTCGTTGAGCTCGGTGAAGGCATTCGCGATCTCCATCCCGCCGATGAACGCCTCGAAGCGCTCGACCAGCCCGGGACGGGAGCGGTGGCGCTTGGCCAGCGGCGAGAGCTCGACGGGGTAGTCGAAGAGAAAGGTCGGCTCGATCAGGGTGGGCTCGACGTGCTTGGAGAGGAGCTCGTCGACGAGCTGGGGCCAGGTGTCCTGCGCCGGCACTGCGAGGCCGCGCGAGCGCATCGCCGCGGCGAGCGCGCCGCGTTCGCGCGCGGCGAGGATGTCCACGCCGGTGCGATCGAGGATCGCCCCCGCCAACGTCTCGCGGTGCCACGGCGGCGTGAAGTCGTGCGCGCCCTGATAGCCCACCTGGTCGGCGACGTAGGCCACGAGCCGCTCGCAGCGCGAGGCGATGTCGAGGTAGTCCGCGTAGGCCTCGTAGAACTCGAGCACCGTGAACTCGGGATTGTGCTTGGGCGAGAGGCCCTCGTTGCGGAAGTCCTTGCCGAGCTCGTAGACGCGCTCGAGGCCCCCGACGATCAGGCGCTTCAGATAGAGCTCGGTCGCGATCCGCAAGTAGAGGGTGCGGCTCAGCGCGTTGTGGTGGGTCGTGAACGGCCGCGCCGCGGCGCCACCGTAGAGCGGCTGCAGGACGGGGGTCTCGACCTCGACGAAGCCCTCGCGGTCAAGGAACCGACGCACGGCAGAGATCACGTGTGCGCGCGTGAGGAACAGCTCGCGCGCCTCCGCGTTGGCGATCAGGTCGAGCTCGCGCCGGCGAAAGCGCGTCTCGGTGTCCTGAAGGCCGTGATGCTTCTCGGGCGGGGGCCGCAGCGACTTCGCGAGCAGGGTGAAGTCCTGGACCCTGAGCGTCAATTCTCCCCGGCGCGACCTGAACGCTGTCCCGTCGACGCCGAGCAGATCGCCGAGGTCGAAGTGCAGCAGGCGCTCCATCGCCTCGGCGCCGAGCACATCGACGCGAGCCTGGAGCTGGATTCGCCCAGAGCGGTCGACGAGGTCGAGGAACGCCATCTTGCCCTGGCCGCGGCGAGCAGCGAGGCGTCCGGCGACCCGGTGGCGGACGTCTGTCTCCTCGCCGTGCTCCAGCTCAGCGTGGGCGTCACGCACGGCGGCGATCGGCTCGACGCCGCGGAACTCATGCGGGAACGGCTCGATTCCCTCGTCGCGGAGGGCGTCGAGCTTGCGCCGGCGTGCGGCCAGAACCTCGGGCAGCTCCCCGTCGGGCGGCATCGCGCCGCCGTGCGCCTCTTCTTCGGCCATAGCCGGGACGCTACTTCGAATCGACGTCGATCTTGGTGATCTTGAGCTTGCGCTCGCCGCTGGGGGTGGTGAAGACCACCTCTTCGCCGCGCTTGTGTCCGAGCAGGGCCTTGCCGACGGGTGACTCGTTGGAGAGCCGCAGCTGAGCCGGGTTCGACTCGGCCGAGCCGACGATCGTGTACCTGGTCGCCTTGCCGCCCTCGTCCTTGACGTGGACGACCGAACCGACCCGGACGAGATCGGTGCTCAGGTCGGAGGAGTCGATCACTGTCGCCGAGCGGAGCTTGTCTTCGAGCTGCGCGATGCGAGCCTCGAGCATCGCCTGCTCGTTCTTCGCGTCGTCGTATTCGGCGTTCTCGGAGATGTCGCCGAACTCGCGCGCCTCCTTGATGCGAGCCGCGACCTCCCGCCGGCGTTCGTTCGCGAGATGATCGAGCTCGGCCTTGAGGTTGACAAGGCCTTCTTCGGTGAGGATGACGTCCTTGGGCATGGTGCGCGCGACCTGGTCGTTGATGGTCAGGGCGATCCAGCGAGAGAAAAACGAGCGCCTGAGCGCCCACATTAATGCCTCCCGGCTGTTTCGGGCGCAGGAGTATAGCGACGGGTCAAATGACGGTCGGGAGGCCTTCCTGCAGGGTCGCGGCCACCTGACGGTAACGTGGCCCCGGACGACGCCGCGCCGCAACGAGCACGGTCAGCGGCGAGCCGGCTGGAGCAGCTCCCGGGCGTCAGCGATCGTCGGAGCGCTCTGGAGCGCCGTCTGGAGCGCAGCCTGGAGCCGGCGGTCGTCGTCCAGCCGCTCGACGTACCACGGATAGAACTTCCGCAGGTAGCGTGTAGCGCGATCCTCGCCAAGGTGCTCGATTGCGCGGTCGATCACCCAATCGAGCTCGGCGACGATCTCATCGTGGGTCGGATCCCCGTCCCGCGTGCCGAGCAGCTGCTCGAAGAGCCACGGGTTTCCGAGCGATCCGCGCGCGAGCAGGACGCCGGCCGCACCGGTGAGCTCGAAGGCAGCTCTCGCCTGGTGGGCGGTGTGCAGGCCGCCCGAAATGAGCACCGGGACGGGCAGTTCCTCCACCAGCGACCGCGCGAGCTCGTAATCCGGCACGCCCGCGTGGCGCTGCGACGCATGCCTGGGGTGGATGCACAAACCGACGACGCCGGCCTCTTCGACGAGCCGATGCGCGAGCGAGACCCCACCCAGGTCTCCCGGCCGCTGCCCGGAGCGGAGCTTCACCGTCACCGGCAGGCCGCTGCCGCGTGCCGCCGCGCGCGCCAGCGCGACGGCGCGATCGGGATCGTCGAGGAGCGCCGCGCCGGCGCCCGTCTTGCACACCTTGGGCACCGGGCAGCCCATGTTCAGGTCGATCAGGTCCGCTCCGGCACGCGCCACGGTCTCGGCCGCGGATTCCATCACGTCCGGGTCGTGCCCGAACAGCTGGATCGAGACCGGATGCTCGTCGGGGTGGATCCGCAGCAGCTCTCGGCAGGTCTTCTCGTTTCGGTAGTGGATGGCGAAGCTCGACACCATCTCGGACACCACCAGCCCGGCGCCGTAGCGCTTGGCCTGCAGGCGCACGAACCAGTTGCCGATCCCGGCCAGCGGCGCGAGCACGACCCGATTCGGGATCGAGACGCCGTCTCGGGCGGATCCGAGCCTCCACCCGTCGGTGAGGGCTCGCGACTCTTCGCCCGCCCTGAGCTTGATGCTGTCCACGCGCCCATAGTACGAACATGACAGGCTCCAGCTCGCAGTGGACCTCCCGAGCCTCATCCGCCCCTGGTACGACGTCGTGCGCGATCAGATCCCCGGCCTCGAGCTGTTCGATGCGCACACGCACATCGGCCAGAACGATCCCGACGGGATGCACGCAACCCCAGCGGAGATCATCGAGACGCTCACGCTCGCGGAAGCGGTCGGCAGCTTCACGTTCCCGATGCACGAGCTCGGCGGCTACCCGCCCGCCAACGACATGGTGCTCGAGGCCGCCGAGCAATCGGATGGGGTGCTGATCCCGTTCTGCCGCGTCAATCCCCACGATCATGCGCTGGCCGAAGCCAAGCGCTGTCTGTCCGCCGGGGCCCGTGGGATCAAGCTCCATCCTCGCGCCGAGGAGTTCACGCTCGATCATCCCGGCGTGCGACCGCTGGTGGCGCTCGCGGCTGAGCACCACATGCCGATGCTGATCCACGCCGGTCGAGGGATCCCCGCGCTCGGTGCGCACGCAGTCGCACTCGCCGACGAGTTCCCCGACGCGAGGCTGATCCTCGCGCACGCGGCGATTTGCGACTTGGGATGGATCTGGCACGCCGCGCCGGATCATCCGAACCTCCTGTTCGACACTGCGTGGTGGATGCCCGCCGACCTGGCGGCGCTGTTCGCGCTCGTCCCGCCGGGGCAGATCGTCTTTGCCAGCGACGCCCCTTACGGCACCACGATGATGGCCGGAGCGTTCGGAATTCGCTCCGCACTGCAGGCGGGTCTCTCCGCCGAGCAGATCCGTTCGGTGGCCTCTGGTCAATCCCTCCGGTTGGCGGCATGTGAGCCGCTCGAGCCCGCCGGCCCGGCGGTGGGTGCGCGCGAGCGCGCTCCCCATCTGCTGCTCGACCGCGTCGCGGAGTTCCTGATGCTGACGGCGATCGCGTCGATGCGCGGAGGCGACGCGAGCGAGATGCTCGCGCTGGCGCGATTGGCCTGCGATGTGCCCGCCGACATCGACGACGCCCCGTTGTTCGCGGCGATCCTGCAGCTGCTGGACACCTACGAGGAGGCAGTGGCCGCCGATCCCGACGATCGACGGCCGCTGAGCTTCCTGATTCTCGCGGTGACCGTCGCGCGGACGCCCGACGTCCCGGTGCCGGGCAGCGTTTGACTCGCCGCTCGCCGGTTTCGGTCAGTCCACGTTGCGCTCGTAGATCAGTCGCAGCCCTGTGAGCGTCAGCAGGTCGTCGACCTCGTCGATCGTCTCGAGAATGAACGGCACCACCGCTCGGGCGAGGCCGCCGGTCGCGATCACGGGCGTGTCCGGGCCGAGCTCCTCGCGCAGGCGCCGGACAATGCCCTCAACCTGGCCCGCGAAGCCGTAGACGATCCCCGAGCGGATCGCGTCGACGGTCGACTTCCCGATCAGCGACCGCGGCTCGGCCAGCTCGACCTTCGGCAGCTTCGCGGCCCGCTCGCTCAACGCATCGATCGAGATCTCCGCACCGGGGCTGATGATGCCGCCGAGATACTCGCCCGCCGCCGACACGGCGTCGTAGGTGATCGCGGTCCCGAAATCAACCACGATGCATGGGCCGCCAAGCCGGTCGTACGCCGCTACGGCGTTCACGAGACGGTCCGCGCCGACCTCGCGCGGATTGTCGATCCGGATCGGCATCCCAGTCCGGATCGAGGGTCCGACGGCAAGCATCCGGTGCCCGAGGTAGCGCGCCGCCATCATGGTCCACTGCTCGACGAGTTGCGGAACGGTCGAGGACAGGATCGACTCCTCGACGTCGTCGAAGCCGAACCCCCGCAGCGCCAGCAGGTTCGACAGCGCGGCCCCGAGCTCGTCGGAGGTCGACTCACGGACGGTCGCGAAGCGCCAGTGCTCCTGGAGGTCGCGACCGTTGAAGACCCCGAAGTGGGTCTGGGTGTTACCGACATCGACGACCAGCAACATGGCGCGAGCTTAGTCGGGCGCGCCGCGGTACGGCGGCGCGGCCGACCGCGGCGCGGCCGACCTTCGCCGCGACCTGTCGTGCGCGGGGATTCAGACGAGCGGCGGTCCGGCGCGCCGGACCGCCTGAGCTCCACCGAGCGCGGCGAGCGCGTTCGCCAGGCGCCCGACACCGGGCGCGACGAGGTCGGGATCGAGCTCCAGCAGCGGGACGAGCACGAACCGCCGGCTGAGTATCTCGGGATGCGGAAGCGTCAGCCGTGCGGTGCGGAGCTCGACCTGACCGAGCAGCAGCAGGTCGAGATCGATCGGCCGTGGCCCGTGGCGGATCCCTCCGGGGACGCGTCCGAGCGCGCGTTCGATGGCCTTGCAGGCGTCGATCAGCTGCTCGGGCGCCAGGTTGGTCCGCACCCGCAGACAGGCATTCAGGAACTCGCGCTGGTCGAGCACCTCACCGACGGGCTCGGTCTCGTAGACCGAGGACGAGGCGATCACGGCGACGCCGCGCGCGGGGAGCGCCCGCACCGCGGCGGAGAGATGAGCGCGCCGATCGCCCTCGTTGGAGCCGAGGCCGAGATAGCCGGTCTGTTCGGACACGTCCGCGGAAGCTAGCGGGCAAGACCGGTCGGCACCGGGATCGGCGAGGTCCTGAGCGACGCATAATCGTTGCTCTCGTAGTAGCCGTCTCTGATTCCGTTGGCGAAGGCCGCTTCGTCCGCGGTCGAGGTCTCGATCGGCCAGTCGGCGGGGCCTCCGTCCGTGCTCTCGTACTGGTCGAACCATTGGACACCGCGCACCTGCGCAAACCGGGTAGCGAGATCGCCGAACATCCCGATGATCCATCGGGCCTTTGACCTGCTGCCTCTCGTCGTCGAGGCAACCTCGCCGATGAAGACAGGCTTGCTCGGCGCAATCGGACCGGTGATCTTCTCGTACGTCGAGCCGAACTCGCGTGCGAAGGACGTCCACGGGCGGCCCTCGTTGTAGCCGTCGAGGCAGGTCCAGTCGACGTAGCGATTGCCGGGATAGAGCGTTGCGAGATTCGCGAACGAGTCAGTCGGATCGGCGTCCGGGCACCAGACCCAGGTGACGTTGGTCGCGCCGACGCTGGTGAAGATGTCGTGCACGTGGCGCCACATCGCCACGTAGTCGGCGGCCGTGTTCCCGTGACGACCCACTCCCCACGGGAACCAGCTGCCGTTCATCTCCCAGTCGAAGCGCAGGAAGAACGGATGGCCCCACGCCTTCGCTGCTCTGGCCCAAGCGGTGATGTAGCCGTCGAGCGCTCCCGCGGCCACCTGGGCATCCGTCACCAGGGGGCTCCCGCCGGCGCCTGCCGTGCTCCACGAGAAGAACGGGATGACCCCCGCCGCGCGGACCGCATTGAATTCCTCCTTCTGGAACCTGCAGTACCCGCCGCAGTCCGGCCCGTCATAAGCGGGACTGCTCCAATTGAGCGTCGACAGCTGCTTGCCCACGAGCTTCTCGAAGTCGCTCAGGGCATTCATGTCGAAGGGGGCCTCGGCGCCGGTGAACTGGCTGCCGATCCACGCTCCCCAGTAGGAACGGCGCGTCCTCACCACCGCACGACGGGTTGGCGGGCGCACGGCAAGCCGCCTCCCCACCCGCGGTGCCGCCGTCGCGCCGATTCTGGCGCCGGCGAGCGAGGCGCTGACGGCCACCGTCAACGCGACGAGCACAAGTGTCCGCCGCGTGCGCCGCGACGCACGCGAATAGGGAGCCCCTGCCGAGACGGCCATCCAAGCCGATTGTGACATGGATATGCGGAGCGGCCGCGCAAACGTGCAAATTACTCCGGAATCCTGCGCAATGGGACAGCTCGCGCGGCGCGCTCGTCAGGATTCGCGCCAGACCTCGACCGAAACCTCGCCGACCGGTAGCGGCAGCGGTGGCTCGGGCTTGGCCGCCTTGACCCAGACGGCGACCGCCTCGTAGCGCTCGAGCAGGCGATCGGCGATCGCGGTGCACAGACGCTCGAGCGTCTTGTACGAGCGCTGCTGCGCCACCAGGTTCGCAGCCTCGCACACCTGCCCATAGTCGATCGTGTCCTCGATCCGGTCAGTGATCGTCGCGTCGCAGTCGCCGACGTCGATCCTGATGTCGAGCAGTAGGCGCTGCCCGACCTCGCGCTCGGCGGCGCTCACGCCCACGTGGGTGAACAGCGACAGCCCGCTGATCTCGATCGTGACCTCAGGCTCCGAGCGCCCTTCGTCCCCCTCGTCTACTCCTTCGTCGAGGTCGTCGAACTCATCAGCGTCGTGGTGCTCGGGCATCCGGCCCGCACCGTAGCAGCCGCCACCGCGAGAGCGTCGTGGACGGGACCGACATCGTGGACTCTGAAGACCGCGGCACCGCGCTCGTACGCGAGCACGTTCGTCGCGATCGTCCCCGCCAGCCGCTCCCCGGTTGCGCGCCCGGTGAGGCGACCGAGGAACGATTTTCTCGAGGTTCCGATGACCACAGGTCGCCCGAGCGCGGCGAGCTCGGCGAGACGTGCCAAAAGCTCGAGATTGTGTGCCGGGGTCTTGCCGAACCCGATCCCGGGGTCGACCAGGATCCGCTCCTCCGCGACCCCCGCTGAGACCGCGTAGGCGATCCGTCCTTCGAGAAACGCCTTGACCTCGGAGACGACGTCCTCGTACCGTGGGTTCCGCTGCATCGTCCGCGGCTCACCGAGCATATGCATCAGGCAGCAGTCGGCGCCGCTCGCCGCGACCAACGAGGCGATCTCCGGGTCGCCTCGGAAGGCCGTCACGTCATTCACGAGCGTCGCGCCCGCGCCGAGCGCCGCCGCTGCGACCGCAGCCTTCGAGGTGTCGATCGAGATCTGCGCCCGTGCCCCTGCGGCGACGAGCGCCTCGATCACCGGAATCACGCGGCGGCGCTCCTCCGCCGCCGGCACGGGCTCGGCGCCGGGACGCGTCGACTCCCCGCCGAGGTCGACGATCACCGCGCCCTGGCGCTCTAAAGCGAGCGCATGCTCGACGGCCGCGGCCGGGTCCAGGTAGCGACCGCCATCCGAGAACGAGTCAGGCGTGACGTTGACGATGCCCATGACGCGGAAGTCCCGGGCGGCGGGCATCTCAGGTTCCGGCGTCATCTGGCCACTGCCCGGTCCGATCGAAGAACCGGCGCGCCTCCTCCTCTTCCTCGCGCTCGCGATTGCTCTCCACGCTCATCCGGAACAGCCAGTTGATCAGCCATACGGTCAGCGCTATGAGTAGCAGGCAGACGCCGACCGCGGCGATGTTCGTCCGGCCGTGACCGATCACCGTGAACACCGCGCCGACGAGCGCGAGGCCGAGCGGCAGCCAGACGCGAGTCGCCAACAGCATGACGCGGACGAGTCGCGACTGAGGGGAGTCGGTATCGGACAACCTCAACCCCCTGACGAGCGTCGGGGCGTCGCTGCCAAGGACGCAGGGAGCGACGTGTGCTCCCGCACACGAGCGACCGAGGACACAGCCTTGCGCCGGCTATCGGCGCTCAGCCGCAGCCGGTGTTGTTGCCGCAGCTGGAGCACGTGTAGCAGGAGCCCGTCCGCTGCATCATGCCCCCGCACTGGCTGCACGCGGGCCCAAGGTCGAACCCCTGCAGGCGCGCGGGGACGACCGGCGGGGAGTCCGTCAGCGCGGCCGCCGCGGGCGTGCGCTGACCGGCGTCGACCGTGGAGCTCTGAGGCGACACGGCCACGGATCCGGACGCGCTTGGGGAGGCGTCGCTGCCGTTGCCGGGGCTGGCGGTGTCGGAGGCGATCATCGACTGTGCGGCGTCCTGTGCGGCTTTGCGCGAGCGCACGGCGGGTGTGAGGATGCCGAGCTCCTCCTGCGCGTCGGTGTCGAGGAAGCGCGAGGCCAGCCAGCG
>PMOY01000155.1:9994-11748 GCA_003165655.1 Solirubrobacterales bacterium
CCGATGTCGGTGAGGAAGATCTCCCCGACCGTGCCGTCCTCGTACATGCCGGCGGTGATGTAGCCCTCGTGCCCGCCGATCGAGAACTTGTGCGTGATCGACTGGCGCTCGACCGGCATGCGCTTGCGCTTGGGGCCGGCCTCGGCCAGCGCCTTGCTGACGGCCGCCGCCACGATCGCGTCCACGTCCGCTGGCTCCTTGGCGCCTTGCTGCGCGTCGGTGCGCAGCGCCTGCGCGGTCTTCGACCCGTCGCGGTAGATCGCGAGCGCCTTGATCCCCAGCCGCCACGACTGCGTGTAGGCGTCCGCGATGTCCTCGACGGTCGCCTCCTGGGGGAGGTTGACGGTGTTGTGATTGACGATGCCGTTCGCGACAAAGGCGTGAGTCACGGGAACGGACACGTCGTACACCTCCCGTTCGCCGGCGTCTTGAACCGACACCACCGGGCTGAAGTGCAAGTTGCGCTCGAGCACGACATCGAGCCAGTCCGGCAAATCCACGCCCTCGACCGTTGCGACCCGCTCCAGTGATGTACGGCTGACGTTCTGTGTGCGCTCGTCCTTTAGATAGCTGAACGTGCGTGAACTCCCCGAGCCCTTACCCGCGCGACCGCTCTGTCCCCGCGGGAGCAGGCCGTAGAGGTCCGGTCCGCTTATACCAGGGACGACGTCCCACGGACTTTGGCTGTACTCGCGAGCGCGGAGCTCTGACGCTCGCAGTGCCTTGTGGGGCTCTACGAAGTCGAGCATGGCCACCAGCCGCTGGGCCTCGCGTCCTGCTGTGTAGACCTCGTCGAACGTCTTCTCGTACAGCGGCGCTTGCTTCGTAATCCTGCTGTGAACTATCCCGAGGTTGGTGAGGATGGCTTGGAGATCATCGAGCAGCCCTTCGGAGTCCAAGCAGATCGCCCACTTGGCCGTCTCGCCGATCGTTACGTACGCATCGAGGCACAGGCCATCCAGGAAGCGCAGCACCATCGCTCGAGGCGACTGCAGGATCGCATCGGGAATTCGCTTGTTCGATGCGCGATCTCCGCAGCCCAGGTAGTCGAGAAACTCGACCACTCGCTTTGACGAGAGCTCGATCGAGGGGCACTTGTCAGCGTGGCGAACGACCTTCGGACGGAATCCAAACGCGGCCTGCGCGGCATCCACGATGAGCGGTATCACCGCCTCGTCGGCATTGCTGATCTTCACCGTCCACGTAGACCGGGAGATGTGTCCCTCGGCCGCAAATGCGCCAAGGAAGAACGCGAGTCGTGAGTCCATCTCCTTGGGTATGGTCACCGTCTTCTGACTGCCGTAGCTGGCGCTGGGAGCGAACTCATCGAAGCTTGCCGGCGCGGCCGCCCACAGATCGTCGCCGTACTGAGTCGCGACGTACTCACCGGCCTGAAGCTCGTCAAGCCGGCGCCATGCAAGGCCGTCGGGACCGCACGTCAGCAGTCGATGATTGTGCGTTCCCGTCACACGGTGCCCGGAACGTAGCCTGACCTCGCGCACCTGGCGTGTGCCGCCGTAATAGAACGCATTGGTGTTGCGCGTGCCATCGAGCGAGGCGATCGCCAGCTCCATGCCGCGGAAGCTGTCAGGCTGCTCGCCGGAATGCAGGCTGCTGATTCGAACAAGGCCCTGCTGACTCGCCACGAGTGTCTCCCCGGACACGCACTTCGAGATCGCGCCCGAGATGAACGGCTGGACGGCCCCCATCATCTTCAGATGCCCCATGTGCGAGATCGCGCGCTCGCCGACGGC
>PMOY01000155.1:11759-12604 GCA_003165655.1 Solirubrobacterales bacterium
TTGAACTTGACCAGCGAGAAGTCGGGCTCCACGCCGGTCGTGTCGCAGTCCATCAGGAACGAGATCGTGCCCGTCGGAGCGAGCACCGTGGCCTGCGCGTTGCGGTAGCCGAAGCGCTCGCCGAGCTCGACCGCCTGATCCCACGAGCGCCGCGCGGCGGCCAGCAGCTCGCCGTCCACGCAGGCGGCGTCGGGAATCGCATAGGAGGCGTCGCGGTGCATGCGCATGACGTTGTTGTGCGCCTCGCGGTTCTCCGCGTAGCGGTCATACGGGCCGAGCGCAGCGGCTGTCTCTGCCGAGCGGCGGTAGGCCCTGCCGGTCATCAGCGCGGTGATCGTCGCCGCCGCGCCGCGCCCGTGGTCGGAGTCGTAGGGCATACCGTTGCTCATCAGGTAGGCGCCGAGGTTGGCGTAGCCGAGCCCGAGCTGACGGAACGCGCGCGCGTTGGCGGCGATCCCGTCGGTCGGGTAGCTGGAGGGACCGACGATGATCTCCTGCGCGAGCAGCATCACGTCGACCGCGTGCTCGAACGAGCTCACGTCGAACGTGCCGTCGGTGCGGCGGAACTTCATCAGGTTCAGCGACGCGAGGTTGCAGGCGGAGTCGTCGACGTGCATGTACTCAGAGCACGGGTTCGACGCGTTGATGCGCCCGCTGTTCGGGCACGTGTGCCATTGGTTAATCGTCGTGTCGTACTGCACGCCCGGGTCGGCGCAGCGCCACGCCGCCTCGGCGATCTCGCGCATCAGCTCGCGCGCGGGGATCGGCTCGCCGATCGGCTGGCCGGTCGTACGCGAGGTCAGGTGCCACTCGCCGTCGTCTTCGACCGCGCGCATGAACTCGTC
>PMOY01000155.1:12695-12871 GCA_003165655.1 Solirubrobacterales bacterium
GCCCACGAGTCGGCGCCGCGCATGAACGACACGGGACCGGAGGCGGTGCCGCCCTTGGCCAGCGGCTCCATCGAGCCACGGATGTTCGACAGGTTGATGCCCGAGCCGGAACCGCCGCGGAAGATCATCCCCTCCTTGGTGTTCCACGCGAGGATCGACTCCATCGTGTCCTCGAC
>PMOY01000253.1 GCA_003165655.1 Solirubrobacterales bacterium
ATCTTGCGGTCCAGCAGCGACAGGTCGATGATCGGGGCCCGGTGGCGCCGGCAGCGCGCGACGAAGAACGCGCCGAGGATCAGGGCGAGCCCGAACGAGACGATGATCTGCGCGCTTCCCCAGCCCCAGCTCTGTCCCTGGACGACGGCGAGCACGAGGGCGCCCATCGCGATCGCGAAAGTGAGCGCCCCGAGCAGATCGGGCAGCCGCCGCCGCCCCGGCGCCCGGCTCTCGACCAGCCGGCCGCGCGCAAGCACGATCGCGGCGATCCCGATCGGGATGTTGACGATGAACACCAGGCGCCAATCGTCGGCGGCGATCAGCAGGCCGCCGAGCGACGGGCCGATCCCGGCGGCGCCGGCGCCGACCGCCGAGAGCAGCGCGACGCCGTGCGAGCGCCGCTCCGGCGGGAACGCGTTCAGCACGATCGCGAGCGACGAGGGCACCAGGCATGCCGCCCCGAACGCCTGCAGCACCCGGAAGGCGATCAGCGCCGCGGGCGACGGCGCCAGCGCGCACAGCAGCGACGCGAACGTGAACAGCTCGAGGCCGAGGACGAAGATCCGCCGCCGCCCGACGAGGTCCGCGATCCGGCCGGCCGCGAGCAGGAACGCCGCGAACACGATGTTGTAGGCGTTCAGGATCCACGACAGGCTCGAGATCGACGTCCCGCGGAACGACTCCCGGATGTTCGGGAAGGCGATGTTGACGATCGTCGCGTCGATGAACGCCACCGCGGCGCCGAGCGAGGCGATCGCGAGCACCGTCCGCGGCGCCGGGGCGTTGCGGAGCGTGCTTACGCCGCCGGCCCCCGTAGTCCCCTCGGCACTCACGGCGAGACATGATGACATCCGCCACTTGTGAGGAACCTGTGCCAGGTTCGTGCGAAAACATACGTATGCGGAGGGCGACGCCTAAGCAGCGACTAACGTGGCGGCGGTGAGCCTGCACGCCGCGTTCGATGCCGAGGTGACGATTCGCCGGCGGCGGTTCGCCAGCGACGAGACCGGGTTTGCGGTGCTCGACGCGGACAGCGGCGGCGAGCCGGTCGTGCTGGTCGGGCCGCTCGTCCATCTCGAGGAGCGCGAGCGCGCGCGGGTGGTCGGAGAGTGGGTGCAGGATCGCCGCTACGGGCGGCAGGTCAAGGTCGCCGAGGCGCACCCGCTGCCGCCGTCCGACGAGGCGACGCTGATCGCCTACCTACGCCGCGTCAGACACGTTGGGCGCCGGCGCGCGCAGGCGCTCGTGGACCGCTTCGGCCCAGGCGGCGTGCTCGACGCGATCGACGGCGACGCCGGCGCGGCGTTCGCCACCGCCGGCCTGTCCGGGGTCCGCGCCGCGGAGGCGGCGCACTCGTGGCACGAGTTGCGCGTGACCCGCCAGCTGCACCTGCTGCTGGCGCCGCACGGGCTCGCGTATCTGGTCAACCGGATCCAAGCGCAGTACGGCCCAACCGCCCACCGGACCGTCGCCGCCAACCCATACGAGCTGACCCGCGTGTTCGGCGTCGGCTTCCTCACAGCCGACCGGATCGCCCGCGCCACGCTGGCAGGCGACGGCGTCGCGGGCGATCTGCCCGGACGCCCGCGCGCGGCTCTGATCCACGTGCTGTGCGAGGCCGAGCGCGCCGGCAGCACGTGCCTGCCGCGCGCCCAGTTGCTCGCCGCCGCAGCGGAACTGCTCGGCGGCGATGAGCCCGACACCGAGCTGATCGATGAGCTGATCGGCGCGGGTGAGCTCGTCGGCGAGCGCGAGTACGTGTACCGGGCCGCGACCGCCGAGCTCGAGGCGGAACTGGCCGAGCGCGTGCGCGGCTTGGCGGGCAGCGACGCCGGCGGGCGCCTTCGCAAGGTCGAGCCAGACGCCATTGCCGGAGGTGCCGGCCGGCAAGCCGGCACCTCCGGAGCTACCGCTCTCCACACCGAACTGGCGCTCACCGCCGAGCAGCGAGATGCCGTGCGCGCGGCGTTCGCGCGGCGGCTGTCGGTGATCACGGGCGGGCCGGGAACCGGCAAGACCGCGACGATCAGGACGATCGCGTCGCTCGCGACCGCCCAGAATGCCCGGGTCCTGCTTGTCGCCCCGACCGGGCGCGCGGCGACGCGGATGGCGGAGGCGAGCGGGTTCCGCGCGACCACGGTCCACTCGGCGCTCGGCTGGATTCCGGGTGAGGGTCCGACGCACAACGAGGACGAGCCTTTGAAATGCGATCTGCTGATCATCGACGAGTGCTCGATGGCGAACCTCGAGCTGATGGTGATGCTGCTCCGCGCCGTCGGTCGCCGCACGCATGTGGTGCTCGTCGGCGACGCCGATCAGCTGGCGCCGGTCGGCGCCGGCAAGCCATTCGCGGAACTGGTCGAGAGCGAGGCGGTGCCGACGACGTGCCTGGGGCACATCTTCCGCCAGGCGGCCGGTTCGATGATCGTCCAGGGGGCGCACGCGATCAGGCGCGGCGAGGCGCCGGACTTCGTCGCCGGGGCGGACATGCGACGCGACCTGTTCCTGATCGAACGGCGCGATCCACGGTCGGCCCGGGATGAGATCGTGTCGCTCGTGTCCGAGCGGCTGCCGGCGCACTACGGAGTCGATCCGGTCGCCGACATCCAGGTGTTCGCGCCCGTGTACAGGGGCGAGCTCGGGATAGACGCGCTCAACGAGGCGCTGCGCGAGGCGATCAACCCGCGCGGCGTGCCGGTCGGTGGCGGCCGGCTGCGGCTCGGCGACAAGCTGATGCTCACCGGACGCAACCTGCACGACCTGGGCCTGATGAACGGGACGCTGCTGCGGCTGCTCGACGAGGTCACCGCAGCGGATTCGCGAGACGACGAGGAGGCCGCGCTCGTGCTGGCCGCCGAAGAAGCGATCTTCCGGCTGCCCCCGGAGGACGCCGAGCGGCTCAAGCTGGCGTACGCGTGCTCGGTGCACCGCGGCCAGGGAATCGAGCTCCCGGTCGCGGTGATCGTCGCCCACCAGGCCGGGGGAGCCTTCTTCCTTCGCCGCGAGATGCTCTACACCGCGATCACCCGCGCGAAGCTCGCGACAGTTATCGTCGGGACGCGAGACGTGCTGGCCCGCGCCGCCCGCACACCGGACACCGGCCGACGGCACAGCCGGCTGACGGAGCGGCTCGCTGAAGCCGGCTTGAAGTCGGGCCCCGACCGCTAACTCGGGAGGGCAGCCTCGAGCGCCTCGATGATCTTCGGGTCATCGGGCTTGACCTTGGTCGACCAGCGCGCGAGCAAGTGGCCGTCGGAGCCGACGAGGTACTTGGTGAAGTTCCACGCCGGCGGAGCAGATCCGGGCTGGCGGGCGAGATCGCGCCACAGCGGATGCGGATCGGCGCGAACCGACATCCGCTCGGTGAGGGGAAAGTGCACGCCGTAGTTCTTCTGGCAGAACGAGCCGATCGCCTCGGCGTCGTCGTACTCCTGCTCGGCGAAGTCGCCGGACGGCGAGCCGAGGATCTGGAGACCGCGATCGCCGTAACGCTCGTGAAGCTCCTGCAGTCCGCCGTACTGTGGCGTGTAACCGCACTTGCTCGCGGTGTTGACGATCAGCGTCGGCCGCCCGCGCAGGTCCTCCAGGTCCAAGTCGCTGCCGTCGAGCAGGTGTACCCGATGCTGGTAAAGGTCCGTCGGCTGCTTCAGCTCGGTCGTGTGGCGCATATACATGCGTAGGGTCGAGAAGACGCTCATCCCCTAGATACGGTAGCGAGCCTTCCACGGGTCACACCCGCCGCGACTCAGGTAGCGACACGTTGCCTCGCCGAATCTGGCCGAGCGTGTCAATCGCCGGCCGGGAGACCTCAGGCCAGCGCGTCGGCGGGCAGCACGTAGCGGAGCGCGTTGCGCTGCTCGGTCCCGGACGAGTCGCCGATCCGCGCACCGTGCAACCCGCGCGCCGGGGCGGCGGCCATGGCCGTATCGGGCTTCCCGGCGTGGGCGATGATCCATTCCATCACTTCAGGGAAGTCAGCACCCTCGGCGAGGATCGCGGCGCGTTCGATCACCTTCCCACCCGACGGGTGAGGACGTGCGAGGCGCGTCAGCAAGGCACGGATTGCAGATTCCTCCATGTCCGACACGATAGCCCCTAAGGTCCCAAGCGTCTCTGTCGGCAGCGTCAGCACTCTGCGGGTCGCACGAAGACTTGCGATAGCGACTAAGCTCGGAAGCCGATGACAGGCTCTGCAACGACCCGAGCCTCTGACCTGGCCCGGACGCCGCTGATCCGTGGGCGGCACCGAACCCTCAGCCTGGGACACGCACTCAGCCTGCGGTAGGGCGCGCCGCGCTGATCGCCTGAGAGCCCTGTTGCACCTCAACCGACCCAGCTCGCGACTGCCGTCGCTGCGCCGCCGTGCCGCGCTCAGCGTGCTCGGGTTCCTGGTCGTCACCGGTGCGCTCGGAGCCGAGCTCGCCGGGCGCCGCGGACAGTTCACCGCTGCCCTTCACGCCGCTCCGATCTGGCTGCTGGCGATCGCGGCGCTGCTCCAGGTGGTCGCCCTGCTCTCCCGCACCGAGGCCTGGCACGTATGTGTCCTCGCGGCGGGCGGGACCGTCGGCCGCAGGCTCCTGTTCCGTGCCGCGGGCGTCGGTTATCTCGCGAGCGTGCTGAACGGCTCACTTGGCCTGGCGGCGCGCATCGCGTCGCTTCGCCGGGTCGCTCCAGGAACCACGCCTCGCGTTCCGGCACTGCTTGCGGCGGAGGTCCCCATCATCACCGTCGAGGTCGCCCTCGTCGCGATCTTCTCCTTCACCCTGATCGCCCCCCTCGGCCTGCCCTGGTGGGTGCCCGTGATCGCCGTGTTCGTCACCGGTAGCGCCGTGATCGCGCTGCGTCGCTTCTCGCAGCGCCACCGCTTCGGACTGTGGGCGGGCCTCGCGGCCATGCACAGCGGCCGCGGCCGGATGGTCGCGCTCGTACTGGTGGCCGTGTGCGCCCAGATCGCACGCAATTGGCTCGTTCTGAGGGCGATCGGCGTGCACGTCTCGGTCTTCGACGCGATGGCCTTGCTGATCGCGATGTTCACGCTCGGCCAGCTCCCGATCGGACCGAGCCTCGGAGCTGCCTCGGCCGTGCTCATCCTCGGGTCCCACGGCGTCGCCGCGACGGCCGCGGCGGGTGTGATGCTGACGGTTACCGGCACCGTGGGCTCCCTCGGCTACGCAGCTTGGGCGGTGACGGATCGGCTGGTCGCGGGCCGGGTCGCCGTCGCTCCGGAGGTCGCTGTTGCGCCGACACGCGCCTGACCTGACGCCCGCCGCCGGCTTGGCGGCCGCGGCAGACGGTACGCTCTCTCGGGGTGAGACGGCCGAGCGCGCGATCGAGGTAGTGATCGCTTGGATATGACCGAGATGACGTTGGTGACCGGGGAGCGGCTCGAGATCCGGGGATCAATCGAAGAGGTCGAATCGATGATCATCGCCGCTTCCCGTGGCTCGATCATGCAGCTTGCGTGGCTGACCGAACGCGCCAGCGGCGAGAAGATCGGGGTCAACCCGGCGAGCGTCGTCTCGCTGCGGGCCCTGGTAACGGCGGATCCGCCCCACTGAGGCCGCGATGGCGCTCCCAGACGGCCCGCATCTCGACCTCTTGCGTGAGGCGATCGCGGTCGAGGGAGGGGGGCAGCTGGCCCTGCTATCGGGCGATCAGGCAGCCGGCGTCGACGCGTTGCGGGAGTCCTCACGCCTGTACCGCGAGTCCTGGGAGCTCGCTTCGCCCACGAGCTACGGTCGGCTCATCGGGATGCTCAAGGCGGCGGTGATCGCCGGCGACGCGAGCTACGCGGCCGCATACGCTCGGACCCAGCTGCCGGATACCGTTGAGACCCCGCCCGCGAGCTACGCGCTCGCGATCACGGCGCTCGTCGAGCGAGACGACGCGACCGCACGGTCGGCAAGCACCGGAATGCGGAGCGGGTCGCCCGCATTCATCAACGCCGCCGACGCGATCGACGGCCTCACCAACCGCGACGCCGATCTGTACGCCGCTGCGGTCCGCGCAATCGTGGCGGACTTCGAGCGCCGCGAGACGCATCTCACGAACGTGGCGATCGCCGACACTGCGCTCATGCTCGAGCGACTGGCGGAGGCACGAGGGATGGCTTGCCGGCCGGTGTCGCCGCTGCTCCCCGCGCCTCGCTGACCGCCTGCGGGCCTGGCCTCAAGCTGGCGTCGTGGCTGAGCTCGCGGAGCACCTGACGTCGCATTCGTCGCGAGCGGCGCGCTGTGGTGGATCTACTTCGACCGAAGCGCGCGGGCGGGCAGCGAGGCGATGAGCAAGGCGGGTGATGCGGGGCGGCGGTCAAGTCAGCGGCCAGACCTCCCGAAGCTCGTGTGCCGACGCCTTTGCTAGGTCGCTTGAGGGAGCCCCTGAGAGACCTCGCCGTAGATGCCCATCACTCGAGCGAGCGCCTCACCCGTATGCGCGGTCACCACGCCGACCTTGTCCACGACCGCGCCCGCGCGGGCGACGACGTGCAGGAACTCAGCGCTGGAGCGCACGGTGTCGAGGGCAGAGAGATCGCCGTGCATGATCAAGAAGCCGGCCAGGTCACCACCGTGCGGAGCCAACAGGAAGGCGTCGAAGCTGGCAATCTCACCGTCCTCCTGGAGCTTGCTGTAGTAAGCGATGGTCTCCTGGAAGACCTGTAACGCGAGCTGCTCGCGACCTCGCACGACCTGGCCCCAACCGACAAACAGCGCATCTCCAGCCATCTCAGTCCTCTCCTCCGTCGCGTCACGCCGGACCGCCAGGCGCGCCGCGAGCCTACCAATCGACGCTCACCTCCGCCCGGCAGGGGCGGTTCGTTGGCGCTCCTGGTGACAGCCCAGGTGAGGGCGCCTCCTCACACGCCTAGAGATCGGTTTTCCCCTCCGGCTCATGTCGCCGAGGCGGGTCTCGCCGCAGTCCCCGAAGCGTGCGTCGATCCGGGTGATGTTGACGGGCATCGCCTGGAAGCCGCGGCCGCGATACGATCATCCGGTTCAAGGTCGGTGGCGATGGGAAGCCGGTGAAAGACCGGCGCGGACCCGCCACTGTGATCGGGGAGGCCCGGCGCGATCAGCCACTGGCGACTTGGTGTCGACCGGGAAGGCGCGGCGGGTAGGCCCGTAAGCCAGGAGACCAACCTCCGACCGCCAAGCCGATACTCCTCGCGGAAAGGGGTGGCTCTCATGCATCGCAAACTCACGGCTTCCATCACCGGGGCCCTGCTCTCGCTCGCGCTGATCGTACCCACCATGGCATCGGCGTCGTCGCCGCCGCCCCCTACGGTGTTCGTGCGCATCGAGGGCGCGAGCGCAACGCTGCTGGCGCAGACCGCGGTCCAGACCACGACCGCCACCAAGGTCAAGGGCGAGCCGTGCTCGGGATCGAGCGCGGGCGGAGCGCTTCAGGACGCCACGAACGGGAGCTGGAGAGGGTCCTACTCGTCCAAGTACAAGGACTTCCTCGTCGACAGCATCCTCGGTGAGACCCCGACCGGCAGCAACTATTGGACGCTGTGGGTCAACGGCATCAGCTCGAGCACGGGCGCGTGCTCCACTCCGCTGCACGAGGGCGACCGCGAGCTGTGGTTCGACTGCCTCGCCGGCGGGCCGCCCAACTACTCCTGCACCAACAATCCACTCGCGCTGACGGCGCCCGCGACAGCGCGGCTCCGCCATCGAGTGACGATCTCGGTCGTGCAGCTCGACGGCGCCGGTCACGGCACTCCGTTTGCGGGCGCCGCGGTCAGCGGTCCGGGGGTTGCGGCGGTCACGGGTTCGAAAGGTAAGGCGACGATCGTGCCCGGCAAGGCGGGCGTGATCGAGCTGACAGCGGCCGAGTCCGGCGCGACGCCGTCGGACCCCGTGTTTGTGTGCGTCTACGCGAGCACCGCCAAGACGTGCGGCCGCGCCGGGGCGAGCGGTCCGCCCGTCCACGTGATCGGAATCGCCGAGCACGAGGTGTTCGTGCACGGGCCCCGCGAACTGCGCGGCACGGCAGGTCCCGACCCATCCGGCCTCACCGACGTCAGCCTCAGCCTGTTGCGCCGGACGGGCGGCAAGTGCTCCGCTTACGACGCGACCAGCGGCACCTGGCACGCGGAGAAGTGCGGTGCGAGCGCACCGCTGTTCTCGGTCGGTGCCGATGCCTCGTGGTCCTATCTGCTGCCGTCTCCGCTCAGCGCCGGCAGCTACCGTCTCGACGTGGTCGCCCGTGACGGCAACGGGAGGCAGACGAAGGTCGTGACCGGCGTGTCGGGGATCGACTTCGCGGTGGCGGCGAAGCATTGACACACAGGGCGGCACTGGGCACTGGGCTGGCCGTCGTGATGCTCGCGGCGGCCGGCACCGCCGGTGCGGCGCCACCACGCGTCCAGATCATGGTCGTCGGGCGTACGCGGACGCTGCTGAGTGCGCGTACGGTCACCCTGCGAGCGCAAAGAATCACGATCGGTGGCGCCGGCCGCTGCTCGGTGCCGTCGGGCACCGCGCTCGCGGGTCTCCTCGACGCTCGGCTCTCGTTGCGCGTCACCGACGTCGCCGGTTGCGACCCCGCATCGATGTTCGTGTCGCGAATCGGTCCCAACGCCAACGGCGGTCAGGCGGGGTGGGAGTACAAAGTCGATCGCTCCTCGCCCTCCTATGGCGCCGGCGATCCGGGCGGTCGACTGCGCTCGGGCGAGCAGCTGCTGTGGTTCTGGTGCGTGAGCGCTTCGGCATGCCAGCGCACGCTCGCGGTCGCGCCGGCTGCGCACATCGTCGCGCCAGGGGCGCCGCTCGCCGTCCGCGTCGTCGGCTATGACGACAACGGGCACGCGATCGCGATCGCCGGCGCGACGGTTCAGCTCGGCTCGGTCACCGCCGTAACCGGCCCCGGGGGTTCGGTCACCGTGACCGCGCCGGCGAGGACCGGGCGCTACCGGCTCGCCGCGCACGGCCCGGGGCTCGTGCCCTCCTTCCCGGTGCAGGTGACGGTGACTTGAGGACATTGCGAGGCGCTCGCAGGCCGCAGGCCAAGCTGGCGCTTGCGCTGGCCGCGCTCGTGCTCACGCTGACCGGCTGCGGCCTCGGTCCCGGTCCCGGTACGAGCGACGTGGGCGTTACGGTCACGAGCGGTTTCGGCTCGACGCACCTGGGTTCGTTCACGGAAGCCACGGTGCCCGGTTCCGAGACCGTGATCCAGATGCTCGAACGTCATTTCAAGGTCCAGACCAGATACGGCGGGGGGTTCGTGGAATCGGTCGACGGGCACTCCGGAAGCGCCTCCCGCGTCGACTGGTTCTATTACGTCAACGGCATCGAGGCTCCGGCCGGCGCGGCGAGCACCGCCGTGCACCGTGGCGATCGAATCTGGTGGGACCTCCACGACTGGAGCGCGACCGACTCGATCCCGGCCGTCGTCGGCTCGTTTCCCGAGCCGTTCGTCGACGGCGTCGTTGGCCGGCGTTCCGCTACGACGCTCGATTGCACGTCGGGAGTCAGCGCGGCGTGTACGACCGTCGGCGCGGCGCTCAAAGCCGCCGGTGTGGCGACGAAGAGCCGCGCGATCAGTACGGACTCGGGCACGCACACCGCCGGCATCCTCGTCGGCACGTGGAGCCAGCTACGAGCGCAGGCCGCCGCGAGCCCGATCGAGCACGGCCCGGGGACGAGCGGGGTCTATGCCGAGTTCGAGCATGGAGGGGCGCTGCTCGCGCTGCTCGACCCCGAGGGGCACGTAGCCCGCACGCTCGGCGCCGGAGCGGGACTGATCGCGGCGACGGCGGACGGCGAGTCCGCGCCCACCTGGCTGGTGACCGGCACGGACGTGGCCGGAGTGAGCGCCGCTTCGCGGGCGCTGACGGCGAATCGCCTGCGCGACCACTTCGCGCTCGCCGTGCAGGGGAGCACGGATCTCCCCGTCCCCCTGGATGGGGCGCAATGACCTACCGGCCCCGCGCCAGCCCGCTCAATGTCACCCGGGCCGCGGTCGCGTGCTGCTGGTGCCTCGCACTCGCACTCGCGGCGCTCATGCTCTCAAACCCCGTGGACCTGGGAGCGGTCACGGTCGCGATCCTCGGCGCCGGCATGGCGGCCGGGGTGGGGCGAGAACTGCGACGGGCAGCGCTGCTCGCGCTGCCGCTCGCAGCGGTGATCATGCTCGTCAACGCGCTCGTCACCCGCAACGGGCTGACCGTGATCGTTCGCCTCGGCGATCTCCCGATCCTCGGCCAGACCGACATTACGCTCGAGGCGACCGCCTACGGCGCGATCCTCGGCCTCCGTGCCGCGGCGCTGATCCTGTGCGGGGCGCTCTACACCGCGGCCATCGACCCCGACCAGGTGCTGAGGCTGTTCCGGCGCGTCTCATTCCGCTCCGCGCTCACCGCGACGATCGCCACGCGGATGATCCCGATTCTCGTGCGCGACGCGGCGCGGCTCGCGGACGCCCAACGGTGCCGCCCCGGCGCTCCGCCATCGCGCTTTGCCCTGATGCGCGCCGCGAGCGCCGGGGTGCTCGACCGGGCGCTCGATGTGGCCGCCGCGCGCGCTTACTACCAGGCCATGGTCGCGCTGAAAGCCGAGCTGGGCGCGGGCGGCGAAGTCAGCATCGAATCCGTGTTGCGCGCCCCGGGCGTCTTGCGCCCGAGCGACGAGGAGCCGATGGACGCCGGTGA
>PMOY01000278.1 GCA_003165655.1 Solirubrobacterales bacterium
GAAGATGCCGCTGCACAGCAGGCTGGCCAGATGGGCCTGCGCGCCTGCGATCCAGCTCACCTCGTACTCGAAATGAGATTCGGGCTCGCCGACGGCTGACACCCCGCGGGTACTGGCCGCGAACGCGCCACCGGACTGGAGCGTGATCGGGAGGTCGTATTCAAGTGCGGCCTCGAACATCGGCGCGTATGTGCGATGTCCCAGGAGGCGGTGGGGGTAGGCGACCAGCACCTGGATCATTCGCGGGTGGTCGCCGATGCGCCTGATCTCAGCTGCCGACAGTTCGGGATCGCCGATCGGAACGACGATTGAGCCAAGCAGGCGTGGATCGCGGTCGAGCCAGGTCTGGATGACCCAATCGTTGGCGGCGCGCGCGATTTCCGCCGCGTAGTAGGGGCTGGCAACGGCGCTGGCCGCGGCAGCGACGCCTGGATTGATGACCGCGCGCGACACGTGCTGGCTATCGAGGTGATCCAGCGCCCGCTCCGCGCTGTCACCGGCCGTCTCCCGCAGCGCCGTACCCGGTCGCCAGAAGACGCTCTCGGGGAGTGACCGGGTGAAGGCGTCCGCGGACATCGAACCGTCGGGCTGGAGTCGCAGGTACTGCCGCCACTCGTCCGAGAAGAACCGGGCCAGCATCGGTAGCGTGGCCTGCACCGGCCAGAAATCGGCGTCGAACTTCGGCTCCTCCACACCTGCCTCCCGTGGGCTCGGGCTCATGTCGCTGGTCGTCGTGCTGGTCGTCGTGCTCGTCACGCGTATACCGCGATCTCGCCGCCCTCGCGCCGAACCTCGTAGGTAGCGACGCGCAGTCGAGGATCCCCGATGCAGCGCCCGGACTCGAGGTTGAACTCGTAGTGATGCCACGGGCAGAACAGCACGCACCCCTCCAGCCCGCGACGGAGAGTTCCAACCGGCGATGGGAGGTTGGCGCCGCCAATCGACCCGGCGATCAGCGGCGCGCGGTGATGGGGACATCGGTTGTACACGGCGTACAGCGACCCGTGCGAGTTGAAGACCGCGATCTCACGGCGATTCGCTGTGATGAGCTTCCGGCTGCCGTTGGGGAGCGCCGAGCTTGGGAACGCGATTCGCGTCCGCTCTTTCGTGGCCATGAACGGGTTGTCGCTTAGTGGTCTCGCCGGCGCCAGCTAGACGAGCGCCGGCACGTCGATATGGAACAAATCCGCCGCGTTTTGGAACATGACCCGGTCACGCCAATCTTCGGGAAGACGGCGGCTGATGATCGACGGATTGTCAAAGTCGTGATGCGGATAGTCGGACGAGTACAGCAGGAGGCGGTCCCCGCCGATTAGGGACAGCAGCGTGAACAGATCCTGGGGCCGTGCGGGCTCCTCAAGTGGCTGGGTTGTAAAGCGGACGAAGTCCTTGATGTATTCGCTCGGTGTCCGCGTGAGCCAGGGAACGTCTTCGCGGTTGGCCCGGTACTCCATGTCCATGCGCCACATCACCCACGGCAGCCACGCGGTCCCAAACTCCGCGAAGATCACGTGGATCGAGGGGTACTTCACAAACACCCCTTCCGAGACAAGGCTGATGAGGTGGTTCATCGCGGTGACACACATCGATGCATGACTCTCAAAGTATGTGGACGGGGCGGCAATCACCGACTTGTTGACGGCGGCCAGCGAGGTCCCCGTGACATGGAAGAGGAATGGCAGGCCACGCTCGTCGCACGCCTTATAGATTGGGTGCATGAAGCGATCGCCCAGCAGACACGGAGCCGAGGTGGTGTACACCTGGACCATGCGGTCGTGTGACGCCCACCGCCGGATCTCATCCGCGGCGCGCTGCGGATCTCCGGGTGCCACCACGATGGACCCCACATATCGGTCGTCCACAGGTAGACACTCGTTGACCTGCCACTGGTTCAGTGCGGACGCAAACTCAGCCGCGAGGTCGAGATCAAGGACGTCGCCGATGCCGAGAACCGCATGCGGCGCCAGCACGGCTCGGTAGATGCCGTATCCGTTGAGGAGATGCTCGGCCATGTAGGCGGGATCCGAGCCAGCGCCCCCTCCGGAAGGGGGGTAGGCATCAGCCCGATAGCCGGCGCGGGCGATCAGATGACCGCCGGGCCGCTGCTGTGCGAAGTACTCAGCCACCTTCCGGGTCTCCATGAAGGGCTCGAGATCGGCGGCACCCGGGGCCACGTGCACGTCTGCGTCGATGATCATCGTTCTCCTTTGGGCGGCCGCTGCCGAACTGCTGCATCGCCAGAGCGTGGCTAGGCTCGTGTCCCCAAACGCTATCAGATCCGACTTGCCCATGAGAAAGCAACCGCCCTGCCGATGCCGCCGTGCGGACGCCTCGGCCGCGCAATCGCGAGGGCGCGTGCCGGGGCGCCTTGGCGAAGGGACCTCCACCAATTGCGTGACGACCGCGGGATCAGTGGTCCCGCCCCTGGATCCCCATCACGCTCGACCGGTACTTTCCTTGCGCGCGCGTCAAGGATGCGATATTTTGCAGGCCGCAGAACTCTGCGGCCGCCCGGATTCCTCGTGCTCCATTGGCCGTCCAACGGAAGGAACGATGACAGCGACAAGCGAGTTCTTCTCGGGTCTGGCGATGAAGGAACTCGCCGCGGTAAACGGGCTGCTCGATGATCCTGAGGCGCTCGAGAAATTCTGGTCCGACAACGGTTACCTGTTCCTCAAGGACGTGCTCGATCATGCTGTCCTCTCTGAGGTCCGAGCTGTCATCGTCGAGGCGCTCACTGCCCGGGGCTTGGGGGTGGAGGAGGACGAAGACTTCATCTGGTCAGGAAAGCCCTTCGACGACCTGCCGCGTTATCCCGAGGACATCTATGCTCGCCAGCCGGCACGGAACTTCGTGTCGGCGCCCTCGGTCAACGCGGTGCTTATGAAAGTCCTACGAGAGCAACCGTTCTGGATCCCGATCTCCACATATCGCTTCACACCGCCCTCCGAGGATCCGGCCGCGAAGCTGTTCGTCCATCAGGACGGCTACTTCAATCAGGGGATTCCCTTCCGGATCTGCTGGATCCCACTGGTCGAGATCGATGAGCGGATCGGCGGTATCGCCGTCGCGCCCGGGTACCACAAGCGCGGATTCCTGCACGATTCAACGCAGCCTCCGCGGTTCCCCATTCCGGACGATGCGATCGACCCCGCCGACTGGCACCGGGCAGAATGGGATATCGGTGACCTCCTGGTGATGGACCGCCGCACTCCCCACGTTGGCTTGTCGAACACCTCGGACCGCGTGCGCCTCTCGATGGATGTTCGGGTTATCCGGGCTTCCGATCCTGAGCGGCCCCTTGTCGGCACGATCGCCGCCATCGATCCGAACTCGGTGACCATCTGCGAGCCGTCCGGTGAAACCACATTGGTGGTCGACAGCGAGACGTACCTCCGGAAGCGTCGCGGTGACCGGATCCCACTCGAGGATCTCGCCAGCTCGTATCAGGTGGGCGAAGAGGCGATGGTCGCCCACGCCGGCGGACGTGCGCTCGTGATCCGGCCCGTCGTCTACTAGCTATGCACTTCAAACGCTCTGAACCCGACTACTGGGAGTTCGGCGCGGCAGCTGCCGGGGAGACGCCCCTCCGTCTTCGTGCGATGGGAGGGAACTTTGCCGCCTTTCCGATCGGTGAGCACGACGGCACAGAACCGCTTGCGGCGTTGCTGTTCATGCCGCCGGGATTCGTTCTGCCCCGGCACTGTCACCCATGTAGCCGTCTCGAGGTGCTGATCAGCGGCTGGATGCAGACGCCCGATGGGATCGTGCGTCCTGGCGATGTGATGACCACGGACGCGAACGTCTTCTACGGCCCCCACACTGCCGGGGTCGACGGAGCCCTGACCGTGGAGATATTCGGCAAGGCGAACGGCCTGTCGGCGATCTACGAAAGCGACCCGGACGAGGTGTCCAAGGCGGCGCTGGACAAGCTCAAGGCCATGACCGAGGCGGCTGGCTTGACCTACCCCGCGCGCCAGTCGGTCTAGCACCTCGGGCCGCGCCTTTCGCGGCGCTCAGTGGCCGGCGCAAGCATCTGTTGCTAGCTACGGCCAGAGACAGGCTCTAACGGATCCATCACAAGCTTCTAACGCAAGCGGTTGACATCTCACGCACCAGCGAGTAGTTTGCGCTCACGCAAAATGGGAGCTTAAGTGGGTTCGCGTGGGTGCGTGTTGTTTTCCCTGATTTGGAGAGGCGAGGAGGAGTGGAGATGCGCCGCAGGATAAGCGCTACTTGCGCCGTGCCGTTGCTGGTGACCCTGATCATCGCCGGATGCGGGAGTTCTTCGAGCTCTTCGAAATCAAGTTCGGTGAAAACCTCGGCCGCATCGCCGAAGTCCCCGTACATCGTGTATTTCGTGGGACCCCTTAGCGGGCCGATATCGAACTATGGCAAGGAGTTCAACACAGGGCTGAAAGCGGCGGCGCTCGTCCTCAACAAGCAAGGCGGGATCGACGGGCACAAGGTCGTGATCACAACCGCCGACGACCAGGCCAACCCGACACAGGGGATCGGCCTGCTAACCACCAGGCTGACCAAGACTCCGGAGCCGAATCTCGTGATCCCGGGCATCGCCGCGTTCGAGAATCTGCCCTACGCACCGGTCATCATGCAGCACAAGATCCTGGCGTTTGCGACCCAGCCGGATCCAACTTTTAATAGTCCCACGAAGCTTCCGTATCTGTTCAACCTGAATCCCGCCTATCAGGAAGACTGGTCTCGAATTGCAGCCTTTACGAAGAGCAAGGGCTGGAAGACGATTGGCATCGTGGCCAACGACGACGATGCGGGCACCGAAAACGTCAAGCTCATGCAAGCCGCCGCCGCGGCCAATGGCATCAAGGTGCTGAGCGTAGCCACGTATGCCGACACGGCTCTGGACATCACGCCCGTCTGGGAGAAGGTCGTTGCCGACAAGCCACAGGCGGTCTGGGTCACAACGCAGGGTCAGTCCCCGGTCGTCTTCAAGAGCCGGCAGAAGGCCGGCATCACCATTCCGACGGTAGTTGACACGTCTGGGACGGCAACTCCGCTCGCGTCGCTGCTGGGGTCGGCCGCGATGGTGAACACATGGGGTGCCGCAGTACCCATTCAGATCACACCGGCCGCAAAGAGAACTGCCAATGAGAAGCAATACGTGGCGGCGATCAGTGCGGTTGGCGGTGCGCCCGAGTACGCCGTTCCGGCTCTGATGTACGACTCGCTGATGATGGTGAATCTCGCGGCCGACCAAGCTCACAGCGTCGCCACGGTTCCCGTGACAGACGCGCTTGAGGACCTTACTGCGACGAACACCGCTTTCGGGGGAGGCTATCCGATCCACTTTTCGCCGACGTGGCACTTCGCAACTCAGCTGAGTGCGCCGTCACCTTACGTCATCATTCCGCTCAGCGTTCCGTTCAAGGATGACTACTACCACTTGCCTTCGTGAGGAAGTCCGTTTGGGGAGGAGCGGCTGGCGAAGCTTAAGCGGCTTCGGCTCCCGTCGCTGATCGCGCTGAAGTTGTGAGCGGAGTTCTCGTATCGGAGGTATCCCGCCCAGCCGCGCGCGTCCTCGAGCTCAAGACCTAATTTCGCCAGCAGACGATCGTTGCTGTCGTCCACAAGCCCGCGGCATCGCCATCCAGGAGGCCGGCGACTCCGGCAGCCCGGTCAACTGGGGCCAGCACGTCACCGACGAGGACTACGACGCGGCGCCCGCGTCACAGCCGGCCTGGACACCAGATAGGAGCAACCGATGGAACATCGATCACTAGGACGCACCGGCGTCTCGGTCAGCAAGCTATGCCTCGGAGCCATGATGTTCGGCGAGTATGGCACCAAGGACCACGACGAAAGCATCCGCATCATCCACCGCGCGCTCGACGCCGGGATCAACTTCATCGACACCGCCGACGTCTACTCCCAGGGCGAGTCGGAGGAGATCGTCGGCAAGGCGCTGGCTGGCGGCAAGCGCAACGATGTCGTTCTCGCCAGCAAGGTCCACATGCCGATGGGCCATGAACCTAACCGCCGCGGCAACTCCCGCCGCTGGATCATGAAGGAGGTCGAGAGCTCGCTAGGGAGGCTGGGTACCGACTGGATCGACCTCTACCAGATCCATCGCCCGGACCCCGACACCGATATCGACGAGACGCTCGGCGCGCTCACCGACCTCCTCCACCAGGGCAAGATCCGCTACCTCGGCCACTCTACGTTTCCGGCTTCGATGATCGTCGAGGCGCAGTGGACGGCACAGAGACGCGGCCGCGAGCGCTTCCGTTGCGAGCAGCCGCCCTACTCGATCCTGACGCGGGCGATCGAGAACGATGTGCTCCCCACGTGCGCGCGCTACGGCATGGGCGTGATCGCCTACAGCCCGCTGGCCGGCGGCTGGCTCTCAGGACGGTATCGCGAGGGCTCCGAGGTGCGGGGGCCGATGTCGCCGGCACGCCAGCGGCTGGCCAACCGCTTCGACCTGTCGATGGCAGTCAACCAGCGCAAGCTCGAGGCTGCCGAACGGCTCGCGCAGCTCGCCGAGGAGACTGGCATCTCGCTGATCGAGATGGCGATTGCGTTCGTCGTCCGTCATCCTGCCGTGACCGCCGCGATCATCGGCCCGCGCACGATGGAGCACCTCGAATCCCAGCTCACCGCAGCCGATATCGAGCTCTCCACCGACGTGCTCGACCGCATCGACAGCATCAACCCGCCCGGGACGACCATCAATCCCGCCGACAACGGCTGGGTCAGCCCCGCCCTTCAGACGCCCGCGCGCCGACCCTAGACAGAGAAACGGCCGGGCGCGCCGGATCGTCGGAACGGCCGTCTCGGTTCAGTCACGAGTTTTCCGCGGGACGCGACCAAGCTAATCCTGGGCCGCGGCGTCGAACTCGATGTTTAGGCTCCTGACCCCGCGGAACTGCGGACTCCGTATGTGCTCGATCCGCTGCGGCTCAATCAGCCGGATGTCGGCGAGCCGCGCAAAGAGCCGCTCGAAGGCGATGCGAGACTCGAGGCGCGCAAGCGGTGCGCCGAGGCAGAAATGCTCGCCGAATCCGAAACCGAGGTGGTCCATAACGTCTGGACGATCGACATGGAACCGGTCGGGCTCGGCGAACTTGGCAGGATCACGGTTGGCGGCGGCTTGCATGAGCAGCACATGGGATCCTTTGGGAATCGTTATGCCGTGCAACTCGATCTCGACGGCCATCCGCCGGGGTTGCCACAGTACAGGCCCCTGCAGTCGTAGGCACTCCTCGAGCATGCGCGGGATCAGTGATGTGTCCGCGCGGACCTTTGCCATCTGGTCCCGGTGCTGAAGAAGAAGCAGAAGCGCTGAGGCCATGAAGTGGGCGGTGGTGATCACGCCGCCGGCAAGCAACATCGCGGAGATCGCCCGCGCCTGCGGCATCTTGAATTCACCTTCTCGGCCTACCTGCTCCTGCACGACAAAGCTGATCACGTCGTCGCCGGGATTCTCGAGCCGCTCGAGAAGCATGTCGCTAAGGTAGCTGAGCATCTTTTGGGCGTGTACCTTTTGTCCTTCACGGAACTCATCGGGCATCCAAGACAAGCCCGAGGACTCGAAGCTCGTCCACGTGATGATCCAGTCCATGTCGCTTTCGGGGATTCCCAGGAGTTGCATCGTGAGCTTGAGCGGCAGCTGATGGGCAAAGGCTGAAACGAACTCGGTGGAACCGTCATCGATGAAACGGTCGATCAGTCCGTCGACCAGCTCAGTGATCAGCGTCACGTAGCTGCGGAGACGCCCAGGTGCGATCGGTGCCTGAGCCAGGACGCGCTGGGGCCGATGGAGCGGCGGGTCGAGTTCGTTGATCATCGTGGCGTCCTCAGGCCCACCACCGAACCAGATGCCGCTCAGACCGCTTCGCGCCTCGGTGTTCGAGAATGTGCTCCACTCGGACAAGGCCCGCTTGACGTCGTCGTAGCGCGTGAGGAGGTAGATGTTCGGTCGATCAGGAATCTGATACACGGGTTGGTGTTCCCGCAGGTGATTGAGGAACGGGAACGGATCCTCTGAGCCTTCGAGCGACGGATAAACTGGAGCTGGCGCTGTGGCGGTCATCGGTACTCCTCGGTAGCGGGCACGCCGTATGCAGTGTCTCGGCTATTGTACTTGCGTTTCCGCAAGCTGGCAGGTAGGATACCGCACCATGGAAGAGGTTTCGCTGGCGGGCCAGGTAGCCATTGTGACTGGAGCGGGGAGAGGACTTGGTCGCAGTTATGCGGATGACCTGGCCAGGCGTGGCGCGAAGGTCGTCGTCAATGATATGCGCCGGAATCCTGAGTATGGCGACACTGAAGTCGATACTGGTCCGTCGGCGGCGGACCTCGTGGCGCAGCAGATCGAGCGTGAGGGTGGCACGGCAATATCGGCGAACGAGACGATCGCGACCGTCGTCGGCGCCCGCCGGACGTTCGAGGCCGCTATGGGGGCGTACGGAACCGTAGATGTGGTGGTGCACAACGCCGGCAATCGGCAAAACGCCTACTTTGAGGCGCTCACCGACGAGCAGGTGCAATCGGTGCTGGCGGTACATTTGCTGGGCGCGTTTCGGCTGCTGTCACCCGTCTGGCCCGTCATGCAGGCCAATCACTATGGCCGCGTCGTGCTGATCGGCTCCAGCGTCGGCGCTTACGGTATGGAGGGCATCAGCAACTACGGAGCCGCTAAGGCAGGGCTGATCGGTTTGACGAAGTCCCTCGCTCTGGAAGGAGGTGATCATGGCATTCTGGTGAACTGCGTGCTGCCTCAGGCGGATACCGCTGCGACGAGCGGTCGTCCCAAGGGCCGGACGCTCGTGAGCAGAGCGAGCCAGGAGGTGGCCTCGGCCCGAGCGCGCATGGGGAGCCGAGTAGGGGCCGAGCTCGTCGCGCCGCTCGTGTCCTTCCTGGCCAGCCGACAGTGTGAGGTTACCGGCGAGGTGTTCTCCTGCGGCGCCGGGACATACGCCCGGGTTTTCACGGGAGTGACACGCGGCTGGACCAGCCCGACCGATCAGGTGACGGCCGAGGATGTGCGCGACCATCTCGAGTTGATCAGGAGTACCGACGAATGGTTGCTTCCGCGGTCGGCTCCGCACGAGATGGACATCTTTGCCGATGCGTATGCGGAGCTTGTCCAAGGGTCGCCGAACACTCGCTGATGCGAATACTGCAGCCGCGGACCGAAGCGGAGCCGCTGCGTGCGAAGTCCAATATTTGCTCAGAGGCGGACCATATTGGGCCCTACACCCGGCGATAGAGTGAATCCTGAGAGAGGAAGACGATGTATCTTGAACGACTGCGGCTCGATGGCAAGACGGCAATAGTCATCGGGGGTGGTGGACGCGGGATGGGCACCACCACGACGATGGCGTTAGCCGAAGCCGGCGCATCCATAGTCGTTCTCGAGCTGACAGCAGGTCTCGGAAATGACGTAGCCGCTAAGGTCCAGGCGAGCGGGGGCCAGTGTCGTGCGATCGAATGTGATGTCACCGATCGAGCGCGGCTGAAGGCAGCGCTGGGCGAGGCCATGGAACATGCTGGAGACGTGCACTGCCTCGTGAATGTCGCTGGCGGGAACAACGTCGGTGCCTGGAACCCGATTGTGGAGTTCCCGGACGACGTCTACGACGCTGTGATGGCGCTCAATGTCGATTACGTCTTCACCGCTTGCCGCGAGGTGGCCCGACACATGGTCGAGCGGGAGATTCGTGGCACCATCGTCAACTACTCCTCGTCGAGCGGAGTGGCGGGAGCGCCGATTCACTCGCCCTACGGCGCGGCGAAGGCTGGCGTGATCGCGTTGACCTGTTCGATGGCGGTCGAGTGGGGCCCCCACGGGATCCGCGTCAACGCCGTCGCTCCCGGGAGCGTGAGAACCTTCCGGGCGCGCGCGAATCGTGACGGTTCGGGGGAGGTGCTGGATCGAGCCGGCGCGGACGAGCACGCCAAGACCTGGGCGCCACTGGGCCGACGACTGGAGGCCGACGAGGTATCGGCCGCCGTTCTCTTCCTAGCTTCAGAGCTGGCCAGCGGCATCACCGGCCAGACCCTGCTCGTCGATGCCGGTTTGACCGCGCGAGCCCCGTCGGGTGGCCTCGAGTACTTCGTAGATCGGCGCTGAGACGATGTCCACCATGGCTTCCTCTCAGCACCATGGCGCGTCATTACGGCCGCTGGACGGGAAGGTCGCTGTCGTCACCGGGGGGGGGCGCGGCATTGGCAGGGGGGTGTCGCTTCGGCTCGCCCGGGACGGGGCTCGCGTTGTGGTTGCCACCCGGACGGCCGAGACTGGTGAGGAGGTTGCCCAGGAGATCATCCGACAGGGGGGGGAAGCACTGGCCGTCGCTTGCGACGTCGCTGATCCGGAGCAGGTGGGAGAGATGGTCGCTCAGTCGGTCGACTGGGCGGGCACGGTCCACATCCTCGTCAACAATGCCCAGAGCTTCGGCGGCCGAAGGCGCTCTAATCCCCGCCACACGATCGAAGACTATCCAGAGGAGGAGTGGCTGGATATCTTGCGTTCCGGCCTCTTTGGCACTTGGTACTGCTGCCGGGCGGTGTTTCCCTACATGAAGGCGCAGAAGTACGGCAAGATCATCAACTTCGGCTCCAACAATGGGCTGTACGGGCAGCCACTCAAGGTGGGCTACAACACGACCAAGGAGGCGATCCGGGGCTTCACCAAGACCGTGGCGCGCGAATGGGGGCCACACGGGATTCGTGCCAACGTCGTTTGTCCGGCTCTCGAAAGCGATGCGATGCTCGATGCCCGTAGCAGGCCAGGATCGATGACCGCCGACCCCAGCGTAGTGCCGCTGGGTTACTTCGGGGATCCTGAGCGCGACGGGGGCGGTCTCATCGCGTTTCTGGCAAGCGAGGACGGCGACTACCTCAGCGGTAATACGATCTGCCTCGAAGGTGGTTGGCATTTCATGCCGTGAGCGGATGATGGAGCCAATGACAAAGCGGGCGCCGCACACGGACTCGTCGGGCCAGGAGATCACATACCCGTCACTGCACGGTGCAGAGTGTCCGTGGCCATCGCTTGAGTTGATGCGCAAGCGGCATCCCGTCTACCAGCTCCCAGACCAGCCGGATCTGTTTGCCATCTCACGCTGGGAGGACATCCGCTACGTCTCGTCCCATCCTGAGATCTTCACCAGTGACCGCAGCCGATCGGCGCTGCTGGGCACCGATGTCGACGTTATGATCGGCTCCTCGACGCTGGTCGTGACCGAGACCGACGGGGAGGAGCACAAGCGCAAGCGCGCGATGGCGTTCCAAGCGGTCAAGCCGGGGCGACTCGTCACCTATGAGCCAATGATCGCGCAGCTTGTCGATCGGCTGATCGACGGGTTCGCTCCACGCGGCCGAGCCGATCTGGTCGACGAGCTGACCGGTCCATTGCCAGCGTATGTCACGTGCCACATGCTCGGACTGCCTGAGGAGGATGTCGATTACATACGCGAATGGGGCACGTTCGAGGTTCCGGGGCTGCGGTGGTACTCCGAGGATTTTGCCCGCAGGCAGCTAGCCAGTGCAGCGCGGATGAACAGGTACTTGACCGCGAAGGTACTTGACAGACACGAACATCCGGGCGACGACGTGATCAGCGACGTCATTGCCGAGCAGATCGCCCAGGACGGCGAGTTCGACCTCGCCGAAGCTCGCTCACAGGTTACGGTGCTACTCGGCGGCGGCGTCATCACCACAGCTCACTTTCTCTCCACCGCCATCTGCAACACGCTGGCGAGCCAGGGGGTGCTAGAGCGGGTCAGTGCGGATCACGCGCTTATCCCGACGTTGATCGAGGAGGCGCTGCGCCTTGAGACTCCGTCTCTGTGGCACACGCGGCGCGTGCTGGTGGACACCGAGCTTCACGGCTTGAGGATTCCTGCTGGAGCGTTTGTCCTACTCATGACGGCCGCGGCCAATCGCAGCGAGAACAGGTTCCCCAATCCGGACGTCCTCGACATCGATAGGCCAAACTTGAAGCATCACGTCGGCTTTGGCTATGGAGCCCACTTCTGTCTTGGCGCGCCGCTGGCGCGTCTCGAGGTACGCATTGCGTTCGAGCATCTGCTCACGCGGCTACCGAATCTCAGGTTGGCCAACGACAATGACTTCAAGCACATCGCAAGCGTCCAGTTCCGAGGCTTGCGGCGCCTAAATGTTGAATTCGATCCGGCGCCCACCGTCTGTGGCGACCGCGGCTGACACAGGAGGCTCGTCGTGACTTCTCCAATCTTATTAGACGGATATGTCGCCGTCGTCACGGGAGCGGGGCGCGGGATAGGACGTGCTCACGCGCGGGAGTTCGCTCGCCGTGGCGCCAAGGTGGTCGTCAACGATCTTGGACGCGAGCACGCAGATGCGGTGGTAGCGGAGATTCGAGATGCTGGCGGCGTCGCGGTTCCCTCCTACGACACCGTGGCGACGGCCGAGGGCGGCCGAGCCGTCATGGAAGTGGCGATCGAACAGTTCGGCACGGTCGACATCGTAGTCAACAATGCCGGCAACGTGAGCAACGGCTATTTCGAGGATCTGTCGCCAGAGGCCATAGAGAACGTGATCGCAGTGCACCTGAAGGGTGCGTTCTTCGTCACACAGCCGGCTTGGCGGGTAATGAAGCAGAAGGGGTATGGCCGGGTGATCATGACGTGCTCCTCCTCGGGGATGTTCTCCCATCAGGGCCTGAGCAACTACGCGGCCGCGAAGGCTGGCGTCTTCGGCCTGTGCAAAGCGCTGGCGTTCGAGGGGGAGCCGCACGGGATACTCGTGAACGCGCTGCTCCCGGGCGCCAGTACGACGATCGCAGCCGCGGATCCCATCCCGGACATGGACAAGTACTGGACGGACGACTATCGCTCGGTGATGGAGCCTCGGCGGCGGGCAGAGGCAGTCGCGCCGATGGCGGTGATTCTCGCCAGTCCGGCCTGCCCCGTGACGGGCGAGGCGTTTGCGGCGATGAGCGGTTGGTATGCGCGGGTGTTCGTCGCGCAGGCGTCCGGCTGGGCCACGCCCGACGTCTCGACCGTGACCGCCGAGGACATCGTCGAGCACTGGGACGAAATCCGCGATCTCGACGGGTTCTCGGTCCCGAAAAACACCTTCGAGGACATGCGTGGCGTCGCCAATGCCGTCGCCGGTCTGGGCTGAGCGGGCGGATCGGTGCCAAAGTTTACGCTTGTCGTCCTCACCGGCGCGGCGCCGGGACGTGAAGAGGAGTTCGACGACTGGTATGAATCGGTGCACATTCCCGACGTTCTGAGTGTGGACGGCGTAGTTGCCGCGCAGCGGTTCGAGTTCGTCGACGTCCAGGGGGGCGATCCACCAGAGCCGCGACAGCTCGTGCTCTACGAAGTAGATGCTCCGAACGTGCGCGCCGTGCAAGAGGCGTTCGCCCGCGCCCATGCAGAGTGGTCGCAGGAGCCAGAGCGCCACCGTTCTGACAGCAACGGAGGCAAGTTCTGCGCGTGGTACTTCATGCCAAGCAGTGAGCGATTCGTCGCCGGAGTGCAACCGAAGCCGTGATGCCGCGGTCAGCGTGGGTCAAGCTCTGAGGCGGCGTCGCCCGATCTAGAGCTCCGCCTGGCAGGGCTCCGACCTCCAGGTCGGGCGGTGCGCGAAGCGCCAGGTTTTTAAACGAGGTTCGCGGNNATGGGTTGGCTGGTCGTCTCGACGTGTTACGGATGGAACACGTCGCCAGTGAACTTGTCGTTCGTCGCGAAGATCGCCAACGGGTGGGAACCCGACGGCGCGAAGTGGTTCGTGGGTGTGAACGCCATCGCCATCCCACTCGCTGACTGCGGTTGGCTCAGAGACACGTGTTGAAGAGCGCTGTTGAGCGTCGACTCGTCGATGCTCCCCGCCTGCTTAGCCGCCTGCGCGAGCATTGTCACGAAGTCGTACTCCAACGACGGGACTATCAGATCGTTCGGGAATCCGAGCTTCTGAAGCTCAGCCACGAAGGCCTTCTCCCCGGGGGTTCGCTTGGCAGGCAGGGTGACGGCTACGGGATTGTTCAGCGTGTCCGCGTTGACTAGTGCCGCAGGCGGATCGAGCTTGTCAAGAGGGTTGGCGCCGCAGGTCGTGTCGCATTGGGTGAACGCTGTGATGCCTGCCGCGGCTCGACCCTTCAGGACGATCGGTGACTGACCTTGCGTGATCAACGCGTATCCGTCCGGATGCGAGGCCGCTGCGTGCAGCCATTCCGACGTGTCGTCGAGTGCGGTGGGACCGAACGCGACCTGCGCCACCGTGCTGATGCTCAGCTTTTTCAGGGCGCTCACGAGTTGCCCTTCCTCCGTCGAGCCGGCAGCGTCGTCCACGTAGATAACGGCGAGCTTGTGGACGCCGTGCGCGGCGATGTTTTGGGCCATCTCACCGGTCTCCGTTGGGTACGACGGGTTCGTCGTGTACTCATACGGGTCCTTGCTGGGATCGATATACGTGGGGTCCTGCGTGATGTTCATGCCGATGATGTGCGCCGCGTTCAACGCAGGAGTCGTCGCGAGCCCCTCATCGCCGTCGACGCCGTTAATCACCACGTTGGGCTTCGTCCCCGAGCTCAGCGCGGACTCTTCCTCGGTGACAGCATTCGCGGGAGTGCTCGCGTCATCCTTGGAGCTCACTACGACCTTGTGTCCATCGATCCCGCCAGATTGGTTGAGGACGGCCGCGGCCGCCTGGATCCCTTCCAGCGCGTTGTGGCCGTAGACTGCGAGCGGGCCACTCAACCCGCTGATGAACAGGATGTTGAACGGCGCCTTGCTGGAGGACGGCGTGGCCGATCCGCTCTTTGCCGTAGAACTGGAGCTGGTTGATGAGCTGCTGCCGCATGCGGCGATGGCTGCCGAGACGAGGGCAGCCGTCAATAGGCCACCGAGGCGATACCGCCAGCGGACGGGTGGCTGATGTGACGTAGACATTTCTATCCTCTCGGTTAGTCTTGGAAGGCAATCGTTGACCGGGCCCGTTGAGCAGACATTGGCTTCCGGCCGGCCGGCGTCCGTCGCCGCTCCCTCGTTGTGTTGTAGACCGCGCTCTCGCTCCCGGACGTGCAGCTCATCTGCGGGCAGATGTCGCACGCGGTCCTCGAACGTGCCGAGTTTTCTCGATCTTGATCGGCGTCGTCCGTTTTGAGGTCAGTCGGCGTGGTCCGCCTGCGTGTACTGCAATCGCACGCCGGTGCCTCCGTGGTGGCGCCACTAGGCGGCGGCGGCGCCGCACGCGAGCGTGACGTCTCAGTGCGCTCCTCTCCTCGCGGTTTCTCCGACCGACTTGCGCGCAAGTCGAATGCAGTATATATATACATTGCTCGAGGCGGCTGAGTCAAGGCGTGTGCTTGTATGCATCGAAATCACACGCGAGGCCAATCTTTGGACAACGTCCATGGGCCCGGTCACGGGCAAGAAAGCGCTCGCCTTGAAGGCTTGCGGAGTCGTCGAGCTGCGGGCCGCACGCTGGCTCGTAGAAAGGAATGACCATAGGAGACGGTCCGGCTCGTGCCGCGATCGACGATCGGCGGAGGCAGGCTCCGGTTTCGCTTTTCTCAAACTTCGTCAACCGGGTTCGTGTCAGCAAGAACGGAACGGCGCTAGGGTCATTTGTCGATGAGCCGGCCTACGTGCGGTGCGGCTCGTCCGGCCCGACGGTCCTTGAGCGATTCGAAGCCGACGTCCTACACCGGGCGTCAGCAACGCACGTGGCGGTTGCGGGCAGGTTGAACGATCTCGCTCTGGTCTGCGCGCGGAGGCGCTCATCGAATCGCTTGAAGTTCTGGCGGGCAGACCAAGAAAGGCTGGCCTGCGGGCGATCGCGTGGTCGATCACGCCCGTCGGCGATGCCGAATATGCGGCCCTCGTGCGCAAGCCACGACCCGCTGCCAGCCGCTGGCTTCGGTCCGGCACGTCGCCGTTCGATGATCTCCTCGACGCGGCGGCGATTCTGGCCGACCCAGCCGACGATCGCAGGCTTGCCCCGGCCTTCGATAGTGCAGACAGCAAATCCACCCAAACGCAGAGGGACAACACCGAGTCGCGCGCGCAGCCGAGCCTATGCTCGACGCCTCGAAGCGGGCTCACTTGTAGCCCACCGCGCGGACTTACGTCGCCGCCCGGAGTAACTTGCGGACACGCAGTTTGGTCTGTCCTCCCGAAGGTTGCGGGGCGCGATGCCGGTCATTCGTTGGGGAGGTGATTTGCGAGAGTTCGTTCAAGGATGAGCTATGCGCTCCGCTGGAGATCTAGCTGAGCCCGAGGCCAGTGTCAAGGATTGGGTCGGCGCTGTCGGCGCCGGGCAGACCACCAGTATCAATGGTAGCCCCGTCGCCTAACTCCAGCAGGGTCACGGTCACCTCTGGGTGACGCTCCCGCATCATCGCTGCGAACTCGCGACCGCGGTGCCCAGTGGCGCCGCGGATCCCGGACGAGGCCATGCTGCGAGTCATGAGCTGAGGATCGGGTGCCTCGTCGGGCGGGGGAAACCAGTGACAAGGAATGACATGTCGTGCACGTAGAAGGACACCAGCGGCGTACGCAGCCTGGTCGGGGTCCATCCCGAGCGTGCTTCCACCGACGGGAAGGATAACCAGGTCCGGTTTCCAGTAATCGCGGATGATGGTCATTTCTGCGGACAAGCCCGTGTCACCGGCATAGTAGATACGGTAGCCGTGTTGCAGTGTCAGAAGGATTCCGCCGGCGAGTCCGGCATAGAGCGATGTGGCGGACGAACGGTCTTCGGTAGGATCGATGACGCGGTACGCCGATTCGTGGCTAGCCGGAACGAAGTGAACGGTCGTGTCCCGGTAGGACACGGAGCCACCAAAGTTCATGTAGGTGATATTCGGTAGGTGACGGGTGAGGAGCAGCATGCCGAGTTCGAAGCCAGTAAAAATGTCGACGCCAGGGCTGGCGCCACGCACCCGGGGTATCCCCTCCGCGTGGTCAGTGTGGCCGTGACTGACCAGCAGCGCGTCCACCGTAGCTAGGAACTCGTCGGCCCCAAATTCTGGAATGAGGGTGGGATTGCCGCGAAACCATGGATCCGTTAGGAAGCGGGTGCCACCTGGAGTGTCGATTACGAACATCGACAATCCCACGCGGCGGATGGTCAACCTACGGTTCTGCAGCATCAGATAACGCCGCCTGCGACTGCCGAGGATGTGATGTCGGGCGAGAAAAGGCCAGGTGAGGAGTCAGAATCATGTGTACCGCAATAACAAGCGGGGACTCGTTGTCGCGTCGCTAGCGGTGCGGCCTGCCAGGCCTTGGTGTCGCCGCCGATCAGAGCGCGGGGAGCGCGGCGCGCACGGCAGAGGCCGTGTGTGATGGCGGGATCGACGTGAACCGGGCGGCGGGCGCTGCGGCTGTTAGACGGCTTTCGCAAACTCGATGTGCAGCTTGTTTAGGCCGCGGAAGGACGGACTTGGAACGTGCGTTAGGTCGTTGTCCGCCGCTACCCGTAGATGATCGAGTCGTGTCATTAGTTGCTCGAGCGCGATTCGCAGCTCTATGCGCGCCAGCGGGGCTCCGAGGCAGAAATGAGGCCCATGGCCGAAAGCCATGTGCTCGCGCACGTTGGGTCGCCGTGCATCGAAGGTCTCTGCGCCCACAAATTTGGCCTCGTCGCGATTCGCCGAGCTCAATAGGAGCAGGAGGTATGAACCGGCCGGAACCCGGACGCTCCCAACGTTGGTGTCGACCTTGACACGGCGAGGGATCCAGACCGACGGAGGATCGAGGCGCAGCGCCTCCTCGATCATCCTGGGAATCAGTGAGTGATCGACACGAGCCTCGCGCATCTGCTTTTCGTTTTGCAGCAGCAGGAGCAGCAGGTTCGACAGGAAGTGGGCTGTGGTGACGACACCGCCGCCGAGGAGGATCGCGATCTGCGATCGCACGAGCGGCAGATCGAAGTCTCCGTCACGGGCAACCTGCGTTTGGATCACCAGGCTGAGGACGTCGTCGCGTGGCTGCTCATATCGCTGCTGGATGAGCTCGGTCAGGTAGACCATCATCTGCTCGCCGTTTCTACGCTGCTGCTCTTGGTACTCGGAAGGCATGAATGACAGGCCAGAAGCTTCGAAGCGGGCCCAGAAGCGGATGAACTCGACATCATCCTCGGGCACACCCATCAACCACAGTGTCAATCGCATTGGCAGCGGATACGCGAACTCCTCGACTAGGTCGCAGCGCCCCCGGTCGATGAATGCGTCGATCAACTGGTCGACGATTTCGCGGATCTTGGTCTCGTACACCCTCAATCGGCTCGGCTTAAGCGGCGCGAACAAGAGAGCGCGCTTCGCGCGATGCTCCGGAGCGTCCGACTCGATCAATGCGTTGGAGTGCGGCGTCGAAAGAGCCCAGTCAACACCGTTCAGGCCCGCTCGGCTCTGATAGCTGGAAAAGACCTCCGGGTGAGCAAAGACGTACCGTACATCCTCGTACTTAGCCACCAGGTAGACGCCCGGACGCTCTGGTAGCTCCTTGACCGGATCGTGCGCCCGCAGGTGTTCGAAAAGCGGGAACGGGCATTCAGCACCCTCCATTGACGGATAGCGCACCATCCTCTTCTCGCGCGATCCCTCGAGAGCTTCGGTCATCGAGCCGCCATCCTCTGGTAGATCTCCTGCGTATAAGACGCTATGCGGGATCAAGCTACCAGCTGGCTTGCGCGCGTGCAAGTACGCTGGCTTTCCGACCTGAGGGCAGTCGGCCAAAGATGCGGCGCCCGGCATTCCCGGGATTGGCATGGGCGACGCCGGCGATTACGATCCACGCGGCTCAATGCCGGCGCAACGAGAAAGGTAGACATTTGGGTCGTCGGGCAGCCGGTATACCGAGCGATTGTCGGGCAGCCGGTATACCGAGCATGAACACCCGGGCCTCCGGCTTGCCGGATCGCAAGCGAGCTTGCTAGGATCGCGCCGTGACCGGCGAGATCTCGTACATGGGGCAGGTCGCAATCGTCACCGGGGCAGGGCGCGGCATCGGGCGCTCCCATGCGTTGGAGCTGGCACGCCGCGGGGCCCGCGTTGTCGTCAATGACCTGATAGCCGGGAATGCATCCGCAGTCGTCGCCGAAATCGCGTCCCGGGGCGGAGAGGCGGTGGCCAGTTTCGACGATGTATCGACGCCGTCGGGCGGCGCTTCGGCGGTAGCGGCCGCGATCGAGCGCTTCGGCACGGTAGACGTCGTCATCAACAATGCCGGCATGCTCCGTCCCGGCTACTTCGAAGATCTAAAGCTGGCGCAAATTCGGAGCGTCATCGATGCGAACCTCATGTCGGCGATTTGGGTGACGCAACCAGCGTGGAGTGTGCTGAAGAAGAAGGGATACGGGCGTGTGATCGTCACGAGCTCTGGGTCCGGGATGTTCGGCCACCATGGGGTCGCCAATTACGCTGCGGCGAAGGCGGGTCTGTACGGACTCGTCAAAGCGCTTGCTTACGAGGGCCGCGAGCACGGCATCACCGTCAACGCCGTCATGCCAATGGCGCGCGGCATGCAGGCAGAGGGCAATCCCATCCCGGACCGCCACAAGTTCCCTCTGATTCCCGCGCTCGCAGATCGCACGGAGCCAGAGCTCGTCACAGCGCTCGTCACGTACCTAGCGAGCCGTGCATGCGAGATGAACGGTCAGGCGTTCTCGACGATCGGAGCTCGGTATGCGCTGGCCTTTATGGGCATAGCCGAGGGCTGGGTCGCGCCCACCGTCGACGACGCGACTCCAGAGGGCATTCACGCCCATTTCGACAATGTGATCGCCCGGGATGGTGCGCTCGTTCCTCGGGACCTCTTTGAGGAGCTTGCGGCCGTTAACGAGGCTGTTGCGGCACTGAGCGGCTAAGCGAGGAGGCAGCAATGGACCTTCAAGAACTGATTGATCGCCAGACGATCACTGATGTTCTTACGCGATACTGCCGAGGCGTGGACCGAATGGACATTGAGACCGTCCGATCGGTATTTCATCCCGACGCTGTCACGCACCATCCGCCGTACGCAGACGGCCCAGTGGAGGAGTTCCTCACCAGTCTCGAAGTCTCGGCGGATCAGACCACGCGCTGGACGCACTCGCTGACCAATGCCCTCGTGGAGCTTGCTGGCGACACCGCACACAGCGAAGCGTACTTCGTGTCACTTTCCCGCAGCCATAACGGCGACGGTCTGATCGACTACCTGTTCTGCGGTCGATATCTCGATCGCCTTGAGCGACGAGACGGCCAATGGCGTATTGCCGAACGCACGGTAGTTCGGGACCTGATTCGTGTCGACCCGGTCGCTGACGTCTCAGAAGTCGAAGCCGCCCGGGGAATTGTCGGCGAGCGCTCGAGGGCGGACCCGCTCTACGCGCTTCTAGAACGCGCGGACGAGTAAGCCATAGGAGCCACATGACCTTCGATCATTTTCGACAGCTGGGTATCACGGTTGAGGACAGAGTTGCCACCGTTGCGTTCACACCGGTGCACGAACATGGCGTTGAGCCGTCCTTCTTCACTGAGGTCCGCGACGTCTTCGGGCCACTTAGCATGGACCCGCGCGTTCGGGCTGTCGTCCTGACCGGCGCCGGCGA
>PMOY01000043.1 GCA_003165655.1 Solirubrobacterales bacterium
GCAACGAACCCGAGGTCGAAGACCACGTCTCCAACGATGTTCACCGCGGGCGGAGGATGGCTGAGGTTCGCCCCGCTTGCCGCCCCGCCGATCGACACGAGGAGATCCCCGATCGACCCGAGCGCGAGGCCGAGCACGACGGCGGCGGGAGCGGTCCACGCCTTCCAAGGCGGCAGCACCTCGACCGCGGCCGCCGCGCGCGCGGCGGCGACCCCGTCGGGCAGCTCTGGCTTGGCCAGTGGTGGCGGGCCGCTCGACACGACCTCTTAGGTTACGACCAGCTCGCGCAGGCTGGCGATGGTTCGCGTGGCCGCGGGCCCTGGGCTGCCGTCGCGGCGAATCAGTACCGGCTCGATCGCCGCCGCGCGGGCGCCCGCGACGTCCTCATCGAGGCTGTCGCCGACATGAATCGCTTCGGAGGGCCGAGCGCCCGCGAGCTCGAGGCCGCGAGCAAAGATCGCGCCGTCGGGCTTGCGCGAGCCCACCTCGGCCGACGTCACAACGCCGTCCACCAGCGGCGCGATCCCGAGCCGGGCGAGAACGTCGTGGAGCGAGACGTCCCAGTTGCTGACCACGACGAGGCGCACACCACGCGCCCGCGCTGCGCCGAGCGCGGGCCCCACGTCCGGGAACGCGCTGAACGTGATCGACGCGAGCAGGGCTTCGGTGAGCGGCTCGATTCCGAGCGCCGCCGCCTCCGCCGGGAGCTCATCGCGAAGCGCCAGGACGCTGCCGCGGCGCAGCGCGCTCAGTCCCTTCGCGTCGCGACCTTGGTCGAGGTGAGCTCGGTAATAGACGATCTCCGCCGCGATCGCGTGCTCGGCCTGTGCACGGGAGAGGCGGACCCCGAACCGCCGCGCGAGCTCGGCGCACAGCCGAGGCGCCGGTGGCGCCAGCGCGACCAGCGTCCCGAGCGCGTCGAGGAGGATCGCCCGCGGCGGCGGATCGCCGGTCACGCAACGAACCGCCACGTGGCAAACATCGCCGTGAACAATCCGAGCAACACGGCCGAGCCGGCGAGTCCGCTGTCGCCCCAGCCGCGCTCCTCGAGCCACGCCGCCCCCCACATGAACAGCGGGAACAGGACGACCTCGTACCGAGGCAGGGAGGAGAGCGGCTGCGGCTTGACGGGATCCGACAGCGGCAGCGCCAGCGCCGCGAACACGTAGGCGCCGTAGGCGATCGGCAGCCGCCGCAGCGCGCCGACGAACGCAACCACACCGAGCACGAGGAACGCGAACAGCATCAGGTTCTGCCCCGCGACGACGAACGGATCTCCGCCCGCAGCCGTGAAGTACACCGGGACAGGCGAGCCGTGGATCAGCTGCCGCAGACCGTCCCAGGCGGCCACGGTGCCGTCGAAGACACCGCCGAACGGACCGGCGAAGTGATGGAACCACAGCGTCTGAGCGTGCAGGGGCGCGAACCCGTCCCCGATCGACAGCGCGAGGTAGCCGAGGTAGGCGAACAGGCCCATCGGCACGAGCGCGATCCAAGCGATCGAGGGCTCGATCGGGTGGCGCGGAAGCAGGCGCCGCCAGCCGAGCGCGGACCCCCCAGCCGCCGACCCCGGTCCGGGGCCCGGTGGCCGGTCCGCTCGTGGGCCATAGAGGAACAGCAGCACGAGCGGTACGGCCAGCATGACGCCGCTGTTGCGCTCCGCCGCTCCCAGCGCCCCGAGCAGGCCCGCCATCGTCCATCTGCCCATCCGCGCCTCGAAGACGGCGCCCAGCGACAGCGCGAGGAACAGAGACTCGCTGTAGACGGCCGAGAAGAAGAAGGCAACCGGGCAGAAGGCGACCAGCATCACCGCGAGCCGCGCCCGCGACGCGCTGCCGAGCTCGAGCAACGCAAGCCTGTAGAGCAGCACCAGCGCAACCGCGAACGACACCAGCGACACGATCACCCCCGCGATCAGGTTCGAACCGACGATCGGCCCCAGCCCCCTGACGATCAGCGGGTAGAGCGGGAAGAAAGCAGTGCGCATGAGCTGGTGGTCGTAGCCGTGCTGGGCGATCGTCAGGTACCACCACGAGTCCCAGCGCGCGAATGGCGCGACGAGGAGGTTCCCGAAGTAACCGAACGGCGCCGTCAGGTTGTTGGGGTCGAAGCCCGTCGTGCCGGGCGCACGGCCGATCCCCAGCACCGCCAGGATCCCGGCGGCCATGACGACGAGGCGCGAGGTCCAGAGCGCCCGCCAGGCGACGCGGATGCCGGCGCGCGTATCGGCCGACACCTGGCGTGCGTCCTGCGTGCTCTCCAAGGACGCGACCCTACCGATCGTTCAAGCCCCGCTCCAGCAGCCCGTAGGCCCGCTCCGCCTCGAGCACCATCTCCCGTGCGACCACCCGGGCGTCGTCGCCTCGGGCGATTCGATGTAGCCCACATGTGAGCATCGCCGCGTTCACGCCGCAGAGCACGCGCGCGAGGGCGTGACACCCAGGATCGTCGTCCGCCACCCCCCGCTCCGCCGCGAGCACCAGCGCCACCGAGCGCGCATGGCGGGCGAAGGTCGCCTCGGCGTAGTCGCGCAGCACGGGGCTCGAGTCGACGATCGCCCAGAACTCGTGCCGGAGCATCCCAAGCGCCTCGATCCGCTGCCAGAACGCCAGGGTGTGGGCGCGAAACACCTCGAGTACCGACATCCCGGGGGCGCGGCCGCGCACGGCGCCGAGGAGCGCGGCCTCGATCTCGGCGTCGCGATCGAAGAGCATCTCCTCCTTGGAGGGGAAGTAATTGAAGACCGTCTGCCGGGAGACGTCGGCCGCCCTTGCGACCTCATCGACAGTGACCGACTCGAAACCGCGCTCGGCGAACAGCGCCGCCGCGGCCTCCGCGATCGCCTGGCGGGTCTGGCGCTTCTTTCGTTCTCGGAGCCCGCCGGACGCAGCCATGCTTGGTAGATTATCCTAAGCTGAGTACATTTTTGGATGGAGTCCAGTATTATCGAGAAATGAGCGAGGACCCGATACCCAACGAGACACGTCGTCTCGACGAAGGCCACTCGAACCAATGACCGCCCAAGCCCCCGCACAGACCGACGGCGGCATCCGCCTCAATGGCTTGATCAAGACCTTCCGGGGCCCGCACGGACCGATCCACGCGGTGCGCGGCATCGATGTCTCGATCGCCGCGGGCGAAACCGCAGCGCTGCTCGGACCCAACGGCGCCGGCAAGTCAACGACGATCGATATGATGCTCGGCCTCTCAAAGCCTGACGGCGGCACCGTGACGGTGTTCGGCCGCCCGCCGCGCGAGGCGGTCGACGCCGGTCTGATCGGCGCAATGCTCCAGTCGGGCGCGTTGATTCGGGACGTCTCCGTGCGCGAGCTTGTGACGATGATGGCCTCGCTGTATCCGGATCCCATGGACGTCGACGAGGCGCTCGAGGTCACCGGGCTGAAGGCGATGGCCAGCCAACGCACGCAGAAGCTCTCCGGTGGGGAGACCCAGCGTGCTCGGTTCGCGCTCGCGATCGTCAGCAACCCCGAGCTGCTCGTGCTCGATGAGCCGACGGTCGCGATGGATGTCGAGGGTCGCCGCGAGTTCTGGAGCATCATGCGCGCCTTCGCCGCCCGGGGCAGGACAGTGCTGTTCGCCACCCACTACCTTGAGGAGGCCGACGCCAACGCCGACCGCGCGATCCTGATGGCGCATGGGCGGGTGGTCGCCGACGGTCCAACAACGGAGATCAAAGCTCGGGTGGGAAGGCGAACGCTCCGCGCGACGCTCGAGGACGTCGACCCGAGCACACTCGCCTGTCTGCCCGGGGTCGCCTCCGCTGAGCGCCACGGCGACGCAGTGATCCTCAGCTGCACCGACTCCGACCAGGCGATCCGAGCACTGCTCGAGCGGTATCCGGCGGCCAGGGACATCGAGATCACCGGCGGAAGCCTCGAGGAGGCGTTCCTCGAGCTGACGGGCGAGCCTGACGACGAAGTGTCAGAGCTGGTGGCGCCATGAGTGGGCTCGCGTACACCCGCTTCGAGCTGGTGCGCACCTTCCGCAACCGCCGCTTCTACATCTTCTCGATCGGCATTCCGATCCTCCTCTACTGGGTGATCGCGGCGCCGCAGCACAACAAGATCATCACGGGCACGGCATTCACCTACGGCATCTACTACATGGTCTCGCTGGCGTCGTTCGGCACGATGATGTCGATGCTCTCGACGGGGGCTCGAATCGCCGGCGAGCGCCAGGTCGGCTGGACCCGCCAGCTCCGGATCAGCCCGCTGTCGGTGCGCGCCTACTTCCGTGCCAAGATCCTGACCGCCTACGCGATGGCGCTGTTGAGTCTCTGCCTGCTCTACATCTCGGGCGCGATACTCGGCGCGAGCTTGCCGGCCGAGCGCTGGCTGGAGATGACTGGCCTGATCGTGATTGCGCTTGTGCCGCTCGCCGCGCTCGGCATCCTCGTCGGCCATCTCATCACGACCGACTCGGCGGGCCCGGCGATGGGCGGCCTCGTGACCTTCCTCGCCTTGCTCGGCGGCACATACTTCCCGATCACGGGCGGCGTCCTGCACACGATCGGGCAGCTGCTTCCCTCGTGGTGGCTCGTCCAGGCCGGTCACATCGCGCTCCACGGCCGCGGCTGGCCCGTCCGCGGCTGGATCACCGTCCTGGCTTGGACGGCGATTCTTGCTACGGGCGCCGGCTGGGCGTATCGCCGGGACACGACCAAGGTCTGATTGGGGCGGCTGACGCCGCCCGTTTGGTGGCGACTCCGGCGTCTGGGGCTGAAGACGGGCCGCTTGCTGGGACCAGCGGGTCGGGGCGCCGGCTAGGGGCTCGCTCCGCGAAGGCGCAGCAGCTGCGCTCTACGGGACGGTGATCGGCACGGGCGCCGACATGCCCGCGGCGCTGACCGCGTCGGCCGGCGTGTCCACAGTGAGACCGTACGCGCCCGGACCGGAGGTCACGAGCGTCGCGGCAAACGCCCCGTGCTTGACCGTTACGTGCTCGCGATGGAGCAGTTTCCACTGTCCGTCCTGCTCCACCGCGAACAGAGCGAGAGTCGCCTTCTTCGTCGGCGGATCGACAGTCCCTGAGATCGTCAGCGGCGCTGTGGAGTCGACGACGACGGTGATCGCGGGAGCAACCTCGACCGCGACGAGGGTCGAGACCGCCGCCGGCGCGAGGCCATGCAGCGCGCGCAGGAGCGCGTACTGCGTCAGGGCAACCGCGGCGCTGAAACTGCCGTCGGGACCGCTCGTCGCGTCCGCCACGGTGGTCTCGGTCGTGCCCTCGAGCGTCGCCGAGAACTGCTGTACCTCGATCGGCGCCCCCGCGATCGGGGAGCCGTCGAGATCCGTCAGCCGTCCCGAGACCTCGACGGGCACCGAAGCGCTCCCCGGCTTGGAAGGCCCGAGCAGGGTGATGCGGGCGGGCGTACCCACGAGGGCGGCGATCCGCGGTCTCAGGACGGGGAGGTGGTAGTAGAGGTCGTTGCCGGGACAGTCGGTCGTACAGCCGTCGCGGTGCCCGGCAACCCGGGGCAGCGAGACGTGCTGGCCGGGACGGAACGGGGTGTAGAAGTAGTCCTTGGGATCGACCACGACGGTGACGTGGCCGAGCGTCGGCACCCCGTGGAGCGACAGCTTCCACGCGAGCAGCGACGTGAGCGACGTGAGCGCGGTCGCCGACGGCAGCACGTCGCTGAACGTCCCGATGATCGCCACCCCTGTCGACTCGAGGTTGTAGCCGCCCGCTTGGGCGCCGACCACGGCCTGGTCGATGCCACCCAGGCGCGCCTCCCAGATGCGACCGAACAGGTCGATCACGAAGTTGTAGCCGATGTCGTGCCAGCCGCGGACGTAGCGGTGGTACACGTAGATGCCTTGAATGATCGACGGAACCTCGGCGCTGGAGTAGTCGTTGAGCGAGTCCGTGTGATGCACGAACGCCATCATCACCTCGCCGTAGCCCGGGACCACGGCGGGCCGCGATCGCCTCCCCGCCCACGCCGAGCGAGCGATGATCGGCGGCTGACCGGGTCCGGCCTCGAGTACCGGCTGCGCGAGCGGCGGCGACGACGCATCGTTCGCGTTCATGGCGCTCGCCACGTCGATATTGACGAAATGCAGCCGCACGCCCTGCAGCGGTCGCGAGGAGCGGAGCTCGACGTAGTCGGCTGATCCCGTCCACACCGCCTCGCCGATCAGGACATCAGACGTCGGCGTGTCGGGGCCGTGGCCGAGCGTGGACCCGACCCCCCAGCGGCTCCACGGGCCGCCACGGGCGCGGGCGCGCAGCTCGATGACCGCGGAGCGCGGGGCGTCCCACTGCACGCCCGCGAGCGTGAACGGGTGCGGCACGGCCAGCTCCCCCGACCGTTCCCCGACCGCACCCACCCAGTGGCTGAAGACCGAGGGCTGCGCGCCGAGCGCCGCGGCGACGCCCGCTGACCTGCCGAGCAGACCGGCCGCGCCGGCGCCGGCGATGCCACCGAGCAGGCGCCGACGCGTCAGCCCCGGCTGTTCACGCGAGTCGGACACTCATCGGTGGATACCACGCGATTGGATGAAGTTGCGCTAGTCCCCCCCCGCGAGCGCCCGCAGCGCCTCGTCGTGCACCCGGCCGTTGCTCGCGAGCGCGTCGCCGGCATCGAACCTCGCCCGGCCGCTGAGATCGGAGAAACGGCCGCCCGCCTCTTCGACGATCACCTGCATCGGCGCGTAGTCCCAAGCGAACCCGCCGATGCCGACACCGACGTCGACACGCCCCTGGGCGACCTCGAGGAAAGTGTGCCCCTCGCGAGGACGGAAGTTCGCAGAACGGGCGGCGATCGCGGTGAGCGGGTGACCGTTGACGCCACGAGCGATCGTCTGGCGCCAGTCGTCGCTGACCGTGGCATCGGCGAGCCGACTCGTTCTCGACACGCTCAGGCGGACGCCGTCGCGGAACGCGCCGTCGCCGCGGGTCGCCCACCAGCGGCTGCCGAGCGCGGGCGAGCTGACCACGCCGACGAGCACCCGATCTGCGTGCGCGAGCGCGATCAGCGTCTTCCAATCCGACCCGCCGGCGACGAAGTCCGAGGTGCCGTCGATCGGGTCCAGGTACCAGCGCCAATCCGAGCTCCCCGTCGACCCTAGCTCCTCGCCCGTGATCCCATGATCCGGACGCTCGTCCCGCAGCCGCGCGCGCAGCGCTTGCTCGACGGCCCGATCCGCATCGCTCACCGGACTTCCATCCGGCTTCTCCTGCACCACCAGGTCGACGCTTCGGAACCGCGTCATCGCAATCCGATCCGCGAGATCGGCTAGCTCGAACGCGAGATCCAGGTCGGACAGCAACGAGGGGAGGGTAACTGCGAGCGCAACCCGCGGCGCGTGGCAATGCGGTCCGCGGCGCGTGGCAATGCGGTCCGCTCTGCAAGACCACACCCAGCCCCCGGCAGGACCCGCGACCGCCGGGACGAACACCCCTGTGCGGCTAAACTCGCTTCACGACGTTCGGTGCCGTCCTCTCCCGCGCCGACCTTCAGTTCATGAGCAGACTCGAACGAAAGCGGCGGCGTCGGCGCCACGGCGGCAGTCCCGTGAAGCGGGTGATCATGATGGTGCTGGTCCTGACCATCTCCGCGGCAGCCGTCGGAGCGCTGGCGGCGGTCGGGTGGGTCGTCGGCATCGCCGACTCCGCGCCTGACATCAAGCAGCTCGCCCCACGCAACCCCGGCCAGGTCTCCGAGGTGTTCGCGGGCAACGGTGAGCGGCTCGGATTCCTCCAGTCCCCGGTTCTGCGCACTGTGGTGAAGGGGAGCCAGATCCCCTTGGCGCTCAAGCGGGCGACCGTCGCGATCGAGGACCGGCGCTTCTATCAGCACGGAGGCGTCGACTACTACGCGATCCTGCGGGCCGGAGTCAGGGACCTGTTCGACGGCGGCGGGCAGATCCAGGGCGGCTCGACGCTGACGATGCAGCTCGTGCGTAACACCTACGAGCCCGAGCGCGACCTCAAGAGCCGCAACCTCAAGTACAAGATCATCGAGGCCAAGCTCGCCGAGCAACTCGAGAAGGCGCACAGTAAGACGTGGATCCTCCTCCACTACCTCAACGACGTTCCCTATGGCACCGTGGAGGGGCAGACCGCATACGGCGTCGCAGCTGCATCGGAGATGTTCTTCGACAAGCCCGCCTCGAAGATCGATCTCGCCCAAGCCGCACTGCTCGCGGGATTGCCCCAGGCCCCCACCTCCTACAACCCGTTCCTGTACCCGCGCAAGGCGCGCGCCCGGCGCCAAGAGGTGCTGCACGCGATGGTCACCTCGCACTACATCACCCAGGCCAAGGCCGACGACGCGGAGCGCGCGCCGCTCGAAGTCAAGCGGAACACGTACTACACCCAGCGCGAGCAGCCTTACGTCCTCGCCTACGTCCAGCAGGTGCTCGACCAGAAGCTCGGCAAGAAGGTCGTCGACGAGGGCGGGCTGAAGATCTACACGACGATCAACCTGCAGGACCAGACGGAGGCGCGCGCGGCGATCCTCGACGAGCTCGACGAGCCCGACGACCCGGCCGCAGCGGTCGTGACGGTCGATCCCGCGAACGGAAACGTCCTGGCGATGGCCAACTCCACCACCTACTCGCAGTCGAACTTCGACTACGCGGTGCAGGCGCAACGGCAGACGGGCTCGGCGTTCAAGCTGTTCGTGCTGATGACGCTCATCCACGACTACGGCGGTGATCCCAACACGACCTACTACGACTCGCGTTACCTCGCCGATGGCTGGCTGCCGGGATACCCGACCTACAACGTGTCGACCGCCGAGCACTCCTACCAGGGGCGGATCAGCGTGACCAAGGCCACGATCCTGTCTGACAACACGGTGTTCGCGCAGCTCGACGCCGATGTCGGCCCCAAGAAGGTCGCCGCAATGGCCCACGCGATGGGGATCACCTCACCGCTCCAGGGCACCCCGGCCGAGGGCATCGGCGGTCTCAAGGTCGGTGTCTCGGCGCTACAGATGGCCGACGCGTACGCGACGGTGGCCAACGGCGGCTACCACATTCCCCCGACCGTGATCTCGAAAGTTGTGTATCCGAATGGCAAGGTCGTCGATCTCGGCGATCCCCCACGGACCCAGGTCTTCAGCGACGGCGAGGCATACGCGGCGACCCAGGTGCTCAAGGGAGTGATCACCTCGGGAACCGGCACGGCGGCCAACTACGGTTGCCCCGCCGCCGGCAAGACGGGAACGACCAGTTACTACACCGATGCTTGGTTCGTCGGGTTCACGCCCAAGCTGTCAACGGCGGTCTGGGTCGGATATCCGCACATGACCACCTCGATGGACGACGTCAACGGTCTCGGAGCAGGGTTCGGCGGCACGCTCGCGGCGCCGATCTGGCACACCTACATGGAGCAGGCCGCGGACGGCTATTGTGGCGACTTCCCTGAGCCGACGGACCCGTTCGT
>PMOY01000202.1 GCA_003165655.1 Solirubrobacterales bacterium
CGAGCTGCGAGAACTGCTTCTTCCATCAGAACCGCCTTTGTGCCGTCTCCGATTCCCGTCCATGTTCGACCTTCCGGCCCGCTCACCCAGACGGACTTCGGCCCCCGAAGCAGCTGCGGTTCGTGTTCCGGCAGGAACGTAGCCTGCAGGTCGCATGGGCGATGCCATCGGCGCAGGAGCAGGTGACGCTCCACGCCTGACCGTCGGTCTGGGGGTGCGATCGAGCGTTGCGCCCCCCCGGCCCGATATGTTTCAGCCATGTACGTGCCCCTGCTCTGCGGTTTCGTCGTCTTTGTCCTGCTCGCCGTGTTCATCGGTTGGGCGGTGGACACCTCGCGTCAGGGCAACTCCGAGCGCAACCGGCACTGATCGCAACCGGCGCAGCTCTGCGTCCGACGGGCTGTATGAGCCGGGCGCGCTGCCGCGCACCCTGCTCGCCGCGGGTCCTCGCCGGTGGGGCCGGGGCCGGAAGCGGACCAGGACGTGGACCATCCAACGCTCAGCGTGGCCCCGGGGGTAAGCTGATCACGGAGATGCCCGACCGCGACCTCTTCGCCAACTTCGAGCGNNCGCGAGATGGACGAGCTGTTCGGGGACGTCTTCGAGCGCACCGGCCTGGGGCCCAAGCGACCGGGCTTTTCGCCGGCCGTCGACGTCGCCTACGCGTCCGACCCCTCGCGAGCGATCGTGACAGCTGAGCTCGCCGGCATCGACGTCGGAGACCTCGACCTCGAGCTCCAGGGCTCGCACCTGATCCTCGCCGGCCACCGCAAGCCGGCGGCCGCCGACGGCGAGGTCTACCAGCAGGTAGAGATCGAGCACGGTCCGTTCCGCCGCGTGGTCGAGCTGGCGGGCGAGGCAATCGCGGAGGAGGCGACGGCGCGCTACCAGGACGGGATCCTCCGCATCGAGCTCCCGCTCGCCCAGTCCGATTCAGCCTCGCAGAGCGTCCCGATCGAAACCAGTCGACGTAGCGAGGAGCCCCGGTGATCGAGATCGGGGCCACCGACGGCGGCCCCAAGGTGGTGGAGGTCGGAGCTCAGCGTCCGCTGCCCGGCCCCGCCCCGGTCCTGCCACTGCGCGACATGGTCACCTTCCCCGACATGCTCGTGCCCCTCAACGTCGGTCAGCCGCGGAGCATCGACCTGATCAACGACGTGCTCAGCGGCGACCGAACGATCGCGATGGTTGCCATCCGCGCCGCCGACGTCGAGACGCCGGGCCCAGAGGATCTGTACTCGGTTGGTGTCCTCGGCGTGGTAGCGCGGATGATCCGCGTTCCCGACGGCACGATCAGGGTGTTGGTCCAGGGCGGTCAACGCATCCGGATCGAGGGCTGGCAGCAGACCGACCCCTATCTGGTGGCGGAGGTTGCGCAAGCGCCGGACATCGTCACCGAGACGCCGGAACTGGTGGCGCTGATGCGCAATGTCCAGCAGACGTTCTCGAGCATCGTCGAGGAGGTGCCGTACCTCCCAGAGGAGCTCCAGGTGATGGTGGCGAACGTCGATGACCCGAGCGCCCTCTCGCACCTGATCGCGAGCGCACTGCGGCTGAAGACCGAGGAGAAGCAGGAGTTGCTCGAGGAGGTCGATGTCGCGAAGCGGTTACGGCGGCTGTCCGAGATGCTCGCTCGCGAGCTGGAGGTGGTCGCGATCGGGTCGAAGATCCAGTCGCAGGTCCAGTCCGAGCTCGAGAAGGGTCAGCGCGAGTTCTTCCTGCGCCAGCAGTTGAAGGCGATCCACGACGAGCTCGGCGAGACCGACGAAGCCCAGGCGGAGGCCGACGAGCTGAGGGAGCAGCTCGCGGCGCTCGAGCTCCCCGAAGACGTGCGTAAGCAGGTCGACCGGGAGCTAGCCCGGCTCGAGCGCCTCCAGCCGGCGATGGCCGAGTACGGCGTTGTGCGCGGCTATCTGGAATGGATCGCGGCGCTGCCCTGGAACACCTCGACCGAGGACAAGCTCGATCTCACGCACGCGCGCGAGGTGCTCGACGAGGATCATTACGACATCGAGCAGGTGAAGAACCGGATCCTCGAATTCCTCGCGGTACGGACGCTCAAGCCCGACGCGCGGGGCTCGATCCTCTTATTCGTCGGACCACCAGGCGTCGGCAAGACCTCGCTCGGGCGCTCGATTGCGCGTGCACTCGGCCGCAAGTTCGAGCGCATCAGCGTCGGCGGCGTCCGCGACGAGGCTGAGATCCGCGGCCACCGGCGCACATACATCGGTGCGATGCCGGGCACGATCATCCGGGCGATGCGCGACGCGGGAGCGAACAACCCGCTGCTGATGATCGACGAGATCGACAAGATGGGCGCCGACTTCCGCGGCGATCCGTCGAGCGCGATGCTCGAGGTTCTCGATCCTGAGCAGAACCGGACCTTCCGCGACCACTACCTGGACCTGCCGTTCGACCTCTCCCACGTCATCTTCGTCACCACCGCCAACACGATCGAGACAATTCCGGGGCCGCTGCGCGATCGGATGGAGCTGATCCAGCTGGCCGGCTACACGGAGGCCGAGAAGCTCGAGATCGCCAAGCGATACCTGGTGCCGCGACAGATCGAGCGCAACGGACTGGCGCCGAGCAGGATCGCCTTCAGCGACACGTCGTTGCGCGCGATCATCAGTGACTACACGCGCGAGGCCGGTGTCCGACAGCTCGAGCGGGAGATCGGAGCGGTGTGCCGGAAGGTTGCCCGGCAGGTCGCGGAGGGAACGGCGACGCGCAAGGTGATGGTCACCGAGCCGCGCGTTCGGGAATTCCTGGGCCGGCCGAAGTTCTTCTCCGCGTCGCGCCGCCGGACCTCGAGACCGGGCGTCGCGACCGGCCTGGCGTGGACACCCGTGGGCGGCGATGTGCTGTTCATCGAGGCGACGGCGATGAAGGGCAGCGGCAAGCTCCAGATCACCGGCCAGCTCGGCGATGTCATGAAGGAATCCGCGCAGGCCGCCCTCTCCTACCTTCGTAGTGAGGCGGATGAGCTCTTCCCTGAGCTTCCGGAGGACTATTTCGCCACCCACGACATCCACATCCACGTGCCCGCGGGCGCGATCCCCAAGGACGGCCCGAGCGCGGGCATCACGATCGCGACCGCCGTCGCCTCGCTCCTGTCGGGACGCTCGGTTCGCGCTGACGTCGCGATGACCGGCGAGATCACGCTCACCGGTCAGGTGCTGCCGATCGGCGGTCTGAAGGAAAAGGTGCTCGCGGCGCAGCGGGCGGGGATCCGAAAGATCATCGCCCCCGCTCTGAACGAGCACGACATCGACGACATCCCCGAGCACCTGCGCAAGGACCTCGACTTCGTGTTCGTCTCCGAGATCAGGCAAGTGTTCGAGGAAGCGCTCGAGACTCGACGTGCGCGACGACGTGTCGGAGCGCGCGCGGCGTGATTCACCGCGCCTGAGGAGGGTATCCCCCGAACGAGAGCCGAGGTACTTGGCGTATCCTCACGGCTACGAACCCATCGCACCGAGGGAGAGCAATGTCATTACGGAAGAAGGCCAAGGCCAGGGCTGCGGCGGGCGTGCCGTTCAACGCCGCGGATGTCGCCAACATCGCCACGGCCAACCCATACATCCAGCGTCTGATCGAAGATGCGGAGCTGCGCGAAAGCGTGCGCACGGCGCTCGATGCGACCCGCAGCGCGTACGGCCGCCTGTCGAACGGCAAGGCACCGGCCAAGGTTCTACTGGACGATAAGAAGCTGCACAATGACCTGCGTACCGCCATCGACGCGATCCGGGACGCCACCCTGGCGCTGTCGGACACGTCGAAGAAGAAGGCGCGCCGCGGCCTGACGTTCGGCCGCACGCTGCTGCTCGCGACGGTCGGGTCGGGCGTCGCCGTCGCCGGCAGTGAGAAGCTCCGTTCAAAGGTTCTCGACACTCTGTTCGGCGCCGAGGAGGAGTTCGAGTACTCGCCTCCGCCGGCGGCCAGCCCAGAACCAGTCACGCCCGCACCGACGCCCGCGGCCTAGCCTCGGACGTCGGGCGCGGTACACCCACCGAGGCGTTCCGAGCGCGGCACGCCCCGGGGGTGTCCGCGGCCGCTAACGGGCGCGATGCCGATCGCCGGGGGCTCAGTCAGACGGAGCCTTGGGCGAGCGCCACGGCGACCGCAGCCGCCGCTCGATCTCGGCACCGAGCCCGTCGATAGCGAGCCGCTCCTGCGTCAGGCTGTCACGGTCGCGCAGCGTGACCGTCCGATCCTCGAGCGACTGGTGATCGACGGTCACCGCCCACGGTGTCCCGATCTCGTCCTGGCGCCGGTAGCGCCGCCCGATCGCGCCGCCCTCGTCGTACTCGGCTTGCACGTGCTCGCGGAGCGTCAGGTAGATCTCGCGGGCGACCTCCGGCTGCCCGTCCTTACGGACGAGCGGTAGGACGCCCACCTTGACCGGCGCCAGCAGTGGGTGCAGGCGCAGTACGGTTCGCCGTTCGCCTTCGATCTCGTCCTCGTCGTACGCGTCGACGAGGAACGCGAGCGTGGCGCGATCCGCGCCCGCGGCGGGCTCGATCACGTGGGGGACGTACCGCTCGCCGGTCGCCGTGTCTACGTACTCGAGCTTCTGCCCCGAGTGCAGGGCATGCTGGGTGAGATCGAAGTCGCCCCGGTTGGCGATGCCCTCGAGCTCCTGCCACCCGATCGGGAACAGGTACTCAACGTCGCTGGTTGCGCTCGAGTAGTGCGACAGTTCGTCAGGCTCGTGCGCGCGCAGGCGTAGGTGGTCGCGTCGCAGGCCGAGCCGCAGGTACCAGCTCATGCGCTGCTCGAGCCAGTGCTCGAACCACCGCAACGCCTCGTCGGGCGGGACGAAATACTCCATCTCCATCTGCTCGAATTCCCGGGTCCTGAAGATGAAGTTCCCGGGGGTGATCTCGTTGCGGAAGCTCTTGCCGATCTGAGCGATCCCGAACGGCGGCTTCTTGCGCGAGAACTGGAGGTAGTTGCGGAAGTTCAGGAAGATCCCCTGGGCCGTCTCGGGGCGAAGATAGACGGTCGATCCCTCCTCCTTGACGGGGCCAACGGTCGTCTCGAACATCAGGTT
>PMOY01000342.1 GCA_003165655.1 Solirubrobacterales bacterium
GTCGATCCCGATCGGGCCGTTGGAGCCAAACTCGACCGCCGTATTACGCGGCGTGCCGTACTCGTCCGCGTTGCTGCCGCTGTTCTCGGTGCCAGAGAACCAGTTGTTCTCGATCAGCAGGTTCACGAACGGCACGCCCGAGTATGGCTGAAGGAAGATCGCGTAGAGCTGGCAGACGGAGAACTTGTCGGAATCAAAGGTGATGTTCGTTCCGCCGTTGATGAACACGCACTCGTCGTGGTCAGTGGCGGGGTTGTTGTTGTTGTCGATGAAGTCGTGGAAGTAGTCGTGGACGATATTGATGTTCGTGGTCACGACGGCGGGGACCGTCCCGTCCGGGTCGATCTTGAAATTGCTCTGGCACTTGATCGCGAGGTTCGGCCCCGGCAGGGTGTTGTAACACGGACCCATGTTCGAGTTCTCGAGCGTGAAGTTCTGGGCGCCGCTGATGTACATCGTTCCGCCCTGCACGTCGTTCAGGACATCATGCTCGGCGGGTGCCATAAGGGTCATCTCCGACTGGATCGTGATGTCCTGCATGGTCCAGTTCGACGCACCCATGGTGGGGTCCTGTCCGATGTGGCCCGAGTCGATGTTGTCGAAGATGACCTGGGACTGGCTCACGCCTGGCCCCGGCTCTATGACCACGGGCGAGGCGCAGGCGGCAAGCGAGGGGTCCGTGTACAGCTCCTGGTTACCGTAGTTGCCAGCGTCGATGTTGACGATGTCTCCGCATGACGCCGCCTGATACGCAGCGTTGAGAGATCCGCAGTCGTGTCCCGAGATCTCGCTACCCGGGGTCGACCGCCGCGTGCAGCTACCACCAGCCGTGCTCAGCCAGATATTCGCGTTCGCCGAGAGCGCAGGCGGATTGTTGCCCGGCGTAGCCGCGGCAGTCGCCGTGGGCGACGTGGACGTGGTCGTGCTCGGCGCGGTCGTGGCTGTGGTCGTGGTCGGCCGAGGGTGTCGTGCTCGGTGCTTGCCTCGGGTGATCGAGAGGGACCGTGTGTAGATCCGGACGTGGTCGATCATTCCCCGGTAGTGTCGGCCCCACACGCTGTCGCCTCCGATCTCCACCGGACCCTGAGAGGTGCTCAGATCTCCGCGCGCTGATCGAACAGCGACCAGGCGGCGGTCGACATACAGTCGCAGGATATGGCCGTTGTAGTCAGCGGCCACGAAGGACGAATTGCCCAGCGCCAGCGCCGACGACGCGCTGACCCTGACGACCTTACCGCCGATCGTGGCGTAGGCATCCGGTACGCCATTGGTCAGCTCGAGGCCATACGGGAAGCGGCCTCGGCTTCGCGTCTTGACGATGATGTCCCGTCGACCGGACAGCGTCGAGGATGGCCGCACCGATGCCTCCAGGGTCATTGCGTGCGACAGCTCGAGGTGCCCGGTGTCGCCAACCGCGACCATGGAGCTCGTGCCGTTGAACAACACGGCGCTACTCGGTTCTCTGGCGGTTGGAAACGTCGCGACGGGAGGGGATGCTGCGAACGCCGCGGCGACGAATTCGCCGAACGCTGCCACCGTAATGACGAGCGCGACTACGAGTATGCGAGGTGGCATGCGGAAGTCTCCTAACCCACGCCCCCGGTAGTAGGAAATGTTGATGCGCCGACATTGTTGTATCGGCACGGTGACATGAAAGCTGGAGTTACTCGGACTCCATACGACATCGAAGACCCACGCAACCGTTCGACGCCCGCCCATCCGGCGTCGAGGTAAAGGGCGTCGCCAAATCGCACGTGGCCGCGCCGTCATACCCCAGGGTTGGCGCGAGGCGCGTCCCGGATCTCGCCGCGGCGCCTCCTGCCGCCGCGGCGCCTCCAGTCGCTACGGAATGCCCAAGCGTCCGTCCCGAGCCGAGCCGGGAGCGGTGAGAGCGCCTTCTATCCTGACTTGAGACGGGTGATCGTTGTCGTCGCTCGACTCGAGCCGTGTGCGTTCTTCGCGTCGAGCGTGAGCGTGGCCGATTCCTGAGCACCATGCTCGAGTCCGCTGATGGCCGCGTGTGGAAGCTTCAGCGCGAGGGCCACCGATTTGCCTGCCCGCACCGACAACGCATGCGCGCTGATGGCGAGCTTCTTGACGCTGGGGTGATGCTTGGCGCCGATCGTCTCCTTGACGAAACCGCCCACTTTGATCTTGGCGGCTTGGTTGCAGCGGAGGGTTACCGCGAGCGTGTCCTTTGGCTGCTTGGGTGTGCTCTTCGTTTTCGCTCCGGCAGCGCGGAGTGGGACCTTGTTCGAACGGTGGGTGAATGAGCAGGCGGGAGAGTGGGTACGCGATGTGGCACCGGCGCCGGCGACGGTAGTGACCGCGCCCGACGATGTCACCGACTGAATCCTGTTCCCGTTATCGGCGACGAGGAAGCCGCCGCCGGTCGCGGGGATGGCGGCGGTGGTCTCGCCAACGATGACATCGGGGCTGCTACACGTCGACGGCGTGCCCGGCACGACGGTCGTTACCTTGCCTGCGTTGAGCGAGCTGACCTTGAGCACGCGGCAGTTGTAAGAGTCGGCCACGAGGAACCCGCCGCCGGCGGTTGGACGCGCGTCGGTCGGCGCGTTCAGCTCGATCGACGTCGCCGGCCCGGTGCCGCTGTTCTCGCCGCAGGTGCCCGTGCCGGCGACGGTCGAGATGATGCCGGCAGCATTGACATACCGGACCGAGCAGTCTCCTGGCATGCTCGAACCACTAGCAGCACCGCCGCCTCCGGGGTCGGCGATCAGGAAGCCGCTGCCCGGAGTGCTGACCGCTGCACCGGCAATGTTGAACGGAATCGCGGCGGTCGGGAAATTCAGCACCGCCTGGGTGGCGGGGCATCCATCCCCGGCGCTATCGGTCGCGCCCGGGCACACGGTCGTGAAGCCGGCGCTGTCCGGAGCTCCTCCCGCCACGGTCGTGATGATGCCGGTGGCGCTGACCTCGCGAATCCTGGAATCACCCGCGTCGGCAATCAGGAATCCCCCGCCGGGCAAAGGCACGGCAGACGTCGGGTCAGCGAGCTCGGCCTGCGTGGCGGAGCACCCGTCCCCGAAACTGTCGGTCGCGGCCGCACACACCTGGTAATTGCCGTTCACCAGCCGGGCGCCGCCGGCTACGGTCGTGATGATCCCCGATGCGCTGACCTCGCGGACCGTGCCGCCTCCGCCGAGATTGTACGTCGCGTCGGCGATGAGAAAGCCGCCGCCGGGCAGAGGCACGGCGTCGGTGGGATCGTCGAGCTCGGCCTTGATCGCGGGGCCTCCGTCGCCCGTCACGTCGGGCTCGCCTCCGGTGCCATGGTCAGAGCCGTTGCCGGCAACCGTTGTGATGTCGCCCGAGGTGTCGACCTTCTTCACCTCGTTGTCCTTGGAGTCGGCGATCAGGAAGCCACCGCCCGCGGAGGCCGGTATCGGCGCCGCAGCGGTGGGAAAATCCAGCTCCACCGACGTCGCCTTGCCGCCCGCAGCATGGAGGGATGCGGCCACCGAGGCCAGCATGAGCAGCGCGGCGCCGAGCAGCAGCGAGATGCGCCCCACGCGCGCGGCGAGCCGGTAGCGAGACCCCACGGTCGCCTGAAATATCAAACCCGAGTGTGTTTTGCAAGCTGCGCCCGTACTCGCCGGAGGGGACCCGGTGCCCACCAATTAAGCGGCCCGAGCAAGCGTATGCACGATGGAACGAGCAGCATCCGGACGAATGTGACGTCGATCACGACACCGAGCACCTGCCCGATCGTGAGCTCCTTGACGAGAAAGACCCTCGAGGAGGCGAGCGCGAGCAGCGCCACGACGAGGAGCAACGCCGAGCTCGTGATCACCGGCCCGCTGCGCTGGATCCCGAGTGCGACGGCCTGCTCGTCCGGGCGCCCCGCCTCGTGCTCCTCGGTAATTCGGGAGAGGAGCAGAATCGAGTAGTCCGTCGTGAGCCCGAGTGTCGAGGCGAGCATCACGACGCTGGCCGTCGTATCGATCGCGGCCGGACCCTTGTAGCCGAGCAGCGCGCTGATACCCAGAGCGTGGTCCTGGAAGATCAGTACGAGCAGGCCAAACGCCGCCGAGAGACCGAGCGCGTCGAAGAGCAGCGCCTTGATCGACAGTGCGAGCGATCCGGTGAGCAGGAGCAGCGGCACGATCGTCGCGGCAAGCGCCACGAGAAGAGCGAGCGGGGCATGCTGCGCGATCGAGTGCTTCAAGTCCACGAATTCGGCCGTGGTTCCGCCCACGAGCAGCGGAAGCCGTAGCGCGCGCAACGCGGTGACGAGAGACTGGCTCCCTTGAGAAAGCGGTGGATTGCGCAGCACGAGCTGCAGCATGGCGGTGTTTCGTCCAACGAGCTCCAGTGGCGCGACGAGCGCGACGCCGGGGGCGTGGGCGACCGTCGTCTCCAACAATGCGGGCGGGACCTCGGCGTGGCCACGAATGGCGAGGTCGAGCGCGATGCTGACCGGATACTCCAGATAGGGCACGAACTCCCGATTGATCTCGTCGGCCACCGTCCGCGTCTGGAACCCGTGCGGGACGGCGTTCAGGTCGGGAAAGGTCGGCGCCAGCCGAAGCGCCTGAGCGGCCGCGGCGATCAGCACCAAGACGCTGACGAGCGCGACATCGAGCGGGTGTCGCATGACCCAGCGCGGCCAGCGATACCAGTAACTCCGGGCGGATTGCGGGGCCGAGCGCGGGCTCAGGCGCGGCCCCCAGAGCAACAGCAGCGGCGGCACGATCACCAGCGCCGCGGTGGCCGAGAACAGTGCCACCAGGATCCCGGCGATCCCCATCGAGTAGATGAAATCCTCTGGGAACACGAGTAGCGCCGCGCACGCACCGGCGACCGCGCAGCCGCTGAACGCGACGGCACGGCCGGCCGTGGCGAGCGTCACCCGTATCGCCTCGACCCCGGTACCCCGGGTGAGTGCCTCCTCGCGGTAGCGGGACACGAGAAACAGCCCGTAGTCAACCGCCAATCCGAGGCCGAGTAGGACCGCGAGGTCTAAGGCGAAGATCGAGATCTGAAGCGCACCGCCGAGCAGACGAAGGCATGCGAAGGTGGCGGCAACCGATGCAGTCGCGGTCGCGATCGGGATGGCGGCAGCCAGCAGGCCCCGGAAGACAAGCAGCATGAGCACGATCAGCAGGGGAAAAGCGATCAGCTCAGCACGCACGAGATCGGCGCGGACGATTCGGTTCACATCGACGACGCCGGTGTCGTAGCCATCGAACGCGAGCATGAGTCCCGGTTGATGGAGACGGCTGCGCAAGTGGTCGACCGGTCCGACAACGGCCTCCTGGCTACTGCTTCTGAAATACACGAGCAGCAAGGTCTCATGGGCGCTACGGGAGAGCAGCTCCGGCAGCCCGCCGCCGCCGAATGCGGTCTGGACGCGACCCACCGCCGGGTCGCGAGCGACCCGGGCAGCCAGCCGTGCCACCGCTGCGCGGGCCGTCGATGCTCCGAATCCCGCGCTCGAGCGAGCGAGAATGACCATCCCCGGCTCCGGATCGTGACCGAGGGCGCGGTGCAGAACCGACAGCGCCCGCGAGCTCTGTGAAGCGGGGTCGCTAAAACCCGCGACAGTGAACCGATCCGGGTTCAGCATCGACGCCGCCAGCGCGGCGCCGATCAACCCACAAGCGACGATCAGTGTCGCGCGCGGCCTACCAAGCAACACGCGGCCCACGGATCACCCGATCGCCTCCGGACAGGTCAGCCATTGTTCCGCGCGTTACCCTAGCCCGATGCGGGAGCGGCTGATCCTCGGTCGAGCGTCCGGCGGCTGAAGCCCTACAGTCGACCCGCCCGCCCGAGCTGGCAGCCGAGCGCGGTTCGTCTACTGCTCGGACCCGACGTTCCGCGGGCCGCTGGACGGCCGCGCGTTCCCATCGAGGTCATCGTTCAGCTGGTAGTCCGTGGTGTTCGGCAAGACGAGGCTCTGCCCGAGAGAACCCTTCAGGTGATAGTTGTTGACACCAGA
>PMOY01000197.1 GCA_003165655.1 Solirubrobacterales bacterium
TTCCGACCGCTCACGCTGACCCCCCTCTGGCGCGAGCACGACGACCCCGACTACGCATACTCGTGGAACCCCGAGCGGCTCGGGCGCGATCCGCGTGGTGTCGGCGCTGCGGGTCGTGTGGAGGCTGCGGGTGGTGTCGGCGCTACGGCTGGTGCGGAGGCGGTCGCGGTCACCGGGCCGTCGGCCTGAGCCGCGGTGGCGACGGAGCCGCGGAGCTCGGAGCGCAGGGGCGGGGAGCGGGTCGCAGAAGGGACCTGGGTGCCAGGAGCCGACGGCTCCGGGTTCGGGATCGAGCACCTGCCCTACGGGGTCGTCCGCCCTACCGGTGAGGCGCCGCGCGTCGCGGTACGTATCGGCGATCGGGCGCTGGACCTGGCGGTGCTCGCCGACGCCGGGCTGCTCGCGCTGCCCGGGCTGTCCGCGAGCGCGCTGCGCGCGCCGGCGCTCAACGGCTTCCTTGCGCTCGGGCGGGACGTCTGGTCCGAGACGCGGGCGCGCTTGATCGAGCTCCTCGACGTGCGCGGCCCGGGGGCGAGCGATGTCGGAGCGCTCGGCGAGCGCGCGCTCGTCCCGCTGGCGGAGGTCGAGGCATTGCTGCCGGTGGCGGTCGGAGACTACGTCGACTTCTACTCCTCGCTCGAGCACGCCTCCAATCTCGGGCGGATCATGCGCCCTGGCGGGGACCCCGTGCTGCCCAATTGGCGCCACCTTCCGGTCGCCTATCACGGCCGTGCCGGCAGCATCGTCGTCAGCGGCACGCCGATCCGGCGGCCGTGCGGGCAGCGCCCGCCGCACGCGCCGTCCGAGGTTCCGAGCTTCGGGCCCGAGCGCCAACTGGACTTCGAGCTCGAGCTCGGATTCGTCACGGGCCCCGGCCTCCCCTCCGGCGCTCGGATTCCAGCCGCGGTCGCCGACGAGCACATCTTCGGCTTCCTGCTCCTCAACGACTGGAGCGCGAGAGAGATCCAGCGCTGGGAGGCGCAGCCGCTCGGTCCGTTCCTCGGTAAGTCGTTTGCCACCTCGGTCGCGGCGTGGATCACGCCGCTCGAAGCGCTCGCCGCCCATCGAGTGCACGGAGCTCCGCAGGATCCGCCGCCGCTCGCCTATTTGCACACCGACGAGCCGTGGGCGCTCGAGATCGACCTCGAAGTGGCAATCGTCCCCGCCGGTTCGCGGGTCGAGCTGACGCTCAGTCGTACGAACGCGCGCGAGCTGTACTGGAACGCGGCGCAGCAGCTGACTCACGCGACCTCGGGCGGCTCCGCTCTGCGCGCCGGCGATCTCTTCGCCTCAGGGGCGATCTCGGGACTTGACCCAGGAAGCTACGGCAGCCTGATCGAGCTCACCTCGGGCGGCAGCACCGCGCTCCAGGTCGGCGACGGGAGTCGGACATTTCTCGAAGACGGTGACACCGTGATCATGCGGGCCGTCGCCGCCGGTGGCGACCGCCGCCCGCGGCTCGAGCTCGGCGAGGTGAGCGGCACCGTCCTCGCCGCTGCCGAGGACTGATAACGCTCTGGCGCAGGATCGCCGCCACCGCCGGCTGAGCGAGTCCGGCCGCGGGATGCCGCCACCGCTGGCTCAGCGAGTCCGGCTGTGGGAGTGCCCTGGCAGCGTGGCGCTCATCCCCGGCGCCCGCCCCGCCGTAGCGCTCCCCATACCATCCGCCTTGAGGTGGCGATGGCAAGCGAGATCGAGTTCCGCGCAGCGAGTGTCGACGCCGGCCCGGGGGGCGCGCTCGCCCAGGCGATGCGTGAGGAGATCGCGGATCTCTACGACGGCTTGGAGTTGGACGGACCGTCGATGCCGAGGGCCGGCCTGGCGGAGCTCAGCCCTCCCGGGGGCGCCTTCATCGTCGGCTGGCGAGACGGCATAGCCGTCTGCTGCGGCGGGCTCAAGCGCCTGAGCGAGGGCATCTGCGAGATCAAGAAGATGTACGTCGTGCCGACCTTGCGCGGACAGGGCGTCGCGCGGACGCTCCTCCACGCGCTCGAGCGCACCGCGCTAGGGCTCGGATACGCGGTCGCCCGGCTGGACACGGGGCCCAAGCAGCTTCACGCCCAGGCGCTCTACGCGTCCGAGGGCTATGAGGCCGTGGAGGACTTCAACGGCAATCCGGTGGCTGTCTTCTGGGGCGAGAAGCGGCTGAGGGGGCCCGGTCCATCCAGTCGCCAAGGCGGTCGCGGAAGGCGTTGGATCCAATGGTGATCGTGCCGCCGTCCGATGCAGTGGAGCTAGTCGGGCTCGAACCGACGACCTTCGCGCTGCCAGCGCGACGCTCTCCCAGCTGAGCTATAGCCCCTTCGAAGTCGAAGTCATCGGCAAGGGTAATGCATGCGCGCTGGCCTTTGCGAGGCGGCGTCAGTCGAAGATGCACCCGGTGCATGCCCGCGACACGCCCCGCGGGCAGCAGGAAGGCTCGGTCAAGTTCGCCGCAATAGACGCCGAACAGATCGACCTCACCTTCGGTGTCCGTCGTGGACGTAGCCCTGTGAGGAGAGCCTTGAGGCACCCCCTACTCCGGCGGGATGAACTCCGGGATATCCAGTCCGTCGACATCTGTCGGCCCCTCGAGCACGACGCCACGTCCTCGCCGACCCGTGCCCGATTCCCGCTCGCTCTCGCCGGGCGTTGTAATCCGGCTCGCGCCGTCGTCGACGCGGTCGAGCCCGGCGACCATACGGGAGTGGATCGCCTGGACGTCGCGCAGCAGACGCTCGGCGTTCGACCGCAGCGAGTCGCCCAGCTCGCGCAGGTTCTGCACCAGCTCGAGGCCCTCCGAGTGGACATCGGCGGTCGCGATGCGCGCCTGGCCCAGGAGCTCGCGCGATTGCGCCTGCGCCTTGGCGAGGTTCGCCTCTGCCTGCTCCTGCGCCCGCGCCAGGATCGTCAGGGCCTCTGAATTCGAGGCCGCCTTCGCGTCCTCGCCTTCCTCGCGTGTCCGGTTGGCGTCCTCGTACGCTTTCGCAAGGATCTCCTGCGCCTCCGTCGTCGCGACCGTCTTCGCGTGCTCGGCCTCCTCACGGGCCAACCTGCCGATCTCGTTCGCCTCCTCCTCGGCCGCCTGCACCCGGTTCTCGGCGGCGCGCTCGCCTTCGGCGATCCGCTCGCGCATCCTCGCCTCGGTCTCGGCGCGGACCCGTTCGGCGGCCTGCTCGGCGGCGGCGAGGATCGTCCCGACGCGATCGGCAGCCGCGGCGGCGCGGACGCGAGACCGCATGGAGGCGGCGGCAGCGGGGCTCACGGGAGTCTCGCCGGGCGCGATCGGGGCGGCAGGATTGGCCGCATGCGCCGGCCCTTGTTGGGCCGGCTCGCTGGTCTCGGCAGATCCTCGCGGGCTATCCGCGCGTTCTGGCATGGCGCCCATCGTAGTGAGCAAGTTCGGTCTGCCACGCAAGAAACCGGCCAGCCATCCCCACCGGTCGCACACTCGCGGACCTTCGGATAGTCACTAACCTCAGGAGCGATGACGGAGCGGCGCTACGACCCGAAGACGATCGAGCCCAAGTGGCAGGAGATCTGGGCCCGTGAGCGCACCTGGGAGGTGTCCAACGAGCCCGACGAGCGCGAGAAGTCCTACGTGCTCGAGATGCTCCCCTACCCCAGCGGCGAGCCGCACATCGGTCACTTGAAGAACTACGCGCTCGGCGACGCGATCGCCCACTTTCATCGCCGTACGGGCTGCCGGGTGCTCCACCCGATGGGTTACGACGCGTTTGGCCTGCCTGCCGAGAACAACGCGATCATCACGGGCGTACATCCCCGTGAAGCCACCAACCGGTCGATCGCCGCCTATCGTCACTGGTTCCACCGCTGGGGCATCTCGATCGACTGGTCTCGAGAGTTCGCCACCCACGAGCCCACCTATTACCGCTGGACACAGTGGATCTTTCTGCGGATGCTCGAGCGCGGGCTCGCCTACCGCAAGGAGGCCGCGGTCAAATGGTGCCCCCACGATGCCACGGTGCTGGCCAACGAGCAGGTCATCGACGGCCACTGTGAGCGTTGCGGAGCGCTTGTCGAGGTACGTCAGCTCGAGCAGTGGTTCTTCCGAATCACCGATTACGCCGATCGGTTGCTGGACGATCTCGACGGCATCGACTGGCCCGAGTACGTCAAGACGATGCAGCGCAACTGGATTGGTCGCAGCAAGGGCGCCGAGGTGGCCTTCCGCTGTGAGGAGCTGGGGATCGACTATCCGGTTTTCACCACGCGCCCGGACACGCTGTTCGGAGCGACGTTCTTCGTCATGGCGCCCGAGCATCCGGACGTGTTCCGTCTCGTCGCCGGAACCGAGCACGAGTACGCGGCGCACGAATATGTCAACCGGTCCCTGAACGAGTCGGTGCAGGAGCGAGGCGATGCGGAGAAGCCGAAGACCGGTGTCGCGCTCGGCCGGACGGTGACGAACCCCGTCAACGGCGAGCAGATCCCGATGTACGTCTCGGACTATGTGCTGATGGAGTACGGAACCGGAGCGATCATGGCGGTCCCGGCCCACGACGAGCGCGACTTCTCATTCGCGCAGGCGTTCGGGCTGCCGATTCGGCGGGTGGTGGGCACCGACGAGGCGCTCCCCTACACCGGCGACGGGCCGATGATACATTCGAGTCCTCGCTTCGACGGGATGCACAACCGCGACGCCTACGAGGCGATCGTCGCCTGGCTCGACGTCGAAGCCAAGGGCCACCCTTCGGTCAGCTATCGCCTGCGAGACTGGCTCCTGTCGCGCCAGCGCTACTGGGGCTGCCCAATCCCGATCGTCTACTGTGAGGGCTGCGGCATCGTCCCGGTGCCCGATGAGGATCTCCCCGTCGAGCTGCCGGAGATCGAGGACTACCATCCGAAGGGCCGCTCGCCACTCGCCACCGCTGAGGACTGGGTCAACACCACCTGCCCGTCATGCGGCGGCCCGGCCCGGCGCGAGACCGACACGATGGATACGTTCGTCGACTCGTCGTGGTACTTCCTGCGCTACTGCGACGCGCGCAACGACGAGGCCGCCTGGGACCCGGAGGTGCTGAGTCGCTGGATGCCCGTCGACCAGTACATCGGCGGGGTCGAGCACGCGATCCTGCACTTGATGTACGCGCGCTTCTTCGTCAAGGCGCTCGCGGACATGGGTCTGGTCGACGTCCAAGAGCCCTTCAAGGCGCTGTTCACCCAGGGGATGATCATCGGCGCCGACGGCAACAAGATGTCCAGCTCGAAGGGGAACGTCGTCGCGCCGGCGAGCATCGTCGATCGCTACGGCGCCGACGCGGCGCGCGGTTATGTCCTCTTCATCGGTCCGCCGGATCAAGATGCCGCCTGGTCGGACACCGGGGTCGACGGAGTGGAGCGGTTCCTAGCGCGACTGTGGCGGCTCGGGGACGGCTTCGCGCACGACACTGCCGGACTCGAACCCGCCGCCCCGGCCCCCGCCGAGCAGCCGCCTGAGCCCGAAGGCGCGGCGCTGACGCTCGTCCGCAAGGCCAACTGGGCGATCGAGAAGGTGACCGGCGACATGACCGGGCGGTTCGCCTTCAACACGGCGATCGCGGCGATCATGGAGCTCGTCAACGAGGTCTACCGACATCCGGATGCCGACCCCGCAGCTCGGCGCTTTGCCACCGCGACGGCGGCGTCGCTGGTGTTCCCGTTCGCCCCCCATCTCGGCGCCGAGGTATACGAAATGCTGACCGGCCGGCGCGTGTGGGAGGAGCCTTGGCCGGCGGCCGATCAGACGATGCTCCGGGCCGAGACGTTCATGCTCGTGTGCCAGATCAACGGCAAGGTCCGCGACCGCGTCGAGGCATCCACCGGCGCCCCGCGCGACGAGCTCGAGCAACTGTGCCTCGAAGCTCCGAACGTCCGCGCCCGCCTCGACGGCCAGGAGGTCGTGAAAGTGATCGTGGTCCCCGACAAGCTGGTCAACGTCGTCGTGCGGTAGCGATGGCGGCGTCGGCGCCCTCTGCAGCGATAACGGCGTTGGTGCCCTATGTGGCGATCGTGGGCGCCGCCGAGGCCAGCGCTGAGGAGCTAGCGGCGGCTGAGGCCGTCGGGGCGCTGCTGGGCGGGGCGGGTGCCGTGGTGGTGTGCGGCGGGATGGGCGGCGTGATGGCGGCCGGATGCCGGGGCGCGAGGGAGGCGGGGGGGACCGCAGTCGGCATCCTGCCAGGACTGGATCGCAGCGTGGCGAATCGGTGGGTCACGGTCGCGATCACCACCGGCCTCGGCGAACTGCGCAACGGGGTGATCGTCCGGTGCTCCGATGCCGTGATCGCAATCGGCGGCGCGTACGGCACGCTGTCAGAGGTTGCGCTCGCGCTGAACACGGGGGTGCCGGTCGTCGGCCTGGGGACGTGGGAGATCGACGGGATCGAGCACATGGGCTCTCCCGCGGAGGCCGTCGCCCGGGCACTCGAGCTCGCTCAACGGTGAGCGCAGCCCTAGGCAGGCTCTGATGGCCGTGGTGTTCGCCGTCTCGGCAGACACTTGCCGACTGAGGCGGACGTTCCGTGTCGGCAGACGCTTGCCGATAGGGCTGACGTGGGATTGTGTGCCGGGCTGCGGCGCGCGCGCACGTTCCGCGCGAGTTGCGCGCTGGGCGCGGCCGGCCGTCGTCCGCGGCTCATAGACTTGGATCGGTGCCCTCGTTCAAGCCCGCGTATCTGATCCACGGCGACGACCACGGCCGGATCGGCGAGCGGCGCGCCAGGCTGCGCGCGCTCGCGGAGATCCAGGGCGGCGCGCAGGGAGTCGAGCTCCTCGAGGGTGACGCCGCGACCCCGGACGCCGTTGCGGCTGCGCTCAGCGCGATGACGTTCGCGCTGGGGCGGCGGTTCATCGTCATCGATGGGGTTGAACGCTGGAAGGACAAGGATCTCGATCCGCTCGACGCGGCGCTTGCGCACATGCCGCCCGACACAACTGTCGCGTTCTTCGCGCGCGAGGAGGGAAGGCTGAAGGCCCCGGCACGGCTGGTCGCGGCCGTCCGGAGAGCCGGCGGCGACGTCGCCGCGGAGGCGACCGTGAAGCCGTGGGAGCTGCCCAAATGGGTGGCGGCGCGCGCGCGCGAGCTTGGCCTCGAGCTCGAGAGCGGTGCCGCACGCGCTTTCGTGGCGCACGTCGGTGAGCGCCAGCAGCGCCTGCTCCGCGAACTCGAGAAGCTGGCGCTCGAGCTAGGCCCGGGCGGGCGGATCGGGATCACCGAGGTAGAGGAGCGGGCCGCGCGATCGGCCGAGCTCCGGGCGTGGACGCTCGCCGATGCGCTCGTCGCCGGCGACGAGGCCGATGCGACCCGGTCCTTCCTCGCCCTGCGCGCCCAGGGGGAACGGGTATCGGGCCTGCTCTATCTGATCGCGCAGCGTCTGCGCGCCGCGCTCGAAGTCGCACGAGCTCTCGAGGCCGGCGGGTCCGCCGCCGAGGTCAAGCGGGGTCTACGGATGCCCTCCCGGGCCGCCGACCGGTTGATCTCGGATGCGGGTCGCACCGGCGCCGGGAAGCTCCGTCGCGCGCTCGAGGTGATCGCCGACCTCGAGCTCTCCTCGCGCGGCGGGGGTGCGGGCAGCGCGAGCGAGGACACCGGGGCGCTGCTCGCGATCCGGCGGATCGCGGGTGACGGGCAGGCTCGCGCATGAGGTGATCGACTGACGCGCCGCCCTGCGCCCTATGCGCTGCGACGCAGGCTGACGTGCCGCTACGCGTCGGGTGCGCTGCGACGCAGGCTGACGTGCCGTGCGGTTATGCGTCGGGTGCGCTGCGACGCAGGCGCGCGGCGCGGGACTTCTTGCGGGCGCCGGTATTGCGGTGCAGGGAGCCGCGCTTGACTGCCTTGTCGATCGTCTGCACGAGCTCGCGGTGCTCGGTCTCCGCCGCCGCGTCGTCACCTCCCGCCACGGCCGCCTCGAGGCGGTGGAAGTAGGTCTTGATCTTCGACGTGTAGCGGCGGTTTTCCAGGCGCTCGCGCTCGGCGCGGACGATCCGCTTCTTTTGGGAGTGAATGTTGGCCATGACAGCAAGCAGCCGCGGTGTCATGGCGCGGCGCCCGCGTACTATAGCGCGCTCGTGTCAGGTGAGACCAACGCTCCCGGAGCGACGGACGCGCCGCCGCCGCACCGCCGGCGGGTAGCCCGCAACACCGCGATCTTCGCGGTAGCGACGGGACTCTCCCGAATCGCGGGGCTCGTGCGGGAAGTCGTCGCCGCCAGCTACTTCGGCACCGGCGGTCCGGCGTCCGCGTTCACGATCGCTTCGCAGATCCCGAACCTGATGTCGAATCTGTTCGCGCAAGCCGCCTTGTCGGCCGCGTTCGTGCCGGTATTCACGGATCTCCTGCAGCAGGGCAAGAAGCGCGAGGCGTTCCGGCTCGCGTCGACGCTGTTCTGGATCATCCTGATCGTCCTCGGCGGGCTGACGGCGCTCGGCATCCTCGGCGCGGGGGTGATCATGCCGCTGTTCACGGGCAGCACCTTCAACGCGGCGCTCAACCATCTCACCGCTGGCCTCGCGCAGGTGTTGTTCCCGGTCGTGCTCCTGCTCGGCCTGACCGGCCTCCTCGTCGGGATCCTGCAGTCCTACGACGAGTTCACGATCCCCGCGATCGCACCCGCGGTCTGGAACTTGGTGATCCTCGTGGGTCTCGTCAGCCTGCACTCACGCTTCCACGGCGGCGACCGACTGTACGCGTACGCGATCGCCTGGCTGGTCGCGACGGTTGTGCAGATGCTGATGGTCGCCTCCGCGCTGCGGAGGATCGACTTTCGCCTCGGGTTCTCGATCGACTGGCGCGATCCGCGCGTCGGCCAAGTATTCGTGCTCATGTTGCCGGTGACGATCGGACTCGGGATCGTCAACCTCGACCAGCTGCTCAACACCGTCTTCGGCGCGCTCGTCTCGGTCAACGCGCCGCGCGCGATCGACAACGCGTTCCGGATCTACATGCTGCCCCAGGGGATGTTCAGCGTCGCCGTCGCAACCGTCCTCTTTCCCACGCTCAGCCGACTTGCCAACCGGCGCGACGTGGCCGAGATGCGCCGCGCGGTCGGGAACGGGATGCGCCAGATCAATCTGCTGCTGATCCCTTCTGCGGCCGTCCTGATCGTGCTCGCGACCCCGATCACGCGGCTCGTCTACCAGCGCGGTCATTTCAACGCGTACTCCACCCACCTGGTATCGATCGCCCTCTTCTGGTTCGCCTTCAGCCTCCCGTTCGGCGGCATCAACCTGTTGCTCACGCGGACCTTCTTCGCCCTGCAGCGGCCGTGGATCCCGACCAAGCTGGCGGCGATGAACATCGTCGTCGACCTGATCGTCTCGCTCGCGCTCTACAAACCGCTTGGGATCGCGGGGCTCGTGATCGGGACCGTCGTGGCCAACGTGGTGATGACCTACCTGCAGCTGGCGCGGCTACGGCGCGGCTTCAACGGTCGCCTGGAGCTGGGGCAGACGATGATGATCACGGTTCGGATCCTGATCGCGACCGCGATCACGACGGTCGCCGCATGGCTGATCTGGAAGGGCCTCGACGCGTTGCTCGGCCGCGCGCTGATCGCCGAGCTGGTCGAGCTCGGGGTCGCCGGGGCGGTCGCGATCGTGCTCTACGCGCGGCTGGTGCTGGTGATGCGGATCCCCGAGGCCCATCAGGTCCAGGACCTGATCCTGGGCCGGCTGCGCGCCCGGTAGGATCTGGCGACGATGCAGCTCAAGGGCCTCTACGGCAGGCACTTTGCTCATGACCCGCAGGCTGAGCGAGCGCTGCTCAGCGCCGTCGGCTTCACCGGTGGCTTCGCCGCCTGCCGCGCGATCACGCACTCGATCAAGGCCGGCGTCGGCCCGTTTCACAACATGAGCGCCGGCGGCCGCCACCTGCACCACTCCACGCCCGGGATCCTGGGCCTGATCGGAGTCGGCTTCGTCTGGGTCCAGCGGGCTTTCACCGGCGAGGACGTGCCGCCCCAGTGGGGCTCACGGATCACCGCCACCCTGTACGGGATCTTCGCGGCGATGACGCTCGACGAGTTCGCGCTG